>CAXXTG010000081.1:0-5726 GCA_963666855.2 Vicinamibacterales bacterium
CCCCGTCCCCGCCGCCTTCCCTCTCGTTGTCTCCATGCGCCTACCCCCTCTCCCCCGCTCTGTTTCGCGCTTGCGCCCCCGCTTCCCGCCGCGCCGGGCGGGGCCGCGATGGTCCGGCCCGGCATTCGCCGACGCGGGAGGCCGGCGGCCCGCGGACGGCCCGATGGGGATGTCACTGATAACCTCAGTATGTCACACAACGCCGGGCCAGGCCGGGCCAGCCGTAGTCTGAACGGCATGTCTCCAGGCGGCGCCGCGCCGGGCCGCCGGCCGGTCTTGCCGGAAACCGGGGGCCGTGGTACGTTACGGACATGGGCCGTTCGGACCGCCTCACGATCATCCTGTCGGTAGCCGCGCTCTGCGCGACCATCATCGGCAGTTCGTGCTCGACGAACGCCCGCATCGACGACCTGAACGAGAGCCTGAACGCCCGCATCGACGACCTGAACGAGAGCCTGAACGCCCGCATCGACGACCTGAACGAGAGCCTGAACGCCCGCATCGACGACCTCCGAACCGAATTCACCGCGCAGATCGCCGACGTGAACGCCCGCATCGACGCCCTGAGCGAGAGCGTGAACGCCCGCATCGACGCCCTGAGCGAGAGCCTGGGCGCCCGCATCGACGCCCTGGATCGGGACGTACGCGAGCTGCGCGCGATCGTGCTCGACGCCCTCAAGGGCGCCGCCCCCGCCGCCGACTGACGCCCCCGCGGTCGGACCGCCCGGACCCGAACCGCGGCCGGCCGCCGCGCAGAGACCATGACCGGCGCCCGTCTCGTCGCCGCCGCCATCGTGCTCGCCGCCGCGCCGGCGACCGCGGCCCAGACCGCGGCCATCGAGGGCGCGGTGACCGACGCCACCGGGTTCGCGCTGCCGGGGGTGACGGTCGAGGCGCGGCCGGCGGACGGCGGCGGGGTCCGGACGGCGGTGACCGGCGGGGACGGCCGGTTCGCGTTCGCGGCGCTGCCGCCGGGCGCGTACGACGTGACGTTCACGCTGCCCGGCTTCCGCACCGTCGTGCGGCGCGGGGTGGCGGCCGCGGCGGGGGCGGCCGCGGCGCTCGCGGTCGAGATGCCGGTGCAGCTCGAGGACCGGGTGGTGGTGGTGGGCAGCCGCGCCCGGCCGCGCTCGGTCACCGAGTCGGCGGTGCCCATCGACGCCATCCCCTTCGAGGACTTCGCGGCCCAGGGCGACAGCGACGTCGGCGACCAGTTGCGCACCCTGGTGCCGTCGTGGAACGTCAGCCCCCAGCAGGTCGGCGACGGGGCGCGGCTGATCCGCCCCGCGACCCTGCGCGGCCTCGCCCCCGACCACACGCTGGTGCTGGTGAACGGCAAGCGGCGCCACCGCGGCGCGGTCATCACCTGGATCGGCAACGGCGTCTCGGACGGGGCGCAGGGCCCCGACGTCTCGAGCATCCCGTCGATCGCCCTCCGGCAGGTCGAGGTGCTGCGCGACGGGGCGGCGGCGCAGTACGGCTCGGACGCGATCGCCGGGGTGCTCAACTTCCTGCTGAAGGACGACCGCTCGGGGGGCGCCCTCGAGCTGCGCACCGGCGGCCACGCGGCCGGCGACGGAGGCACGTACACGGTGGCGGGCAACGCCGGCCTGCCCCTCGGCGCGAACGGCTTCGCGAACCTCAGCCTGGAGTACGGCGAGAGCGGGGCCACCAGCCGCAGCGTGCAGCGCGACGACGCCGCCGCCCTCATCGCGGCCGGCAACGACGCGGTCCGCGACCCCGCCCAGGTCTGGGGGTCGCCGCGCGTCGACGACAACCTGAAGCTGTGGGGCAACTTCGGCCACCTGTTCGCGGGCGGCGTGCAGGCCTACGGCTACGCGAACTACTCGCGCCGGACGGTGGAGAGCGGCTTCTTCTTCCGGAACCCGAACACGCGGTCGGCCGTGTTCAGCGCCGACGGCGGACAGAGCCTGCTCGTCGGCGACGTCCTCGACGCCGCGGACGGCGTGGCCGACGGCTCGGCCGGCTGCCCCGCCGCGCCGGTGACGGCGGCCCGGCCCGACCCCGCGGCCCTCGCGCGGATCTTCGCCGACCCGAACTGCTTCTCGTTCCAGGAGCGCCTCCCCGGCGGGTTCACCCCCCAGTTCGGGGGCGACGTGCTCGACGCCTCGGCCGTCGCGGGGGTGCGCGGCGAGCTCGCGGGGGGCCTGCTCTGGGACGCGGGCGCGGGCGTCGGCTCGAGCACCGCCGACTTCCACATCTACGACACCGTCAACGCCTCGCTCGGCCCGGAGAGCCCCACCGCGTTCGACCCCGGGGCCTACCGGCAGGACGACGTCGGCGTCAACCTCGACCTCAGCTACCCCTTCGGCGACCGGGCGAACCTGGCGGGCGGGGCGGAGTGGCGGAACGAGCGGTTCGAGATCGGCCTCGGCGACGAGGCGTCGTGGATGATCGGCCCCTACGCGGCGCAGGGGTTCAGCGCGGGCTCGAACGGCTTCCCCGGGTTCAGCCCCATCGCGGCGGGGACGTGGAGCCGCGCCAACGCCGCCGTGTACGGCGACCTCGAGGTGCGGGGCGACGGCGACGCGTGGACCGTGGGGAGCGCCCTGCGGCTGGAGGACTTCGAGGACTTCGGGACCGCGACGAACGGGAAGCTGTCGGGGCGCGTCCGCCTCGCCCCCGCCGCCGCCCTGCGCGCGGGCGCGAGCACCGGCTTCCGGGCCCCCACGCCGGGCCAGCAGAACGCGTTCAACGTCACCACCCAGTACGACCACACCCTGATGGACCTGGTGAACAACGGCACCATCCCGTCGACCTCGCGCGTGGCGCGTCTGCGGGGGGGCGAGCCCCTCCAGCCGGAGCGCTCGGTCAACTTCACGGCCGGCGCGGTCATCGACGCGGGGGCGTTCACCCTGACCGCCGACTACTTCCGCATCCGCCTGTCGGACCGGCTCGCCCTGACCCAGCTCTTCGCGCTGAACCCCTCGGAGGTCGACGCCCTCGTCGCCGAGGGGGTGACGAGCGCCGCCAACCTGCAGAACTTCCGCTTCTTCACCAACCACTTCGAGACCGTGACGCAGGGCCTCGACCTCGTCGCGAACTGGGCGCCGGCGCGCCTCGGCGGGCGGACCACGTTCGGCCTGCTCTTCAACCGCACCGCCACCGCCGTGACCCGCTTCGACGCCGCGGTGCTCGACGACACGCGCATCCGCCAGTTGCAGGAGGCGGTGCCGGGCACGCGGTGGACGGCCACCGTGCGGCAGGCCCTGGGGCGTTGGAGCCTGCTCGCCCGCGCGAGCTACTACGACGAGTGGTTCGACGCGCGCGACCTCTACCTCTACCACGGCGACGCGGTGGTTGATTTGGAGGCCTCGTATCCCGTCGGCGCGTCGACCACCCTGACCGTCGGCGGCCGCAACGTCTTCGACAACGACCCCGAGGAGAACCCCATCGCCCGCCAGAAGGGCAACCGATTCAGCGCCCAGACCCCGTTCGGCGTCAACGGCGCGTTCTTCTACCTGCGGCTGAACTACGGCTGGGCGTCGGGGGGTTGAGACCATGCCGGTGCGGCGGGTGATCGACCGGGGCGGGGTGCCCGTCAGGATCTTCACCGACGACGTCGACGCGCAGTCGGTCGAGCAGCTCGCGGCGGTGTCGCGGCTGCCGATCGTGGTGGGGCACGTGGCCGCGATGCCCGACGTGCACGTGGGCATCGGGGCGACCATCGGGTCGGTCATCCCCACCCGGCGCGCGCTGATCCCCGCCGCGGTGGGGGTCGACATCGGCTGCGGGATGGCCGCGGCCCGGCTGACCCTGGACGCGGCGCGGCTGCCCGACTCGCTGCGCGGAGTGCGCGGGGCGATCGAGGACGCGGTGCCGGTGGGCTTCGCCGCCCACGACGAGCCGGTGGCGGACCCCGGCGTGCTGAAGGCGCTGCGGCCGGGCCTCGAGCGCATCGTCGAGCGCCACCCGAAGGCCGGGGCCCTCGCGCGGGACGTGCGCGCGAAGTGGCCGCGGCAGCTCGGCACCCTCGGGGGCGGCAACCACTTCATCGAGGTGTGCCTGGACGAGGCGGACCGGGTGTGGGTGATGCTGCACTCGGGCAGCCGCGGCACCGGCAACGCGCTCGGCCGCTACTTCATCCAGCTCGCCAAGCGCGACATGGAGCGGCACCTCGCCCGCCTGCCCGCCAAGGACCTGGCGTACCTGGAGGAGGGGTCGGCCCACTTCGCCGACTACGCCGACGCGGTGCGGTGGGCGCAGCGCTACGCCCTGGAGAACCGGCGCCTGATGATGGCGCGCATCGTCGACGCCCTCCGGACGAAGCTGCCGCCCTTCCGGGTGGACGGGACCGCGGTCGAGTGCCACCACAACTACGTGGCCGAGGAGGAGCACTTCGGCGAGGCGGTCTACGTGACCCGCAAGGGCGCGATACGCGCGGGGCGCGGCGAACTGGGCATCATCCCCGGCAGCATGGGGGCGCGGTCGTACATCGTGCGGGGTCGCGGGTCGAAGGACGCGCTCGATTCGTGCGCGCACGGGGCGGGGCGGCGCATGAGCCGGTCGAAGGCGAAGGCCGCGTACACGGTGGCCGACCTCGAGCGCCAGACGGCCGGCGTGGAGTGCCGGAAGGACCGCGGCGTCATCGACGAGATACCCGGCGCCTACAAGGACATCGACACCGTCATCGCCAACTCGTCAGACCTCGTGGACGTGGTGCACACCCTGAAGCAGGTGGTGTGCGTGAAGGGGTGAGCGCCGGTTGCGGAGCGCGGACGCCGGTGGGCGGCGTCAGGAGGGGCCGCCCGCAGACGGCTTGCGGTCCATGACGGCCGCCACCACGGTGTGGAGGGTCCCCTCGATGGCGTCGACCCGGCCCGTCAATCGATCGACCAGCCTCGTCAGGCTGTCGACCCGGCCCGTCAGCCGATCCACCTTGCCGTTCACGATCAACACGCCGACCGCGCTCACGAGGGAGAGCAGCGCCGTCAGGACCTCGATCACCGTAGCGTCCATATCGTTATCATAACCGATTCCGGCCGGCGCCGCCAAGCGCCCCGGGCCGTCGGGGTGCACGTCAGGAAAGTTGCAGATTCGCGATTGCGAGCGTTGCCGGGCCAGGTTGGCGATTTCCGGGCCAGGTTGGCGTGCGAACGGGTGGCTTAGGCGAAGTGCTCGTGGCGGCAGAGGCGGGTCTCACGAATCTGACGTGCACCCGGGCCGTCGCCGGTTGCACCGGCGGCGGGCATGGGTGATGATCCGCAGCATGCCGACGAGCCGCGCCGGCCGCCCGAACGCGGCGGAGGCCGGCCGCGGGAGAAGGAGACAGGCGATGCGAATGTGTTGTGGCTGGCGATGGGCGCTGGCGTGCGTGGCCGGCGCGAGCCTGCTGCTGGCGGGACTCGCGTTCGGGCAGCCGGCGGAGCGTGAGTGGGAGCCGATCACCGAGGAGCGGCTGCTGAACCCCGAGGACGGCGACTGGCTGAGCTACCGGCGGACGTACGACGTGACCGGGTTCAGCCCGCTCGACCAGATCGACCGGGAGAACGTCGCCGACCTGCGCCTCGTGTGGGCGTGGTCGATGCGCGACAACAGCCGGTGGGTGCCGACCCCGATCGTCGCCAACGGGCTGATGTACGTGTCGGAGGGCAGCGGCCGGGTGACCGCATTCGACGTCGCGTCGGGCGACGTGGCGTGGGTGCACACCCGCAGCTACCCCGAGGACATCGAGCAGTCGCAGGCCCTGGGCCGGCACCGGGGGG
>CAXXTG010000082.1:0-52217 GCA_963666855.2 Vicinamibacterales bacterium
CCGAGGCGGGCCAATCGGCCGCGGTGCGGCGGATGTCCGCCAATCTGGCGCGCTATCTGGCCGGCGAACCGTGCCGCGGTTCCTTGGCAGGACGACGAACTGGAGTAGGGGGCGGGGTTCCCGCGCTGCGGCCGGCGGGCACCCCGGACCGGGTGCGACCGCCTCCCGCGGCCCGGACGCCGCGCCCTCCGCATCGCGGGATCCGCGGCGGCACCGCCGACGGGGCCCCTCCTCGCGGTTCACGCTGTCCTTGCTGGCTGTAGTACGGCCACGGGCAACCAGGGTAGACGTGACAGCGTCGAACCCGGGTAGGCGGGGCGGGAGGCGCCGGTCGGTCGCGCGCCCGCGACCGGGCATTCGTGCGGGGCGCGCCCGAACCACGGTCCGCTGGCAGCGTACTTGCATCCATCAGGGTCGATGGATGCATCCAGATCGACGGACAATCCGTCCGAACGGGGCATCGGGTTCCAGGCCGTCGGCTTCGCCGTCGTCGGTTGCGCCGGCGTGGCGATTCTGCAGGTATTCTCGGAATCGAGTTCCTGGGCGTACGAGAGCTTCGAGACGGCGGTCGTGCGGCTCTACTGGGCGTTCGTGGTGCCGTTGGCCGCGTTGTTCGATTGGGGGAGAAGGATGTTCGAGACGCGCGAGGAAATCAGGAAGGCCGCGTTCAGGAAGGAGCTGAAGAAGGCCGTCGAGAAGGAGGTCCACAAGGCGGTCGAGAAGGAGCGCAACCGCATCGTGGCGTCCTGGGAGCAGTTGCAGGGGCTGTCCCGGAAGGAGGCCAGCCGGAGGATCTTTCAGGGCGGGCGTTCGTGATGCCTCAAGCGCCCCGGCGGCTCCGCCAGCGCCGCGTCGAGCCGGGCCCGCAGGTCGGGGTGGTCCGGCGCGATCCGCAGCGCCTCCCGGAACTGCGCCACCGCCTCGTCCAGCCGGCCCTGCAGTTGGAGCGCCGTCCCCAGGTTGGCGCGGGCGTCGATGTGGCCCGGGTCGAGGTCGATGGCCCGCCGGAACTCGGCCGCCGCCTCGGCGAGCCGGTCCTGCGACCCGAGCGCGATGCCCAGCCGGTTGTGGAGTTCGGCCGAGGCGGCCCCGAGCTCGACGGCGCGGCGCAGGTGCGCGACGGCGTCGTCGAGTTCCCCCCCGTCGTGCAGGGCGATGCCCAGGACGGCGTGGGCCTCGGCCGAGGCGGGGTCGAGGTCGATGGCCCGCCGGAGGCTCGCGACGCCCTCCGCCGTGCGGCCCAGCGACAGCAGGGCGTTGCCGAGGTTCGAGTGGGCGTCGGCGTCGCCGGGGGCGAGCGCCAGCGCCCGCTCGTAGTGGCCGACGGCCTCGTCGAGGCGGTCCTGAGCGGCGAGGGCGGTGCCGAGGTTGCTGTGGGCGAGGGCGTCGTCGGGGGTCAGCGCCAGCACCCGCCGGTACTGCTCGACGGCCTCGTCGAGCCGGCCCTGCGCCTGCAGTTCGGTCCCCACGTTCAGCGCGGTGATGGCCCGCATGTCGCTCATCGACAGCACCGGCCAGTTGCAGACGACGAGCAGGGCGGCCGCCGCCGTCCCCGCCCACGCCGCCTCCCGGGTCCACCCCTTCCCCTTGCGGCGCCTGGCCGTCTCCCAGACCGCGACCGCCCCCGCCGCGGCGAACAGCATCAGCAGCGGTGCCAGTGGGTGGCGGTAGCGCCCCATCACCGCGAACAGCACGACGCTGGCCGCGTAGGCGGCGAGCATCAGGTGGAACGGCCGGAGCTGCCGGCGCCGGCTCCACGTCAGGCAGATGCCCGCGACCCCCAGGGGCGCGAGCAGGCCGAAGTGCCAGAGGTAGCCGGCGAGCCGGAGCGGCGGCGACCAGTCGGCGTGGCTGAGCTGGTCCTCGGTGTCGGCCACCTCCGACCCGTTCAGGGTCAGCATCGTCTTGCGCCCGGTCAGACGCAGCCAGTCCCCCGGCTGCGTGCGCATGTACTCCAGCGCCCGGCCCGTCCAGTAGCTCGACACCTGTCCGGGGGTCAGCGGCGCGCCGACCTCGCGCTCGGCGATCTGGGTCGCGTCCCGGCGCTCGAAGCGGGGGTCGCCGCGCCCCGGCACGAGGGGGCGGTAGGTGCCGTCGGCGTCGGGGTTGTTGCCGATGTAGAAGTTCGGTCCGAACTGGGCCGTCGTCAGCAGGAACTCGCCCCCGACGGCCTGGTTCCGCGCCGCCGCCGGCAGGAGCACGAGGGCGAGCCCGAGGGCCAGGGCCCCCGCCCGCGCGAGATGCCGCCGGCCGGCGTCGCGCGACAGGGCCAGCCACCCCAGCAGCACGGCGGCGAACACCAGCGCGTTCTCCCGCGTCAGCACGAGGGCCCCGAGGACCACGCCGGGCCACAGCCACCCCCGGGGCGGGCCGGGCTCGGTGACGAGCCGGGCGACGAGGGCGAGGAGAAGGCACAGCAGGAACAGGCCCAGGGCGGTTTTCTGGATCAGGCCGTCGAAGAAGATCGCCGGGGCGTAGACCGCGAGCATCGCGCCGGCGACGACGCCCGCCTCCCTTGAGAAGAGCCGGTTCGCGGCCGTCGCCAGGAGGGCGCAGGAGGCCGCGCCCAGCACGATCTGGCACAGCCTTACCGCGAGCAGGCTCGGGCCGAAGAGCGCGTAGACGAGCCCGAGGAAGTACGGATACAGCGGCGCCTGGTAAAAGGTCTCGTCGCCCAGCCAGTCGCCGCCGGCGATTTCCATGCCCCACGCGTGGTAGCTCTGGGCGTCGCCCATCGCGAGGTCGAAGAACGGGGCCGGACTGAGTTGCTGGACGTGGACGAGCCGGACCGCGAGGGCGAGGCCGAAGATGGCGAGGGCGGCCCGGCCGAACCCGCCGCCCGTCCATCCGCCGCCGCGGGCGCGGACCGGCACCCCGGCCGAACCGCGCGGACGCGCCGGTGCCGCCGGGGGCCGGGACCGTGGCGCGGGGCGGCGTCGGCGGCGGGATGACATGTGGCGGCGTCAACGGACGGGTCGAGGGCTCATCCCTTTGCTCTGCGCCTGAGGTGCTCGTCGATGCTGTTCAGGCGCACCTTGATGTCGGCGTTCTCGTTGCGGATGCTGTCGATCTTCCCGTCCAGGATCGCCAACTTCTGGGCCATGAGAGTCTCGATGGACTTCTGAAACTCGGTTCTGGCGTCCCTGCTGTCCTTGCGGGCGGCGAACCACAAGACTCCGACGGCCGCTACGGCAGCGACGGCTTGCATCCCGATTGCGGCGAAATCCAAGGCGGCCTCCTCATCCGGCGCCGACGAACGAATCGCGCGGCACGGGCTCGCGCACGACCGAAACCGCATCCGGCAGCCGAACCATGATGTCACGAGGTTCGATTGCACGCAAGGACGAGGACTACCGGCGCGGCGCGGGCGGCTCGGCCAGGGCGCGGCGGTAGCCGTCGAGGCGCTGGCGGATGACCGCGGCCACGTCGCCGCGGTCCGCGGGCACGAGGCCGAGAGCGGTCTCCGCGGTCGCGACGGCCCGGTCGAGCCGGCCCGCGGCGGCGTAGGCGGCGGCGAGCACGTCGAGCACCGCCGGCTGGACGCGGCCGGTCAGGGCCGCCGCCCGTTCCGCCAGCGCGACCGCGCGGGCGGGGTCGCGCCGCGCCGGGTCCGGGTGGGCCGCGAGCAGCCACGCCAGCTCGGCCGCCGGCTCGGGGGCGTCGGGCGCGGCGTCGACGGCGCGCCGGTACAGCGCCGCCGCCTCGTCCAGCGCCCCCTGCATCATCAGCGCGTTGGCCAGGTTGTAGAGCGCCTCGCCGTCGTCGGGGCGGATCGCCAGCGACCGCCGGAAGTGCCGCACCGCGTCCGCCAGCCGGCCCTGCAGCCGGAAGACGGCGCCGAGGTTGTTGTGGGCGAGGGCGTAGTCGGGGTTCAGCCGCAGCGCCCGCTCGAGTTCGCCGGCCGCCTCGTCGAGCGCGCCCGCCTGCAGGAGCGTCGTGCCGAGGTTGTAGGCGGCCGCCGGCGACCCGGGCCGCAGCCGCGCCGATTCGCGGTAGTGCGCCGCCGCCTCGTCGATCCGCCCGAACTGCAGATAGAGGGAGGCGACGTCGTCGTGCATCATCACCTGGTCGGGGTCGGCGGCCAGCTCCATCTCGAAGCCCACGATGTCTTCGGCGAGCTCCGTCGGCCGCCGGTCGCGGGTCAGGGGCCCGAGGTCGGCGGGGCGGACCGGCACCACCTGGATCCACAGGTCGCCCATCTCGTTCGACGAGTCCTGGCCCCAGGTCACCCGGCGGGGCGGCGCGAACCGGTTGTCGGGGTTGCGGGCGGAGTTGTCGTACGTGAACTCCATCGCCAGCTCGGTGCCCCGGGGCAGGACGAACGGCGTCTCGTAGCGGTAGAAGTCCTGCCAGTGGAAGTCCCAGTCGTCGATGCGGATCAGGGGCCGGCGGGTCCCGTCGGGCAGGGTGGCGTAGCCCCGCACCTCCTCGGCCAGGTAGTGCGCGTGCGGCTGCACGCCGTGCACCTCGACGTCGACCGGCAGCACGTAGCGGTCCACGCTGCGGTAGTCGGCCGCCCCCGGCGGGATGTCGAGGTCCTGCTTGCCGAGGCGGATCGTGAACGGGACCTTCGTCGGGGCCTCGTCCGTGAAGTAGAACCCGACGCGCGACCGCACCGGCTGGGGCTCGTCGGTGGGCGTCAGGTGCAGCTCGACCAGCAGGTCCGAGCCGGGGTCGAGCCGCCACGCCATGCCGTCGGCCTCCAGGGGGCGCGCCTGCCCCGGCGTCCACCCCAGGAAGTAGCCGAACGGGAACCGGGCGTCGAACGGGGTGACCCCCTCGTAGCCGGGCTCGGGGTCCTCGGCGTCGAGCCGCCGCGACGCCGGGGTCGGGTCGATCTTCAGGTTGGCGTGATGCACGACGCGGGGGTTGCCGGGCTGGAATTCCACCCCCTTCACGTACCGCGTCTCGGGAATCGGGATGGGCAGCGCGAACTTGCGGAGGACGTCGTCGCCGTCGCCGCCGGCGGGGAGCAGGTAGGGCTCGGGCATCTCGACGACGAGGTCCGGCGCGCCGAGCCGCCATCCCGCGTCCGGCGCCCGGCGCCGCGTCGGCGGCAGGTCGGCGGGGTCTCCCTCGGGGGCGCCGCCGTCGACCCAGCGCGCAATCAGGTCGATCTCGGCCCCGCTCAGCCGCCGCTCGGCGACGAACGGACCCCCGTAGCCCGGCGCCGGCTTCCAGGGCGGCATCGACCGCGTGCGAACCGACTGCCGGATCGCCCGCGCCCACGGTCGGACGTCGGCGTAGGTCAGCACGCTGAACGGGGCCACGCCCCCGGGCTGGTGGCAGGCGCCGCAGTGCATCAGCAGGAGCGGGGCGATCTCCCGGGTGAAAGTCACGTCCGCCCCCGCGGGCCGCTCCTGGGCGGCGATGCCGGCGCCGTAGCCCGGCGCGCCGCCGCCTTCCGCCGCGCCGGCCGCGCCGAGCCACGCGGCTAGCGCCGCGCCGGCCGCGCGACGCCCCGTACGGCGGTGGAAGCCGGCCGTGCGCACCCAGTCGAGCATGCCGGGGCCCAGTGTAGCAGACCCGCCCGGCCCCTTCGGGGCGCGGCGTGCGGGGGCCCGGGGGCCGCGTGTCGGGAACGGCGCGGATCGAGATTCTTGTTGACCCGCGGGGCACAAACGGGTAGTGTGCACGGTTACTTGCGTGTCGAGTGGAACTTTTTGCCCCGTCGGAACGGGAACTTCCGGTCCGCCGGAGCGCCTCGTTCGGCGTTCGGCCGGGGCGGGGTCTGCATGGCTTGCGGCGATCGGACGCGCCTTTCGAGCGGTGCCGCCCACCAAACCGTTGGATGAATCTCCAATGTTTTGGATTCGGCGCGGGACCGGCGTTCGGGATCGCGCTCGAATATACGTGGATCGCGGGGTTCGGGTTCCGGTGTGCGAACGGCACGGTGCTTGCTTGTAGAAGAGGCGGCACCGGCTTCATCGGCACCCCCGGGCCGCGCTCGGTTGCGTCGTGGAGTCCCAGCCGGTGTCAGGCTGGATGCGAACGGTGGATAGGGCTCTCGGAGGAGGTTCTGGATAATGCGTAAGCGTCTTGTTTTCGGTTGTGTGCTGGCGGTGGCGGCGCTCGTCACGCCCCAGCCCGCGTCGGCGCAGGTTGGCGGAGACTTGGCGGTCGGGTATTCGTTCCTGACGAACGACCAGCTCGCCGCGAACGCGGGCAGCCTGCCCTTCGGCTTCTTCTTCGACACGTCGTACGAGGTGAACGAGGGCCTGTCGCTCGCCCTTGACGTGAACGGGCACTACCGGCGGGGCATCGACCCCCATTCGATGTACTCAGGCGGCCCGGACGACATGCCGGTGCGGCCCAACCCGAACCAGGACTTCCAGACGCTCTCGTTCAATCGGCCCGAGGAAGAGTACTGCTCGCCCATTCTGACCGTCTGCCACGTGAACATCCAGACCGCCAGCGTGGTGGGCGGTCCGCGGTTCCACATGCAGGCGGGGGGGGTGCGGCCGTACTTCCACGCGCTGTTCGGGGTCGCGCGGTCGCTGCGCAAGATCGGCTTCTTCGCGCACACCGCCACCCACTGGGCGATCCAGCCCGGCGGCGGGGTCGACATCGACATGACCCCGAACACCGCGTTCCGCATTCAGGCGGACTACCGCCTGACCATGTATCCCAACGAGGACGCCCAGACCGACCTGAGGGGGACGTCGTCGCTGGTGAACCCGGGCGGCGAGGACTTCAAGGAGCTCTCGGTCTCGCTCGGCTTCGTCGTGAGGCTCGGCGACCGGCGCAACTGACGGCCGGGCCGCGTTTGGAGTGAACAAGGAGAGAGATGTTTCACTGGTTGTCTCTGATGGAGGAGGTGCACGCATGAGGTTGGGTAGGTTCCTTGCGGTCGCGGCAGCGGCGTTGCTGCTGGCGCCCGCGGTTGCCGTGGCGCAGAGCTCGATTGCGGGCTCGGTCACGGACGACACCGGGGGCGTGCTTCCCGGTGTGACGGTCGAGGCGTCGAGCGACGTCCTCATCGAGGGGTCGCGTGTCGTCTTCACCGACGGCACGGGCGCCTACAACATCATCGACCTGCGGCCGGGCGAGTACACCGTCGTCTTCACCCTGCCCGGCTTCGGCACCCTGGTGCGCGACCAGCTCATCCTGGGGGCCGACGTGACCCTGCCGATCGACGCGGTGATGTCGGTCGGGTCGGTCGAAGAGACGATCACGGTCTCGGGCGAGACCCCGGTGGTCGACGTGCAGCAGGTGCAGCGCATCGAGGTCATGACCCGCGAGACGCAGGAGGCGATTCCGACCGGCCGCAGCATGTGGTCGTACGCGCTCCTGATTCCGGGCGTGAAGGTCCACAAGCCGGACGTGGGCGGCACCGCGGGGGTGCAGCAGTCCGAGATGATGGGCCGCGGTCTCGACGCCGCCCACACGACGATCGAGGTCGACGGGATGATGATCAACACGATGATCAGCGACGGCCGGTACCAGGCCTACCTGAACCCGATGCTGGCGGCGGAGACGTCGTACACGACGTCGGGGCAGGGGGCGGAGACCCAGAACGGCGGCCTTCGCATCAACATGATCCCGAACGAGGGGGGCAACCAGTTCAGCGGGAACTGGTTCACGGGCTTCACGCCGGGCAACTGGCAGGCCGACAATCTGGGCGTCATCGGGGATGGGAGGGCGGCCAACCAATTCGCCTATGACCAGGGCCTGAGGCAGGCGACCGGCGTCAGCCTCATCTACGACAACAACGGGGCCATCGGCGGCCCGGTGTTCCGCGACCGTCTGTGGTTCTTCTCGACGGGCCGGTGGAACGGGGTGAACAACGAGATCACCAACAGCATCAACCCCGACTATTCGCAGGCGCTGGACAACAACACCATCCACAGCGCGAACGTGCGGCTGACGTGGCAGATGACGCAGCAGCACAAGATCTCGGCGATGTTCGACAAGGTGCGGAAGCGTCGGTTCAGCCAGCACGGTACAGGCACCGACCTCGCCACCGCGTCGTCGTCGTGGACGTCTCCGCACTACGACACGGGGACGGCGAAGTGGACGGGGACGCTGTCGAACCGGATGCTGGCTGAGTTCGGGTTCTCGCTGATCTACGAGGACTGGGACCCCGGCTACTACCGGTACCGCGACGACGGCAACCTGATCTTCCAGGACAAGCCCGACGCGGCGTCGCTGGCGACCTGCTTCACGACGCCGTGCTACCCCGAGGCGGGCTCGGCCCGGCACATGGCGCAGATGTCGCCGGCCATGGGCGGCGACCCTTGGTATACCCAGGTTCCCATCCAGGATCAGCGGCTGGGACTGCTGTACGGTGCCAAGGCCGGCGGCGAGAACAACAACTACACCCACCGCTGGGCCTATCAGAGCGCACTGTCGTACGTCACCGGCTCGCACAGCTTCAAGGTCGGGATGAACTTCACGAACGGCCGCAACCGGCACACGAGCAACAGCAACGGAAATCTGCGCCTCATCTACGACGACGGCGCGAACCCCCGGGGCAGTCTCATCCAGAACTCGCCGATCCCCGTCGGCCGGCTGGATTGGTTCAACTGCGATCATCCGCAAGCGGTCGCGAACTCGTCCGCAGGCATGACACAGGGGAACTGCGGTCTGCTCGGCACGCCCGACCAAGTGCAGATCTACAACCACCCGTCCAACCTGACCTACCAGTTGGACTACAACGGCGGCTTCTACGCGCAGGACTCGTGGACCATCGACCGGCTGACCCTGAACTACGGCATGCGGGTCGACTTCGCGGCTGTCTCGGTTCCCGCGGCGCCGAAGGGCTCGGGCCGGTTCGTGCCCGCGCAGCTCCAGCCCGCGCGCCCGTCGAGCGAGATGCCCAGTTGGGGGCCCGACTTCTCCCCGCGGCTGAGCGTCGCCTACGACGTGTTCGGTGACGCCCGGACCGCGCTGAAGTTCGGCTGGAACAAGTACGTGCGCGACGTCGGCGGCGAGATCGTACGCCGCTACCCGTACGGGGCCTCCGGCTCCGACTACCGCGACTGGTTCGACTGCCACATCCGCGATATCGGCGGCGGCACCGGCGAGTGCACGGGGCTCGACCCCTACGGGAGCAACTACGACGGCATCGCCCAGAACTGGGAGATCGGCCCCAGCGGATCGGACACCTTCGGGTCGATCCTGGATCCCGAACGCTCGCCCGACCTGAACAACTTCGCGCGCGAGTACAACCGCATCTGGACCGTGGGCATCCAGCAGGAGATCATCCCGGGGCTGTCGATGAGCGGCGAGTACCGCCAGCGCACGTACCACAACACGTGGGGCAGCGACAACCCGAACTGGACGTTCGACAACTACACGGCGTTCGAGGTCGCGCGTCCGTACCCGATGGCCGGCTCCTTCACCGCCTACAACATCGATCCGGACGTGCGCACCAGCACGTCGGGCATCGTCGACCGCACCCGCGGCCCCGGCTACAGCAACGTCTACAAGGGCTTCGAGCTGAGCATCCAGGGCCGGCTGGCCGGCGGCGGCACCCTGTTCGGCGGCTGGTCGATGGAGGACACGGGCCGGACATCCATCTATACCTATGATCGGTGGGGCGGCGGCGGCAGCCGGTACGGCGGCGAGGTCAACAACTGCTCGGACATCATCGAGCGGGGAGACGAGCCGAACTGGCAGCGGTTCTGCGACGCCGGCACGTACCCGCGGCCGTTCCGGAACGAGTTCAAGCTGTCGGGCACGCAGCCGTTCTCGCTGCCGGTCGTCGGCGACCTGCAGCTCGGCGCGTCGCTGCAGGCGTATCCGGGCGGTCTCGGCGACTGGGGCGGCCTGCAGGAAGGCCTCTTCGTCCACCGCTCTTCCACCAACGACCTGTACCGGACCTATTCGCCTGAGCTTTACGGGCAGACCGGCCACTGCATGGCGCCGTGCATGCTCGGACAACCCATCGTGCCGGACCAGTTCACCACGGTGGGACGCAGCTCGACCTCCATGTATTTCCCGATGATCCCGATCAACAGCGTCAAGTTCCAGCCCTACTGGACGCAGCTCGACTTGAACGTCCAGAAGGTGTTCAACATCGGGAGCTGGCGCTACGACGCGCGTTTCTCGTTCTACAACGCCCTGAACAACGGCGTGACCCTCGACCACGGGGGCTCGCGGAACGCGCGGGGCAGCACCGGAGCGACCTACCAGGCCCTGACTTCCTGGGAGCGCGCGAACCGGATGCTCGAAGGCCGCGTCATCCAGTTCGCGCTCACCGCGCGCTTCTAGCGCGCGGCCGACACCGCCCGCCTCGGCGGGCGGACAATCCTGCCTTCGTTCCGGAGCCGGGAGAGAGCCCTCTCTCCCGGCTCCGTTTGTTGTTGCAGGCAGGTTGAAGACGGACCGCCGAGGCTCACGCCGCGGAGCTTCGCGCCGGGACGGACTCCCGACGCGACCGCAAGGTCGCCCCGCCTCGGTTATGATTGGCCCATGGATGTGCTGGTCGGCATCGCCAATCTCGTCGTGCTGCTGTTCATCATCGAGGCCTGGGTCAACGGCCGGATTCCCGGAGCCCTCGCCAAGATGGTGGACGAGCGACTCAACGACCCCGCGAATCCCGCGAACACGCGCCTCGAACGCCTCGAACGCCGCACCGGCGAGATCGGCGCCCGTCTCGACGGCCTCGACCGCCGCCTGGAGGACATGGACGCCCGTCTCGAAGGGTTCGACCGTCGCCTGGGCGGGCTCGACGCCCTCGGCGGCCTGTTGAGCGAACTCGACACCCGCGTGGGCGGTCTGGACGCCCGACTCGACCGGGTCGACGCCCAGGTCGCGGTGCTCAACGCCCAGACCTCGCAGCAGATCACCGATCTCGACCGGCGCGTGCGGGAACGGCTCCGCAGCCTGGAGCGCCGCGAGAGCGCCGAGGGGGGCGCGACCGGCGGCGTGGCCGCCGCCTCCTGATCGAGGCGCTTCGTCGGCGGACCGCCCGCGGCGGCGGCCCGGCGACACGTGCCCGACCTGTGAGGCGGGCCGTGAGAGCCGGCGGCCGAGGCGCGCCGCGCCCCGGGGCCGGTCGCGGAACCGGCTACGGGCCGCTCGGGCTTCCGCCCAACCGCGCTTGCACGTCCGCCTCCGCCCGCGCGACCTGCCCGGCCGTCATCCCGGCCGCGACCGCGTCGCGGGCCTGGGCGATGGCCGCGCCCTGCGCCCCGGGGACCTGCAGGGCGGCGAGGCTGAGCCAGGTGAGGGCGGCCACGAGGTCCCGCTCGACGCCGCGGCCCTCGGCGTGCAGGCGGCCGAGTTCGCCCTGCGCGAAGGGGTGTCCCTGCTCGGCGGCCAGACGCACCCAACGCGCCGCCTCGGCCTCGTCCCGGGGCACGCCGCGGCCCTCCGTATAGGCGAACCCGAGGGTGAACTGCGCGTCGGGGTACCCCTGATCGGCCGCGAGCCGAATCAGCCGCACCGCTTCGGCGTCGTCCCGCCCGACCCCGCCGCCCTCGAGGTAGGCGAGCCCGAGATAGTACTGCCCCTGGGGGTGCCCCTGGCCGGCGGCACGGCGGAACCACCGCAGCCCCTCGGCGGGGTCGCGCCCGACGCCGCGCCCCTCGGCGTACATCGCCCCGAGGTTCGCCTGGGCCTGCGGGTCGCCCTGGTCGGCCGCCGTGCGGAACCACCGCAGCGCTTCGGCCAGGTCCTGCGGCATGCCGAGTCCCACCGCGTACATCGCCCCGAGGCTGCCCTGCGCCTGGGGATGCCCCTGCTCGGCCGCCAGCCGGAACCACCGCGCCGACTCCGCGTCGTCCTGCGGGACGCCCCCGCCCTGGGCGTGCAGGATGCCGAGCTGGAACTGCGACTCGGCCAGACCCTGCTCCGCCGCCAGCCGTATCCAGCGCGCGGCCTCCGCCTCGTCCGCCGGGACCCCGCCGCCGACGAGGTACATCATGCCGAGCTGGCCCTGGGCGATGGCGTGCCCCTGCTCCGCCGCCAGCCGCAGCCAGCGCACCGCCTCGGCGTCGTCCTGGGCGACCCCGCGCCCCTCGCCGTGCGCGAACCCCAGGTTGACCTGGGCCTGCGCATCCCCCTGCTCGGCCGCGAGCCGGTACCAGCGCACCGCCTCGGCGAGGTCCTGGGGCACGCCGCGCCCGTCGGCGTAGAGCATCCCGAGCTGGCCCTGCGCCTCGGCCAGGCCCTGCTCCGCCGCCAACTGAATCCACCGCAGGGCCTCGGCGTCGCTCCGGGGAACGCCGCGCCCCCCCGCGTACAGCATCCCGAGGCGGCTCTGCGCCTCGGCCAGGCCCTGGTCGGCCGCGAGCCGAATCAGGCGCGCCGCCTCCGCGTCGTCCTGGGCGACCCCGCGCCCGCCCGCGTACATCGCCCCGAGCTGCCCCTGCGCCCGCGCGTCCCCCTGGTCCGCGGCGAGCCGCAGCCACCGCAGGGCCTCGGCGTCGTCCCGCCCGACCCCGCCGCCCCCGGCGTAGAGGGCCCCGAGCCGCCCCTGGGCGGCGACGTCCCCCCGCTCGGCCGCGGGGCGGAGCCACCGCACCGCCTCGGCGCCGCTCCGCGGGACCCCGAGGCCCTCCGCGTACATCCCGCCGAGCCGGGCCTGGGCGGCGGCGAGCCCCTGCTCCGCCGCCAGCCGGTACCACCGCGCCGCCTCCGCGTCGTCCTCGGGGACCCCCCGGCCCTCGTCGTACATCGACGCGAGCTCGAGCTGCGCCTCGGCGTCCCCCCGCTCGCCGGCGAGGCGGAGGCCGTCGACGTCGGGAGCCGGCGAGCAGGCGCAGAGGGCGGAGAGCAGCCAACCGGCGACGATGACGGTGAGCCGGCCGTGATGAAGGCCCGCCCGCGTGCGACCGGCCGCGCGTCGCAGGTGGACCGCGCCACCAGGGGGACCCGCATCGCTCGGGCATGGGGCGTGCCCGAGAAACGCTCCCGCCACGCGCCAGCGCGCGGGCCCGGTGCCGATCCCCGCGCAACGCGCGGATCCACGGCAGAGTCCGACGCGGCGGCGAGCCAAAGCGATGGACGGCATCAGCGGAGTTCGCGCAGTCAAGCCGAAGAGCCCGAGGCGGGCGGCTGGACTCGGTGACATCTGCAGCGGAGGTAACGGACCGATTATACGACAGCAACCGGCCCGGCAGGCGCGCGGGGGTCGCAGCCGCGCGGTGGGCGGCCGGCGGTCTCCAGGCGCGCGCCGGACTGCGCCGGACCGGCGGCAACCGGTCGTCTGGTATAGTCGAGACCGGTGTCACGCTGTCGAACCGGGAAGCGATCTATCGCCCGATCCGCCGCCGTCCGGAACGTGGGGGCCGGCCTGCTGTGCGCCCTGGCTTGGGCGTGCGGCGGTGCGGCCGACCGGGAGGCTGCGCCCGACCCGCGCCGCGCCATCCTGCCCGAGGGGGCGCCCTCGGACGCCTTCACCCCGCAGTCCGTCGGCGAGCCGCGCGGCGGCGGCGAGCGGCCCCTGATCGCGCACGTCGAGATCGTCGACCTCGACGCCGACGGCCTCCCCGACATCCTGGCCTGCGACGCGGTCCGGAACCGGGTCGCGTGGATCCGCCAGTCCCCGGCCGGCGTCTGGACCGAGCGGCCGGTCACCGAGGACATCCGGGCCCCGGCCCACGTCGAGCCCACCGACTTCGACGGCGACGGCGACCTCGACCTGCTCGTCGCCAGCCTCGGCGAGCTCTTCCCGAGCGACCTGCGCATCGGCTCGGTCGTGATTCTCGAGAACGACGGCGGACAGCGCTTCACGAGCCGCGTCGCGGCCGAGGGCCTCCCCCGCGTCGCCGACGTGCGGGCCGGCGACCTCGACGGCGACGGCGACCCCGACCTCGCGGTGGCCGCCTTCGGCTACGACCACGGCGAAACGCTGTGGCTCGAGAACCGGGGCGGCTGGGCGTTCGAGCCCCGCGTCCTGCAGCGGTTCTCGGGCGCCATCAACGCCCTCGCGGCCGACCTCGACGACGACGGCGCCCTCGACATCGCGGCCCTCGTCAGCCAGGAATGGAGGAGATATGGGCCTTCCCCGGCCCGGCGCTGAGGCCCCGGCTGCTCTGGGGCACCACGAACCCCGACTACGGATCGAGCTGGATCACCCTCGTCGACCTCGACCGCGACGGCGACCCCGACATCCTGCACAGCAACGGCGACGCGTTCGACTACGCCCCCGCCAACAGCCGCCCGTGGCACGGCGTGCAGTGGCTGGAGAACCGGGGCGGCATGCAGTTCGAGCCCCACCGCATCGCGGATCTCCAGGGCGCGTCGAGCCCCCAGGCCGCGGACCTCGACGGCGACGGCGACCTCGACGTGGCGGTGGTCAGCGCCTACAACGCGTGGGACGACGAGTCGGCGCACAGCCTCGTGTGGCTGGAGAACAACGGGCGGATGCAGTTCGCGATGCGTCGCGTCGCGCGCTCGCCGACCCACCTCATCACCCTGGCCGCCGGCGACCTCGACGGCGACGGCGACGCCGACCTGGTCACCGGCGGCATGCACATCAGCGGTCCGTACGACCGCATGTCGCGCGTGACGGTCTGGAGCAACGGTGGCCCGGCGGCGCGGTGACCGGCGCCGCCGGGGCGCGGCGGCGACGGAATCCGCGGGCGGGCAGCGCCATTCCGGCCGCGAGCCGACCACCCCGGCCGGCCGCGGCCGCGGCCTGCGCCGCCGCCCGTGGCCGGCCCGGGCCGCCGCCCTCCTGGTGGCGGGCGCCCTGGTCTATGCCGGCGCCTCCCAGGCGAGGCGGGCCGTCTACGCGGCGCGGCTTCCCGACCTTCCCGAGCTCTCGGGCCAGCCCCCGGCGCTGCGCGGGCACCTGGAGGAGGCGGACCGCGCCGCGCGGGACCGTCCCACGTCCGCCGACGCGGTGGGGGCCCTCGGCCTCGCCTACCACGCCGACCTCTTCCTCGACCACGCCGACCGCGCCTACGCCGCGGCCGAGGCCCTGGACGGCGGGGCGTGGCGCTGGACGTACTACCGCGCCCTGGCGGCGGGGACGCGCGGCGACACCGGGGCCCTGGCCGGCGGCCTGCGCCGGGTCGTCGCCTCGGCCCCCGATTTCGGTCCCGCGTGGTGGCGGCTCGGCGAGGCGGAGTTCAAGGCGGGGCGCCACGACCGCGCCGCCGAGGCGTGGCGGCGCGTCCTGGCGCTCGGCGATACGGCGGTCGCCGCCCCGGCGCCGGCGGCGGCGGACGCGGCGGATCCGGCGGCCCCGGCCGGATCGGCGCGCCGCGCACCCGGTCCGCCGGTGTCCGCGTACGCGGCGCTCGGCCTCGCCCGGGTCGCGCTGGTCGAGGGGGATGCGGACCGCGCGGTGGGACGGCTGGAGGACGCGACGGCGGCGGCGCCCGGGTTCGGCCCCGCCTTCCGGCTGCTCGGCGACGCGTACGCGACGCTGGGCCGGACCGACGATGCGGCGCGCGCCCTCCGCACCGCGGATCGCCTGCCCCAGTACGAGGCCCATCTCGACCCGCTGGCCGAGGCCCTCGTCCGGGAATCGCGGAGCACGACCTTCCTGCTGCAGCAGGCCGCCACCGCCGACATCACGACGAACGCCGCCTGGCGCGAGTACCTGATTCGGCGCGCCCTCGAGTTCGACCCCGACCACGATGTCGCCCTCGCCGAACTGGCGGTGCTGTACCGCGGGCTCAGACGCTTCGAAGAAGCGCTGACGCTGCTGGAACGCCGGCGGCGCCGGCGGCCCGACGACTTCGGCGTGCTCGCCGACATCGGCCGGTGCCTCTCGGGCCTCGGGCGCTACGGGGAAGCCGAGGAGATGCTGCGGCGGGCGCTGGAGGGCCTCGACAACGCCCCCACCCGCTACGAGCTCGGGCTGGCCCTCGACGGGGCGGGCCGGGCGAGCGAGGCCATCGCCGAGTACCGGCGGGCCCTCGACCGCAACCCGAACCACCTCCAGGCGCTCAACAACCTGGGCGTGGCCCTGGCCAACCAGGGCCGGATGGCCGAGGCGGCCCGCCAATTCGAACGCCTGACCGCCGTCGACCCCGGTGACGCCGACGCCCACGCCAACCTGGGTCACGCGCTGGCCGCGGCCGGAGAGCGCGAACCGGCGACACGCGCGTTCCGACGGGCGTTGCGGCTCGACCCGGATCACGACGCCGCGCGCAACGGGCTGCGGGAGGTCGGGCCGCGTTGACGCCCGCAGCCGACCACAACGCTGACGGGAACCACGCGTTCACCGCGGCCACGGCCCCACATGCGGTCACCCACTTGGTCTATGGGAACCGCGGAGAGAGACCGGCGTCAGGGACCGAGCAGACCGGGCTGCACGGGAAGACCCGGCCGGTACTCGGGCTCGTCGTCGCGCCAGGGGGTCCGGCGGGGCTCTCCGCGCTGGTACGCGGCGAGGTTGGCGGACATCAGTTGCGCCAGGTCGCTGCGCCCGGCGTCGCGGGCGACGTCGATGGCGAGGCGCTGCCACTCGACGGCGCCCGCGAACTGGCCGACCTCGGCCAGGGCCATGGCCATCGTCTCGGCGGCGCCGGTGGTCTTGACGGTGGCGACGACGGCCTGGGCGAGGGCGGCGGCGCGGGGCCCGTTCCGCACCCCGGCGTCGGGCGACGCGGCGAGGAGGCGGGCGAGGGCGATCGCGAACGCGGGCTGATCGGGGTGGCGCGCCTGCGCCGCCGCCAACCGGTCCCGCGCCTCGCGGTGGCGGCCCAGGCGGACCAGGGCCATGGCCTCGCCGAAACGGCCCGCGACCGCATCGGGCGCGGCGGCGAGAACGCGCCGGTAGTGCGCGAGCGCCTCGTCCACCCGCGCCGTCCGGCTGTACGCGTCGGCCAGCCGGAGGTGCGCCTCGACCGACTCCGGGGCGTGCTCGGCGGCGGCGGCGTAGCGTTCGATCGCCCCGGCGTCCCTGCCCGCCCGCTCGAGGAGGGTCCCGATGTTGTAGTGGGCCTGGGCCGACTGCGGGTCGAGCCGCAGGGCCGCCTCGAGCTCGACGAGGGCCTCGCGGGCGCGCCCCGCGCGGTCGAGGGCCATGCCGAGGCTGAGCTGCAGGTCGGCGTCCTCGGGCTCGAGCTCGAGGGCGAGGCGGAACTGGCGGACCGCCTCCGCGCGGTCGCCGTTCGCGTCGGCCTGCAGGGCGAGGGTGCGATGGCGCTGGGGGCTGCGCAGGGCGTTCCGCAGCTCCTCCACCAGGGGATCCGCCATCGAGAGCCCGACGCCGGCGGAGTAGCCGCCGTCGGTGCGCCCGCCGCTCTGATCGAGATGTTGGCGGGCCTTATCGAGGTCGCCGAGGCCGCGGTAGGCCAGCCCCAGCGGATAGTGCACGACCGTCGCGC
The DNA here is from genome assembly GCA_963666855.2 of Vicinamibacterales bacterium. Lineage (GTDB taxonomy): Bacteria > Acidobacteriota > Vicinamibacteria > Vicinamibacterales > UBA8438 > JAJEEA01. Next base: position 17,238 of record CAXXTG010000082.1, read on the forward strand.
CGGGGTTCCGGCGCAGGACGGCTTCCAGGTGATCGACGGCGGCCGCGTGGTCTCCGGCCGCGGCCGCGGCCCGGCCGAGCTGGTACCGCACCACCTCGGAGCCCGGCCGGAGCGCGCGCGCCTGCTCCAGGAACGGTCCCGCGGCATCCCACCGGCCCAGATCGATGTTGACCTCGACCAGCCAGATGAGCGTCGGGAAGTCGCCCGGCCGCTGGCCGTGGGCCCGCTCGAACGCCTCCGCCGCCTCCTCCAGGTCGCCGCGCCGCTCGTAGAGATGTCCCAGGTAGTAGGCCCAGCGGAACGTCTCCGGGGCCAGCGTCCGGGCGTTCACCAGGCAGGCTTCCGCCGCCTCGTAGTACTCGCCGGCCATCAGCAGCATACCGAGGCGGCCGTAGGCGTCGGCCAGCCCGCCCGGCCCGGACGCGGCGCCGGACTCCAGCGCCCGGTGGGCGTCGCGAAGCTGGGCCTGCACCGACTCGTGCATGCCCGACAGGTCGGGCAGCGCGACCGGCAGCAGCCCGGCGTCGTCGACGCCGGCGGGGGGCGATCCGCACGCGGCCAGCAGGCAGGCCGCGAGCACGCCGCAGGACAGTAACTTGGACCACATGGTCGTCACCGGAAGTCCTTGGTTGAAACCCCGCGTCGCACCGCGCCCGGGGGTGCCCGACGGGAGCCGCGGCTAGTGCTTCGCCACGGCTGGAGTGTTCGGGCATGGGTGCTGCGGTTCGTCAACGATCGCGCGCTGTAAACCCATATCCGCATCCGGAAATCAGGGCGTGACGGCCGTGCCCGTGCCCTCCGCCAGGGTCGTCCAGCCGTCGACCTCCACGCCGGTCCATTCCTCGACCCCGCCGCTCGGCCAGACCACCCGCACCCGCTCGACCGCGGCCGCGTCGCCGAGACCGACGAGCACCCGCGGGTCGTTGGCCGACGCGTAGCTGCCGTCGGCGCGGGCGCGGCGCCAGAGGGGCGGCCCGCCGCCGGCCGGGAAGACCGCGGCCCGCGCCCCCAGCATGTCCCGCGGCGCCCCGGGCCCGCCGACCAGGCGCAGCCCCACCCAGCGGCGGCGGTGGCCGACCTCGTTGATCAGGAGGCGCGCCGGCCCGTTGTTGTTGGTCACCAGCACGTCGACGCCGCCGTCGTTGTCGATGTCGCCGAAGACGGCCCCGCGGCTGACCTCGGACAGCGCGAACACCTCCCCCGCCCGCGCGGAGATGTCCTCGAAGCGCCCGCCGCCGAGGTTGCGGAAGAGATGATTGGGCTCGTGCAGGGGGAAGGGGTCGTCGACGCGGGCGAGGGCCTCGATGGTCCGCACGGCGCCGTTGACGACGAGGGCGTCGAGCCACGTGTCGTTGTCGGCGTCGAACCACGCCGCGCCGAAGCCGGTGTACGGCAGGCTGGGCGCGCCCAGCCCCGCCTCGGCGCTCCGGTCGGCGAAGAACCCCGAGCCGTCGTTGACGTAGAACGTGTTCGTCTCGGCGCTGACGTGGGTCATGAACAGGTCGCCGTCGCCGTCGCCGTCGACGTCGCCCGCGTCGACCCCCATGCTCGCCTCCGCCGCCCCCACCGCGTTGACGGCCACCCCGGCGAGCAGCGCGTCGTCGCGGAAGCGCCACCCGCCCTCGTTGATCCACAACTGGTTCGGCTCGCCGTCGTTGGCGACGTAGATGTCGACCAGGCCGTCCGCGTTCAGGTCCGCGGCGACGACGCCGAGGGCGGGGCCGAACGCCCTGTCGATGCCCGCCTCGGCCGTCACGTCGGCGAACGTCCCGTCCCCGCGGTTCCGGTAGAGGCGGTCCGGCTGATAGGGGTAGCTCTGCGGCGCGCAGTAGCTCGGCTCGTCGGTCGCCGTCCGGCACCGGTCGCCGTCGCCCGGCGCGTAGTCGACGTAGTTGCCGACGTAGAGGTCGAGCCGGCCGTCGTGGTCCGCGTCGACGAAGGAGGCGGCCACGCCCCACAGCGGGTCGTCCGTGCCGCTGGCCGCGCCGACGTCGGTGAAGGTGCCGTCGCCGTTGTTGCGGAAGAGCTGGTTCGGCCCCTGCCGCGTGCGGTAGAGGTCGGTCCAGCCGTCGTTGTCGAAGTCGCCGGCGGCCACGCCCATGCCGTAGGTGGCGATGTCGAGGCCGCTGCCCTCGGTCACGTCCGTGAAGCGCAGCGTGCGCGCGCCGCCCGGGTCGACTTCGAGGTCGTTGCGGTAAAGGCGGTCGGTCAGGGGCGGCCCCGCCGGCGGCGGAAACAGCGCGTCGTCCAGCGTCCGGCCGGGGCCGAGCATCTGGCCCTGCAGCAGGTAGACGTCGAGGTCGCCGTCGTTGTCGAAGTCGAACAGGGCTCCGCCCGATCCGAGGACCTCGTTGAAGTAGTACTCGCCGGACATGCCGTTGAAGTGGACGAAGTCGATGCCCGCCGCCGCCGCGCGGTCCGTGAACCACGCCTCTCCGGCCGCGGTCGTCGTGGGGGCGACCGCGTCGGCGCCGGGCGCGGATCCCGCCGGCGGCCCGCAGGCCGCCGCGAGGAGGGCCAGTCCCCACAGCGGCAATCTCCATCGGGCCGCCGGCCGTTCCAAAGTCCCCTGCCTCATCTCTCGTGCACCCCCGGCGTGGCCGACGCAACGGTGCGTGGGGAAGGCGACGCGTGCGCGAGCACGTGATCCATCAACGACGGAATGCCGGGTTCGTAGCGCGCCGGCGGCGCTTGGCCGGGCGGACGCCAGACGAAGCCCAGCCGCTGCAGGTCATCCAGGGCCTCGTGCACCGCCTGCCGCGGCGGGTCCGGCGGCGCGAGGCCCTCGGCGACGGCGGCCTTCAGTTCTTCGTAGGTCAACGTCTGGCAACACTTGGCCTTGGCGGCCACGTGCTCGGCGACGGCCAGATGGCCTGATCTGTCCAGCTCCAGATACCGACGTTCGTAGTAGTCCGCGACCCGGGCGACCACGTCGCGCCGCGCCGCGTTGCTGTGGACGGCGGTCAGACGGGTCGCTCCAGTGGTCGTGTGCTGCCGCCACAGCGCGCGCCCCCAGATCTGGATGAAGTACGGGTAGTGCTGGCTCTCCTCCACCACCTCAGCCAGGGCTTCGGCGTCGATGGTCACGTCGTGGGCCTCCAGCGGCTCCACTAGGGCGGCCCGGGCGGCCGTGTCGCTCAGCAGACCGATGCCCAGGCATCCGTCGTCCAACCGGTCCCAGAAGGACGCGTTCATGGCGCCGAGATGCTCCGCCAGCCCCGGCGTACCGGCCAGGATCAGCAGGAACGGGGCGTCGGCGCGGACATCCTGGCTGGCGTTCAGCAACAGGCGTCCAACCTCGAGATCGAGCGTATGCGCTTCATCCAGCAGGACGACCAGCGGTCTCCTGCGGCACCGGGCGACCAGTCCCTTCGTCAGGCTCCGTTCGGATGGACCCGACGCCGGCCATTCGGCCCTCCCGACGCCGGTGACGCCGACGCTGAGTCGCGCGGGCAGCAGCTTCCTGATCCCGGTCGGCGGCAGCAACCGGCCGACCAACCCCTCCCCGGTCCGCACCTCGCTCGGCGATATCCGCTCGACGTCCACGCCGCCGGCATCGCGGCAGGCGCGCTCGAACCAGTGAAGCAGCACCGTCTTGCCGTTGCCGCGCGGACCCGTCAGCACGATGTTGTGCGGCGGAGCCCCGTCGGCGGACAAGTCGGCAAGAGACCGCGTCAGCACCGCCTGCTGCTGCTCGCGTCCGGTGAGCGCCGGCGGGAATGCGCCGTCGCCGGGCTTGAACACGTCCGGGATCACCGCACTCAGTGTAGGCCAAGCCGCCGTCGAACGGCAACGGCGCTCCGGTGCGCCCCCCGCCGTGCTGTCGCAGGGGAAATGCGATGATGCTCAGGCTCGGGCACGGTTCGATGGTTCGGACCAAGGCGGGCGCAGTCGACCGCGGGTGAGGGGCGGGCCCCGGAGGCGGCGACCGTCGGGCTCGTGGGCTCGGTGGCGGGCCACCACGAACAACACGTGAACCGGGCCGCGATCAAGATGAGCCCGGGCCGACCGGCGGGAGTTCGCCGACCGGACGCGGCACGTCCAGCGCGACCGCGGGCCGAGCCGAGAGCGGTGACACAATAGTAGCAAGGGAGCTGCATGGAGACATGGCGAGTGACTTCACGTTGAGCGCCTACATCGAGGGCATCCGGCAGGAGTGGCCCGAGAGGGACATCCAGCGGAACATCGTGTGCGGACTGCCGCGGGGGTTCCACGGGCGGAGCGCGGCGGAACAGCGGGCGGCGCTGGCTGAAAGGGTGCCGCTGACGCACACGAAGTGGGATGCGCTGCTTGCCGCGATGGTAGAGCACCTTGCGCGGCTGCACGACCACCCGGTGCCCGCCTGGGTGGAAGAGCCGGAGCGGTTCCTCGACAGCACCTGGGTCCTGTCGCCGATACCGATCATCCGCCTGAACTCCCTGATGTTCGCGCCGGGGGCGTTCCTGCGGCACGGCGCGATCCCGGACCCGCGGGATCTCGACAGCCGAGGGGGAGAACGGCATGAGTGGATCCCGTGAAGACGAGAGGGTGCTGGACCGCAGGAGAATCCTCGAGCTGTTCGACGAGCTGTCGGCTGAGCTGCGGTTCAGCCGGACGCGCGGGCAGATCTACATCTTGGGCGGCGCGGCGATGAGCCTGGCGTTCAGCGCGGACCGCCGGACGGAGGACGTGGATGCGCGGATCGATACGGGGCATTCCCGGCTGGTGGAGGCGGTGCGGAAGATCGGCCGCAAGCACGGTCTGACCGACACCTGGCTCAACGACCAGGCGACCACCGCGATACCCCGCGCGGCGGATGTGCGGGCGGCGGTGGTGTACGAGTCTCCGTATCTGACGGTCACGGGCGCGTCGGCCAGGCACCTGTTGGCGATGAAGCTGCTGGCGGCGCGGGAGAAGGACCGGGACGACATCGCGGCCCTGGTCGAGCACCTCAGGCTGAAGGAGCCGAAGGACGCGATCCGGATCTACAAGGACCTCTTCCCGAACGAGAAGGTGAAGTCAGCGGCCCGGCAACTGCTCGACTGGGCGTTCCGGAGCAGGACGCTGGAGCACGACCGGTAGGACGCTGGAAGGCGCGAGGACGGGCCTGTGAGCGCTCAGACGTGCGTCGTCCAGCGTCCGGCCGGGCCCGACCATCGCCCGAGCATCCGTCCCCTGATTACAGCCCGTTACCGCCGGCGCCCTTGACGAGGCCGCCACCGAGACACCACGCCCGACCGGACTGCAGCGTCATCAGTCGTGCACCCCCGGCGCGGCCGCCGCACCGCGTGGAGACGGCGAGGCGTGCGCGAGCACATGATCCATCAACGATGGAATGCCGGGTTCGTAGCGGGCCGGCGGCGCCTGGCCGGGCGGACGCCAGACGAAGCCCAGCCGCTGCAAGTCATCCAATGCCTCGTGCACCGCCTGTCGCGGCGGGTCCGGCGGCGCGAGGCCCTCGGCGACGGCGGCCTTCAGTTCCTCGTAGGTCAACGTCGGGCGGCGCCCGGCCTTGGCGGCCACATGCTCGGCGACGGCCAGATTGCCTGATCGATCCAACTCCAGATACCGACGTTCGTAGTAGTCCGTGATCCGGGCGACCACGTCTCGCCGCGCCGCGCTGCTGTGGACGGCGGTCAGATGGGTCGCTCCGGTGGTCGTGCGCTGGCACCACAGCGCGCGCCCCCATATCTGGATGAAGTAGGGGTAGTGCTGGCTCTCCTCGACCACCGCATCCAGGGCCTCGGCGTCGATGGTCACGTCGTGGGCCGCCAGCGGCTCCACCAGGGCGGCCCGGGCGGCCGTGTCGCTCAGCAGACCGATGCCCAGGCACCCATCGTCCAACCGGTCCCAGAACGACGCGTTCATGGCGCCGAGGTGCTCCGCCAGCCCCGGCGTCCCCGCCAGGATTAGCAGGAAAGGAGCGTCGGCGCGGACGTTCTGGCTGGCGTTCAGCAACAGGCGTCCAACATCGATATCCAGCGTATGCGCTTCATCCAGCAGGACGATCAGCGGTCTCCTGCGGCACCGGGCGATCAATCCCTTCGTCAGGTTCCGTTCGGATGGACCCGACGCCGGCCATTCGACTCTCCCGACGCCGGTGACGCCGACGCTGACTCGCGCGGGCAGGAACTTCCTGATGCCGGTCGGCGGCAGCAACTGGTCGACCAACGCCTCGCGGGTCCGCACTTCGCTGGGCGCTATCCGCTCGACGTCCACATCGCCGGCATCGCGGCAGGCGCGCTCGAACCAATGAAGCAGCACGGTCTTGCCGTTACCGCGCGGACCCGTCAGCACGATGTCGTGCGGCGGGGCCTCGCCGGCGGACAAGTCGACCAGCGACCGCATCAGCACCGCCTGCTCCCGCTCGCGTCCGGTGAGCGCCGGCGGGAATGCGCCGTTGCCGGGCTTGAACACGTCCGGGATCACGACCTCCAGTGTACGGCAACCCGCCGGCCGACGGCAACGGCGCCGCCGCCTTGCCATCGCCGGGGAACACGACGTGCGTGGTCCCGGCATGTTGACGTTTGCGCCACCATCGCCGCCTGGTTCCGCCACGGCCTGCGCATCGCCGGTCCGTCTGGCGGCCCGGAAGTTCGACGTCGGCACCACCGAGGGGCTGGCCGCCGCCCTCGCGGGCGTCACCGACCCCGAGCCGCCTCGCGCAGGTCGGCGACTGGATCATCGAGTGCGAGACGGCGGCCGACCTGCTCGCCCGCGTCCGCCGCGGCGGTCGCTCGGGCGGGTGAAGGAGCGGGCATGGACGCCGCGGGCCGAGGTTGACGTGGGCGTCGGCGTCCTCGCCCCGGATCGACCGCGACGAGGCGCTCGAGGTGGCGGATCCCGGCGCGTGTCGTACAATGTCGTACAAGAGAGCATGATGTACAAGACAAGACTGGGCACAGATGTCTGAGCAAGGCGCGGCAGGCGGACCGCTGACTGCCCAAGCGACGAGGTCAGCCGAACCGGAGGTTCAGATGCCCTTGAGCAGAGACGCGAAGTGGCTCATCAGCACTCTCTTGGCGCTAACCGCCGTGGTGCTCGCGGTCGCGGGTGGTGTCTGGGGGCTTAGCCAGACGATGGCGACGAAGTCCGACATCACCGGCTTGGCGACGACGGTCGACGTCGAGAAGGTGGGTGCCCGGCTAGACGCCACCGCTGCGGCACTTCAGGCCACCGTCGACGGCCTCGGGGCGACCGTTGACGGCCTCGGAGCGACCGCCGCCCGATTCCAGGAGACGACCAACGCGGTTAACGAGCTGATTGAGGTCACCCTGCCAGCCTTCTTCACCTGCATGGTCGAACTCGACAGTGCGCGCGCCGCGCGCGTGCGGTTGACCGATGGTACGCCCCCGCCAACCGACGGCCGGATGACAGATAGCGCCGACCCGTCGGCAGCACCGCTCTCCCAGACCTGCGGGCTAGACATCGCCGCGGTTGAACGCCGTCTGGTTCCACCGCCACCCGATGAGGTCTTCGTCTCCATCGCGCCCCCTCGTCGGCTTCGTACCCCTCGCACTCAAGACGGAAACCGCGACAACACCCTTGTTTCCGCTCCGCAGTCGTCTGTTCTTTAGCCCACGTCGCAACCGTTGCCAGCGGGCGGGATCAGCGCGCCCAGGCGGGCGACCGAGTTACTGCAGGTTGCCGATAACCCCTCTTCAATTGCACCATCCTCTCCCGGTTGTCGCCATCTATCGTCTCAGAGGACCGTTGAGCGAATCAGTATGGAATTGTGCAGGACACGAATTCATTGATTCATGTCAATGCCATGCCGTCTTGCGACCGACCGGAAATCCGTCAATGAGACGCCCGTAAGGGCACTCGCCCAACTGACCGGAACACGCACGAAACAAGCACAAAAAAACCGGAGGAGGGGGAGAGGAACCCTCTCCCCCCCTCCGGCTGTAAGGCGGGAAACGGCCCCGCCCGCCGAAGCGGGCGGGGTAACGGCCGCGCCTAGAAGCGGGCGGTGACCGCGAACTGGATGACGCGGCCTTCGAGCATCCGGTTGCCGCGCTCCCAGGACGTCAGGGCCTGGTAGGTGGCGCCGGTGCTGCCTCTCGCGTTACGCGACCCGCCCTGGTCGAGGACGACCGCGTTGTTGAGGACGTTGTAGAACGAGAAGCGCGTGTCGTAGCGCCAGCTTCCGATGTTGAACACCTTCTGGATGTTCACGTCGAGCTGCGTCCAGTACGGCTCGAACTTCACGCTGCTCAGCGGCACCATCGGGTACCACTCGCCGCCGGTGCTCCGCTCGATGATGCCGAGACCGTCGGGCATGATGTTCTGACCGAGCACGCACGGCGCCACGCAGTGGCCGGGCTGACCGTAGAGCTCAGGCGAGTAGGTCCGGTACAGGTCGTTGGTCGACGTGCGGTGGATGTAGAGGCCCTCCTGCAGACCGCCCCAGTCGCCCAGACCGCCCGGATACGCCTGCAGCGAGAAGCCCGCCTGCAGGTCGCCGATGCCCGGCAGCGAGAACGGCTGCGTGCCTGACAGCTTGAACTCGTTCCGGAACGGCCGCGGATACGCGCCCGCGTCGCAGAACCGAAGCTGGTGCGGCTCGTCGCCCCGCTCGAGAACGTCGGAGCAGGCGTTGACCTCGCCGCCGTACCGGCTGCCCGCGCCGCCGTTGGTGTCGTAACCGTAGATCGACACGCGGCCCGTGTCTTCCATCGACCAGCCGCCGAACAGGGTGCCGCCGCCGGGCAGACGACCCTGGACGCTCAGCTCGAAGCCGCGGTAGACGTTGGTGAAGCCGGGGCCCCGCGTGCGGTCGGTGTAGCCCAACTGGTTGGTCCGCACGTCCGGGTCGATGCTGAACGCGGTGAAGTGCCCGACCATCGGGTACGGCCGCGCCACCTGGAAGTGCCGCACCGGGTTGCCCATGGCGTTGCCGACCCCATAGGCCGGATCGGGCGTGCCGTCGGGCATCACGCCGTAGTGCGAGAAGTTCCAGTTCGGGTTGTCGTCCCACCACGTGTTGTGGTACGTCCGCTGCCGGTACTCGCCGCTCAGCGAGATGCCGGGGAAGACCTCCTGCTGGATGCCCACGGTCCAGATGCGGTTGTACTCGCGCGCGCTGATGTCGGGAATCCGGGTCGGGTCCGAGCTCGAGCCGAAGCTCGAGTTCGAGATGGCCCCGATCTCCCAGTTCTGGGCCACGCCGTCCCAGTTCGTCCCGTAGTTGTTGAGCATGTTGCCCATGGCGTCCAGGGCGCAGGCGTCGCCCGCCGCGTTCATCTGGCAGTCGTACCAGTCGCGGTTGTCGGAGCGGAGGAAGCCGTAGGCGTAGCGGCGGGCGAGGTTGCCGCCGACGTCGCGCACGTACTTGTTGAAGCCGAACTTCAGCGCCGTCCGGGCGTCGCCGAACACGTCGTAGGCCACGCTCAGCCGCGGCGAGAAGTCGGGACCGAAGCTGGGCAGCTCGCTACCCGGTCGGCCCTGCTGCATGAACGCGGGCACGAACCGGCCCGGGCCCTTCGGCACCTCGGGAATCGAGACCCCCGCGAAGTCGACCCGCATCCCGTAGTTCAGCGTCAGCCGGTCGATGGTCCACGAGTCCTGCGCGTAGAGGCCGCCGTTGTAGTCGAGCTTGTAGGCCAGGTACGACGGGTCGCTCATGACGTTGACGCTATCCGGCGTGCCGAGCAGCCCGCAGTTCCCCTGCGTGGTGCCGGCGTCCTTGTTCGCCGTCGCCTGCGGATGGTCGCAACTGAACCAGGGCATCCCGTAGACGAGCGGCGAGTTCTGGATCAGGTTCCCCATGGGATGGGCACCGTCGTCGTAGAACAACTGCACGTTGCCGTTGCTGCTGTTCGTGTGGCGGTTGTGGCCGTTCGTGATGTTCATCCCGAACTTGAAGCTGTGCGAGCCGGTGACGTAGGACAGCGCGCTCTGGTAGGCCCAGCGGTGCGTGTAGTTGTTGTTCTCGCCCCACTGCCGGGCGCCGTACTCCAGCCCCAGCCGGCCGTCCATGCTGGGCGTCTGGGTGTACCAGGGGTCGCCGCCCATCGACGCCGGCATCTGCGCCATGTGCCGCGCCGAGCCCACGTCGGGGAAGCACGGCGTCGAGTAGCAGGTCGCCAGCTCTGACGGGTCGGGCTTCGGCTGAACGATGAGGTTGCCGTCCTCGCGGTACCGGTAGTAGCCGGGGTCCCAGTCCTCGTAGATGATCGAGAACCCGAACTCGGCGAGCATCCGGTTGCTCAGGGTGCCGGTCCACTTCGCCGTCCCCGTGTCGTAGTGCGGAGACGTCCACGAGGACGCCGCCGTGTTCAGGTCCTCGCCCGGGTTGTGCTGGCTGAACCGGCGCTTCCGCACCTTGTCGAACATCGCCGAGATCTTGTGCTGCTGGGTCATCTGCCACGTCAGCCGCACGTTCGCGCTGTGGATGGTGTTGTTGTCGAGACCCTGCGTACCGTCGGGGTTCACGCTGTTGGTGATCTCGTTGTTCACGCCGTTCCAGCGGCCCGTCGAGAAGAACCACAGACGGTCGCGGAACACCGGACCGCCGATGGCCCCGTTGTTGTCGTAGATGAGGGCGACGCCCGTCGGCTGCGAGAGGCCCTGGGCCTGCGCCGCCTGCGGCAGGCTCTTCGCCTGCCAGTTGCCCGGCGTGAAGCCGGTGAACCAGTTCCCGCTGAACTGGTTGCCGCCCTCGTTCGGGATCATGTTGATGCGCAGCCCGCCGGTCTGGGTCTCAGCGCCCTGCCCCGAGGTCGTGTACGACGTCTCCGCCGCCAGCATCGGGTTCAGGTAGGCCTGGTACCGACCGTCGCTGATCATCGTGTTGATCATCATCCCGTCGACCTCGATCGTCGTGTTCGAGGCGTCGAGACCGCGGCCCATCATCTCGGACTGCTGCACCCCGGCGGTGCCGCCCACATCGGGCTTGTGCACCTTCACGCCCGGGATCAGGAGCGCGTACGACCACATGCTGCGGCCGGTCGGAATCGCCTCCTGCGTCTCGCGGGTCATGACCTCGATGCGCTGCACCTGCTGCACGTCGACCACCGGCGTCTCGCCCGAAACCGTGATCGTCTCCTCGACCGAACCGACCGACATCACCGCGTCGATCGGCAGGGTCACGTCGGCCCCGAGGATGAGCTGGTCACGCACCGAGCGTGCCGAACCCGGGCAGGGTGAAGACGACGGTGTACTCGCCCGGCCGCAGGTCGATGATGTTGTAGGCGCCCGTGCCGTCGGTGAAGACGACACGCGACCCCTCGATGAGAACGTCGCTCGACGCCTCAACCGTCACACCGGGAAGCACGCCCCCGGTGTCGTCCGTGACCGAGCCCGCAATCGAGCTCTGCGCCACGGCAACCGCGGGCGCCAGCAGCAACGCCGCTGCCGCGACCGCAAGGAACCTACCCAACCTCATGCGTGCACCTCCTCCATCAGAGACAACCAGTGAGACATCTCTCTCCTTGTTCATGCCAAACGCGGCCCGGCCGTCAGTTGCGGCGGTCGCCGAGCCTCACGACGAAGCCGAGCGAGAACGAGAGCTCCTTGAAGTCCTCGCCGCCCGGGTTCACCAGCGACGACGTCCCGCTCAAGTCCGTCTGGGCGTCCTCGTTGGGATACATGGTCAACCGGTAGTCGGCCTGGATGCGGAACGCGGTGTTCGGGGTCATGTCGATGTCGACCCCGCCGCCGGGCTGAATCGCCCAGTGGGTCGCGGTGTGCGAGAAGAAGCCGATCTTCCGAAGCGACCGCGCCACCCCGAACAGGGCGTGGAAGTACGGCCGGACGCCGCCCGCCTGCATGTGGAACCGCGGGCCGCCGACGACGCTGGCGGTCTGGATGTGCACCTGGCACAGGTTCGAGTACTCGCCCACGTGCAACGGCGAGCAGTACTCCTTCTCGGGACGGTTGAACGAGAGGGCCTGGAAGTCCTGGTTCGGGTTGGGCCGCACGGGCATGTCGTTGGGCCCGCCCGAGTACATGTCAGACGCCTCGATGCCCCGCCGGTAGTGCCCGTTCACGTCGAAGGCCAGCGACAGGCCGTCGTTCACCTCGTACGACGTGTCGAAGAAGAAGCCGAACGGCAGGTTGGAGGCGTTCGCGGCCAGTTGGTCGTTCGTCAGGAATTGGTGCTCAACGAGGTTTAACTGATTTTATATACTGTTGGTTAAGCAGATCATGTTATTCCAAATCCATGTTACGTTCCCACATTCGGGCGGGGATTCAGCGCGCCTGCCGGAATCGTGTGGGCCGGTTCATGAGCCCCTTGTTCCAGGCACGCTTGCGGCTGGTCGGTGCGGTTTCGATAGCGATTCCCGGATCCGATCGATGATCAGATCCGGATCATCCACTGTTCTCGGCCGGCCGAGTCCGCTTCGCGGTGTTCTCGCGGGCGAGATAGGCGGCCCAATCGTCCATGAGTCGCCGCCGGCGCTCGAACAGGTCCGAACGCGCGTAGGCGGCCTCGACCTTGCTGCCGACGACGTGGGCCAGCGCCGCCTCGATCACGTCCCTCGGATGGTCGGTCTCCTCGGCCGCCCAGTCCCGGAACGATGACCGGAACCCATGGGCGACCGCCGCGATCCGGTGGTAACGAAGCATCTTGGGCAGCGTCGACGCGGAGATCGGCCGCCCGCTCCGCATCGGGAACACGAGCGGATGGCCGTCGCCGAGCGCCCGCGCCGCGTCGAGGATCTCCATCGCGCGGCCGCACAGGGGCACACGGTGCTCCCGCTTCGCCTTCATCCGCAGGGCCGGGATCGTCCACACGCGGTCCGCCGTGCCGATTTCGGCCCACGTGGCGAGCCGGGCTTCCGCCGACCGGGCGGCGGTCAGCACCAGGAACTCGAACGCCAGCTTGACGGCGGGCTGCCCCGACCGGGAGGTCCGCACCGTCTCGATGGCCGCGGCCACGTCCTTGTGGGGCAGCGCCGGCCGGTGCGTCACGATGTCGTTCTGCGGACCGAGCACGGGCAGCACGCGGTCACACGGGTTGTCGTTCCGCATGTCCAGGGCGATGCTCCACTCCAGCACCGACCGGATGCGTTGGCGGACCTCCCGGGCCGTCGCCGCCTTGACGTGCCAGATCGGCGTGAGGATCTCCAGCACGTCGGCCGCGTGGACCTCGGAGACGGGCCGGCCGCCGATGCGGGGAAAGACGTACCGCTCCATGCTCCGCCACCAGTTCTGCGCGTGCCACCGGCCGCGCCAGCCGCCGCGCTTCTGTTCGAGCACGCGCCGGGCGGCTTCGGCGAACGTCGGAACGCCCTGGACGCGGCGCTTCTCCGCGAGGGGGTCGCCGCCCGACCGCGCCAGCATGCGGTTGGCGAGGGCCTGCTCGCGGGCCTTGGCGAGCGGGACGAGCGCGGCGGCGCCGAGTCCGAGCTCGCGTCGCCGTCCGCGGATGACGAGCCGCTGGACCCAGCTTCGGGTCCCGGTGGGCTGGACGAACAGGTACAACCCGTTGCCGTCGGCGTGGCCGTCCCGGCGGAGCGGAACGGACGAAGGCGGCCGAGAGGGCCTTGTCGGGATGGCGTCCCCGGCGCTTGGTTCTGCGGGATGTCGGCGCGGGTTTGGCTACCACATCTGCTCCCCCATTACAGGCGGGGTTGGGCTGGAATTCGCCAACCTCCGACCTCCTTCCTCGGTCAGCCCGCGATGATGAATCGCCAATGATTCAAAGTCAGCAGCTTATGGGCGTTACGGCACGAACCGGGACGCCCAGGCGGATGCTATTGGCTCAGCGCGAAGACGAACAGGTTGTTGCCGTTGCTCGGGCGCAGCTCCGGCGTCAGCCGGAGGAAGCTCGGGGTGGTCGCGGCGCCGCCCGTGCCCACCGCCACGTACTGGCGCCCGTCAACCGCGAAGCTGATGGGGAAGCCGCTGACCGGCGAGCCGAGGTTGATCTCCCACAGCACCTCGCCGGTCTCATGGTCGAAGGCGCGGAACCGGCCGTTGGCGTCGCCGCCGAAGACGAGCCCGCCGCCGGTCGCGACCAGGGACAGGGTCGCGGCCCGCTGCTGGTGCAGCCAGCGGGTCTCGCCGGTCTCGGCCGAGATGGCGTACACCGCGCCGAGCAGCTCGCTGCCCGGCGCGTGCTCGTGGCGCACCGCCAGCGCGTAGATGCGGTGCGAGGCGTCGGGGGAGGTCGTGGCGAGCAGGCGCTGGCACATGTTGCGCATGGGCATGTACAGCGTGTTCGTCAGGGGGCTGTAGGCGCCCGCCTCCCAGTCCTTGCCGCCGTGCATGTTGGGGCAGGCGAGCACCGTCTGGCCCTCGGCCGTGAAGATGACCTCCGCGTTCTCGGTCACCGCCCCGGTGGCCCCGTCGATGTGGTCGATGACGTTCTGGGCGACGGTGGGGGTGGCCCACAGGAACTCGCCGGTCCCGCGGTCGAGGGTGTAGACCAGGCCGGTCTTGCCGGGGATGCCGGTCATGACCTTCCGCACCTCGCCGGGCTCGATCCGGGGGTTGATCCAATTCACCGCGTCGGGGTCGGGTGCCACCGCGGTGTCGACGAGGATGCGCTCGAAGGGGTGGTCGAGGTCCCAGTGGTCGTTCATGTGCTGGTAGTGCCAGCGGATTTCGCCGGTGTCGACGTCGAGGGCGAGCGTCGAGTTGTGGTACAGGTGCGTGTTCTCGACCCCCCCGAGCATGAACTTGGGGGCCGGCGACGTCACCGACGTTCCCTGGTAGATGAGCCGCAGCTCGGGGTCGTAGCTCGCCGGCATCCACGTGCCCACGTGCACCCGCTGTTCGTAGGGGACGCCGCCCCACGTCTCGTCGCCCGGCTCGCCCGGGGCGGGTACGGTGCGCCGCCGCCACAGCTCCCCGCCGGTCAGCGCGTCGTGGGCCACGACGACGCACGACTCGGGTCCTCCGGCCGGCCGGCAGCTCCGGCCCGAGATGACCCGGCCGTCGGCGATGATCGGCCCCGAGCTGTGCCCGGCCGGGGTCTCCCGGTAGTCGAATATCCGCGTCTCCCACGCGATCTCGCCGGTCTCGGCGTCGAGGGCGAACGCGTAGTTGTCGTCGCTCGTATTGATGATGAAGCGGTCGTAGATGGCGATGTTGCGGTTGTTGCGGGCGTTGCCGCCGACGAAGTCGTAGACGTCGTCGGGCAGGTCGCGGCGGTGTTGCCAGATCAGGTCGCCGGTCGCCGCGTCGATGGCCTCGATGACGTCGCTGGCCTGGGGCATGTAGAGGACGCCGCCGTAGGCGAGCGGCGTGCCCTCCTGGCGGCCGGGCGCGAGGGCGCGCGACCACACCATGCGCAGGTCGCCGACGTTGCCGCGGTCGATCTGGTCGAGGGGGCTGTAGCCCCACCCGTCGAGCGTGCGCCGCCACGTCAGCCAGTCGCCGGGGGCGGGGTCCTGGAGCATGGCGTCGGTGACGGGGACGAACGCGTCGGCGGACGGGGCCTGCCCGGCCGCCGGCGCCCCCGGGGCCAGGCAGACCGCGGCGAGGGCGGCCACGAACGCGCGATGGAGCGGCGAACGCGCGGGTTCGGCCCTTCCCGGGCGCGGATTCCGGGTCGAGAGCGTCCGGAGCGTCGTCGTCGGAGTCATGCTCAACCGTAGCACATCCCGAGCGGCGCACCGCCCCTTCGCCGCCGCCCGGGGGGCCGACACCAGAGTTGCGCCTTGTCGCTTCGAAGCCATGAGCGAGAACGGATCGGCTGAATGGCCCGGCGTAGCGGGGACCGACTGACGGCCATCTCACGAATCTGTCGTGCACCCGCCGCCCGGCCCCCGCTTGGCCGAAGTGGCGCGAGCGGGTAGCATTGGAGGAGGAGGCGGAATCGTGGGTGTGATGAATCGGTTGTTCGGCCGGAAACCGAAGGACGACGCCCCCGATCCGCTCGCCGACCTGGTGCTCGGGAAGCTCAAGGTCGGCTATCTGGTCGACTACGACCTCCGCACGTGGCGGGTGACCGGCTACGCCCGCTACCGGTTCTCGGGCCTCGACGACGACCTCGAAGAGTGGGAGCTGACCTCGAGCGGCGAGCAGCGCTACCTCGAGCGGGCCGGCGACGCGTGGTCGCTGTCGCGCCGCATCGCCGTCGGCGACATCGCCGGCGACGTCCGCCGGCACGTCCTCGACCACGACGACCCGCCCTCGGGCATCGTCTTCGAGGGCGCGGCGTACCGCCTGGACGCCTCCTACGCGGGGCACATGTTCCCCGACGGGGCCGGGGCCGGCGAGCCGGTGGTCCGCTGGGAGTACGCGGACGAGGCGGAGACCGCCTTCGTCGGCATCGAGCAGTGGAGCGAGACCGAGTTCACGGCGGCCGCCGGCCGCGCCGTGGAAGACTACCAGTTCACGCACATCCTTCCCGGGAGTCCCGAATGACCCGCCCACCCGCCGCGCGCCCGTGGATGGCCCGCCGTTCCGCGCCGCCGGAGGCCCGCGACCGCGCCCGGCGCCGCCTTCGCGGCGGCCTCGCCGCCGCCGCCCTGCTCGCCGCCGCGTCCTGCGCCACGCAGACGCCCCTCGAACGCATCGAGCAGCAGTTGGACCGTTACCCCGAGTACTCGGTCGTGCTGCAGGACATGAGCGACGAGGGCTTCGGCTACGCGCACCAGTACCGCGTCGTCGTCGGCGAGGCGCAGGAGGGCTCGGACGAGCCGGTGTACCGCGAGACGGTCCTCGACTGGCTGGAGGTCGATTCCGGGACCTACGACCGCTACCGGTCGTCGCTCGGCATGGTGGTCCTGTCGAAGGGGTCCGACGGCGCCGTCGACCGGGGCGAGCATCCGCCCGGCTACCAGCAGGTGGGCGACGAGCGGTACGGGCGGTGGCGCGACGACGGGGGCGGCCGGTCGTTCTGGGAGTTCTACGGCCAGTACGCCCTGCTGAGCAACCTCATCGGCGGCTTCGGGCGGCCCATCTACCGCGACGACTGGGACGGTTACCGGGACTCGCGGAGCCGGGGACAGACCTACTACGGCCCCGGCGGCGGCGCGTACGGCACGAACGGGTCCACGACCCGGCAGACCAGCCCCGACTTCTTCCGCCGGCAGCAGGCGCGCCAGGCCGCCCAGAGCCGCTCGTTCGGCCAGCGCGTGAGCAGCCGCATGGCGGGAGGCGTGCGCAGCTTCGGCAAGTAGCCGGACGCAGCCCAAGCCCAAGCCCCTGGAGGCGTGTGATGTCCGTGGATCAGATCGTGTCCGGCTTCGTCTATCTGGCCGTCGTCCTCGTCCTGCTGGCCGTCGGCAAGTGGGCGTACGACGCGCTGCACCGGCGTTTCGCGCTCCGGGTCGAGCTGCTCGAGAAGGACAACCTGGCCCTCGCGGTGACCGTCGCCGGCTACTACCTGGGGCTGGTGATCGTGCTCGGCGGGGTCGTGTCGGGGCCCGCCTCGGTCAGCCTGCTCGACGACGTCATCGGCCTCGTCATCTACGGCGGGCTCGCCATCGCGCTGCTCAACCTGTCGGCCTGGGTCAACGACCGGCTCGTGTTCTCGCGCTTCGACAACGAGCGCGAGATCGTCGAGGACCGCAACGTGGGCGTGGGCGTCCTCGAAGGCGGCAACTACGTCGCGGTGGGGCTGATCACGGCCGGCGCGATGTCCGGCGAGGGGGGCATGGCGTCGGGGCTCGTGTTCTGGGTCACCGGCCTCGCCGCCCTCGTCGCGGCCGGGATGCTCTACGACCGGATCACGTCGTACGACCTCCACGACCAGATTGAAGACGGCAACGTCGCGGTCGCCGTCGCCTTCGCCGGGGTCCTCGTCGGGTTCGGCAACGTCATCCGCCTCGCCGGCGAGGGCGACTTCGTGTCGTGGAACGAGAGCATGAGCGAGTTCGGCTACTACCTGGTGGTGGGGCTGGTCCTGCTGCCGCTGGTCCGGCTCTTCGCCGACAAGGTGCTGCTGCCCGGCGCCCGGCTCGCCGACGAGCTCGTGAAGGAGCGCCCCAACCTCGGCGCGGGGGTCATCGAGGGCGTGACCTATCTCGCCGCCTCCATGCTGATCGGGCTGACCCTGTAGAGGTCGCGCCGCGCAACGGACCGGCCTCCCCCGGGACCGCGGCGCCGCGGGGCGGTGGCGGAGCCGGCGGGGCGGCGGTTTCCGGGCCGGCCGGCGCGGTCGGCCGCCGCGGCCCGCGGAAGCGCCGGCCCGCGGTCGGCGCCCATGCCGCCGCGCCGGGGGCGACGGCCTGACATTCCGATCATGAGCACCTTCAGCGCCGCGGTGGCCCGGGCCTTGACGCGGTTCGTCGGCTTCATGCAGCGCGAGAACCTGCTTCGGCTCCTGGGCGTGATCGCGGTGCTGATCCTCGGCGGCACGGCGGGCCTCGCGTTCTTCGAGGACCGGTCGCTGCCCGACGCGCTGTGGTGGTCGGTCGTCACCCTGACCACCGTCGGCTTCGGCGACATCTCTCCGGTCTCGTTCGGCGGCCGGCTGATCGGCGTCGTGCTGATGTTCTTCGGCATCGGCGTGCTCGGCATGTTCACCGCCACCATCGCCGGCGTGTTCGTCGAGCAGCGCATGAAGAAGGACCGCGGCATGGACTCGTACGACTTCGAGGGGCACATCATCCTCTGCGGCTGGAACGACCGGATGCAGGAGATCCTGGCCGACCTGCGGGCCGACCCGCGCTCCGCCGCCGCCGACATCGTGCTGGTGGGGGACGTCGACGCGAAGCCGGTGGCGGACGACCGCCTGCACTTCGTGCGGGGGGGCGTGACCGAGGAGAACCTGAAGCGGGCCGGCATCGAAGCCGCCGCGACCGTCGTCATCGTGGGGGACCGGTCGCTCGATTACGGCGCGCGGGACGCCACGACGGTGTTGTCGACGCTGACCGTCAAGAGCCTCAATCCGCAGGCCTACGCCATCGTCGAGCTCGCCACCGAGGCGAACGTGCGTCACTGCGAACGGGCCCGCGCCGACGAGATCGTCGTGGGGGCCGAGCTGTGCAGCCGGGTCATGTCGACCGCGGCCCTCGACCACGGCATCTCCACCGTGGTGCGCGAGTTGCTGAGCGCCCGGGTCGGGCAGGACCTGGTCACCGTGCCGGTGCCGTCGGGGCTGGCGGGGCGGCCGTTCTTCGAGGTGTTGTCCGCCCTGAAGCGGGACGAGGACCGGATCGCGGTGGCCCTCCAGCGCCGGGGTGACGGGGCCATCGAGACGAACCCCCGCGCGGATGCGCCGGTCGCGGCCGACGACCGCCTGGTGGTGATCGCGCCCCGCACGGCCGGCGGCGGGCGGTGACCGCGCGCCGCGCGGGGGCGGTGCGTCGGAGCGGGCCGTGATGGGCGTCGAGGCTGGGGGGCGGCGGTGAACTGCGCGTCGTGCCGCGGGGGCGCTCGGGGACCGCGGCATCATTGATGAGGAGGCCGCGGCCGGCGGTGAAGCCGCGCGTTGTTCCGGGACCCGCGATGGCCGGCCCTCCGCGCGACAGGTGCTTCGGGCGGCGCCCGCGGGGCCTCTTCGGTGAACTTGGCGCGGGTACGGATCGTCAATCAGGGAAGAGAACGCCGGCGCGGCCGCGGTTCCTCTCCGGCGGGCCGCGGGCACGGACGCGCGCCGGCAAGCGACGCGCAAGGAGGCGCGATGGATGTCTGATCATCTCGACACGGTGAAGGGCCATCTGCTCGACCTCGGGCTCACGATCGCGGCGGAGAACGAGGCCGAGGACCTGGTGGTGGTCGACGACGAGGACAACGGCATCAAGCAGCTCGTCATCGACTGCGAGCCGCCCATCGTCATTCTCGAACAGTTGATCGGCGAGGTGCCGGCCGAGCCGGGCGACCTCTTCGTGCGGCTGCTGCAGATGAACAACACGCTGGTGCACGGCGCGTTCGCTCTCGACGAGACGGGCCGGCGCATCTTCTACCGCGACACCCTGCAGCTCGCGAACCTCGATCTGAACGAGCTCGAAGGCTCGGTCCGCGCCCTGTCGCTGGCCCTGGCCGAGAACGGCGCCGAGCTCCTCGCCTACTGGAAGAAGTAGCCATGAGTATCTTTCGCAGAATGTTCAAGGTCGCGCAGTCGAACGCGCACGCCGCGGTGGACCAGCTCGAGGACCCGATCAAGATGACCGAGCAGGGCATCCGCGATCTGAAGAAGAACCTCCAGGCGGCGATGGTGAGCCTCGCCCAGGTCAAGTCGCTGGCCATCCGCCTGCAGAAGGAGACCGACGACCACAAGAAGCGGGCGGCGGACTACGAGCGCAAGGCGATGCTCCTGCTGCGGCGGGCCGAGGCCGGCGAGATGGCCCCGGCCGAGGCCGAGCGCCTCGCCACCTCGGCCCTCGAGAAGAAGGACGACTCGGTGAAGCAGGGGGCCCGCGTCGGCGCCGACTACGAGACCCAGCGGCGCATGTCCGACCAGCTCCAGGCCAAGGTCGAGGACCTCAAGCGGCAGATCGCCAAGTACGAGAACGAGCTGATCACCCTGCGCGCCCGCGCCCGCACCGCGTCGTCGATGCGCAAGATCAACCAGCAGCTCGCCGGCGCCGACGCCTCGGGCACCGTCGCCATGCTCGAGAAGATGAAGCACCGCGTGCAGGAGGAGGAGTCGCTGGCCGAGGCCTACGACCAGCTCGCCGACGTCGGCGGCACCATCGACGAGGACATCGACCGCGCCCTCGCCGGGCCCTCGCCCAGCGCCGGCGCCGACTCGCTCGCCGAGCTCAAGAAGAAGATGGGCATCGCGGCGACATAGCCGCGCTTGCGGCGGAACTCGTGCGGTCCGTGCGGAACGCCGTGCCGCACCGGGTCTGGGAGTCTGCGCCGCAGAACGGCGCAGACTCCTGTCATCTCCGCACCTTGACGGGGTTCGGGAGCACCGGCAGACTACCGGCATGGAGATTGTGACCGGCGCGACGAGAAACGCCGTCTGGCAGGAGATGCTGGATGCCGCGCGGTTGGTTCGCTACTACGACCGGATGGCCAGACAGCAGCAGCAGCGGCACCGCGGTATTCGGATCGTGCTCTTCGCGTCGGCGACCGCCGGCATGGCGTCCGCCATCGACGCGCTGCCGGAAGCCGTCCGGATCGCCTCCGGCGCGCTCGTCGCGCTCCTGGTGGCCTGGGATTTTCTGGCGGACTACGCGAACAGGGCGGCGATCCTGGGCGTCATCCGCGGCGAGTGCGGCGAGGTGGAGGATGAGCTTCACGATCTGTGGGGCGAAGTCCAGTCCGGCTCGGTCGATGACGGCGATACCCGCCGGGCCCTCTCGATCCTGAAGCGTCGAGTGACGCGTGTGACGGCCCGCGCCGGAGCGGCGAACGTCTCCACCGACGAACGGCTGAACGTCAGGTGCGAAGAGGACGCGTTCAGGGCCTTGAGCGATCGATATGCCGAGGGATGAGTCCCGGCGTCTGACGGAGGGCGCCTGGACGCGCCGAGACGACGCCTGACGGCGATGGCCACTGGCGGAGTTCCGGCTCTCCCCCCCGGCCGGGTCGTGTGAAGCCGCCGCCCCCACCCGCGCCGCCGAAGAAACCGGTGAAGACCGAGAAGTAGCCGGACGGCGTCTGACGGCCCGGCGGCGGTCAGGCTACAACGATGTCGTGTGGGCGTGGCCCAGCGCCCGCATCACCTCTTCGGCCGCCCGCACGCCGTGGTACTGCGCCTCCTCGAAGACCGAGATGCCGCTCATGTCGGAGTGGGCGAAGCGGATCGCGCCGTGCGGGGCGGCGGCCCGGCGTCGCGCCTCTCCCCAGATGAAGCCGGGCGCGGGTCGGATCATCGCGTGCCCCCACAGCATGACGTCGATGCGGGACACGCGCGACTCGATGTCGCGGTGGGCCCGCGCGAGGTCGGCGAGTATCAGCGAGGCCCAGTCGCGCCAGTCCCGCCCGAGCATCCACGCGCGGGCGGCGTCGGGGTTGGGGACGGCGAGGGGCAGGTACCACGTCAGCACGCTGGGCCCGGGCGCGGTCCGCAGGCTCTGGTGGGTGGCGACGACGTAGCCGAGCGACGGGCTGTCGTAGAGCACGTTGTCCCACGCCGCGCCGTCCGGGGCCCGGTCGACGGTCAGGTTCGCGACCACCCACGGGCTGTAAGTGAACTGCTCGAGGCCGGCGAGGGCGTACCCGTCGATGACATAGGGTGCCGTGAACCGGGGCAGGGCGTAGATGCAGTGCCGCGCCCGGAATCGCACCGCGGCCTCGGTGCGCGTGTCGAGCGCGTCGACTTCGACGCCGTCGGCCGGAACCGTGGCGGGAACGCCGCCGGCGGGGACCACGCCATTGGGAGGTCCGCCGCCGGGGAACGCGCCGTTCGACACGGGGCCGGCAGAAGCGCCCTCGATCAGCAGCCCGGCGCCGGGGAGCCCGCCGTTCGACGCGGGGCCGGCCGGAACGCTCCCGCCGGAGACGCCGCCGGTCCCCGCGCCGCCGGTCGGGCGCGCGCGGTAGACCAGCATTCCGGGGAGCACGTTCCCGCCCACCCGGTCGAGGAAGTGCCGGACGATGCGGCCGTTGCCCTCGGGCCACGTCAGGTACTCGACGTCGTCGGGGCGCGAGCAGAAGTAGTGCCACCCCGCCCACGCCGAGGTCGTCTCCAGCGTGCAGCCGTAGTCGTCGCGGCAGCAGTAGTCCACGTACCAGCGGAGGCGGGGGGACGACCAGCCGGCGCGGTCGAAGTACTCGCGCATCGACATCCCGTCGAGCCCGGTGACCGCGGCGTCGGCGGCGCCCGCCGCGATGGGCAGGGCGAACGCCCGGCGGCCCCGCCCGTCCCGGTAGTCCCGGTACCGCCGAACCTCGGCCTCGAACGCCGCGAGCTCCGCCGCCTCGGGGGAGCCGGGCGCGGGGTCCACCACGTCGCGCGCCGACAACCCCTCGCGCCAGCCGCCGTCCACGAACAGGCGCTCCTGCGGGGCGTGGCAGAGATGGCGCGGGTCGTAGACCGGCTCGCCGTCGGGGCCGGTGTCGAGGACCAGGCCCATCTCGGCGACGAGCTCCCGCGTCGCGGTCGCCTCGGCGGTGGGGACCGGCAGGTAGTGCGCGCCCCACGGATAGGCCGAGACATCGTTCCCGCCCCACCGCGAGTTGCCCCCCGCCTCCGGTTCGAGCTCGAGCACGACGAAGTCGCGCATGCCGCTCCGCGCGAGCTTCCACGCCGCGGACAGCCCCGCGACGCCCGCCCCCGCGATGACCACCGGCACGTCGCGAACCTGCCGCGGCTCGGGCCGCGCGCCCTCGCGCAGCCGGTGCCCGAGCCGGTGCGACGCCCCCACGATGCCCCCTGCGATGCGCCCGGCGTCGAGGGCCCGCTCGGCGGAGGCGGGCAGGCGCGGCCCGCACCCGAGCGCCGCCGCGGCGGCGCCGGGAGCGAGCCGCAACACGTCCCGGCGCGTCAGCCCGGGTCGGGAAGCTGTCCGTACTCTCTTCTTCACCATGAGCGCCTACGGCGTAGCTGCCTGCTCGGGCCGGCCCCGCGCATACTCCTCCCAGCCTTCCGCGTGGTACTGCACGAGGATCTGGTTGTTCAACTGGTTGACCTCCACCGGCAGCGCCGCCATGTCGGCCGGGAACTCGAACAGCGACCGGGCGATCGCCGGCGTCAGGTAGCGCAGGTCCGGCGGGAACGCGTCGGACGGCGCCAGCGGCTCCGGCGCCGCCAGCACGTAACCCCATTCGCCGAACGTCGGCACCGGCGCGTGGTAGGGCCGCGCGTGCAGCCCCGCCGCGCGGACGGTCTCGACCACGCACCAGAACGCCCGCCGCGACACGAGGGGCGATGTGCTCTGGATCGCGGCCGCGCCGCCCGCGTTCAGGCGGTCCGCCAGCCGCCGGTAGAAGGTGGTCGTGTACAGCTTGCCGAGCGAGTAGGTGCGGGGGTCGGGGAAGTCGACCACGATGAAGTCCCAGCGGGAGGGGTTCGACTCGAGCCAGACGAAGGCGTCGGCGTTGACGACCTCGACGCGGGACGAGCGCAGCGCGTGGCCGTTGAGGGCGGCGAACGCGTCGTGGTCGCGGAAGATGTCGGTCATCACCGGGTCGAGGTCCACGAGGGTGATCTCCCGGACGCGGTCGTCCTTCAATATCTCCCGCACCGCCATGCCGTCGCCGCCGCCCAGCACCAGGACGCGGCGGGGCGCGGCGACGGCGGCGAGCCCGGGATGGACCAGCGCCTCGTGGTAGCGGTACTCGTCGAGGGTCGAGAACTGCAGGTTGCCGTTCAGGAACAGCCGCACGCCGTCGCCGCCCCGGGTCAGCACGATGCGCTGGTAGGGGGACGAGCGCGACAGGACGACCGGATCCTCGTAGAGCCGCCGCTCTGACCACGCCGTCAGGTCGTCCGAGAAGACCGCGCCCAGGGTCAGCACGGCGAGCGCGCCGTACGCCTGCGCGGTGAGCCGCGGCCGGCGGTGGCGGCGGCGGAAGTAGTGGCAGGTCCACACCGCGACCGCCACGTTGAGCCCCCCGAACACGAACGACGACCGCATCAGGCCGACCTGCGGCACCAGCCACAGCGGAAAGAGCAGCGACGCCGCCAGCGCCCCCAGGTAGTCGAGCGAGAGGACGCGCGAGACGAGGTCGTGCAGCGGGAACTCGTCCTTGAGGATGCGGATGAGGAAGGGGATCTCCAGCCCCACCAGCACGCCGGTGACGAAGACCCAGCCGTAGAGCACGACGCGGAAGGCGTCGACCTCGGAGAACGCGAAGAACAGCGCGGGCGACGAGAGGCCGCCGACGAGGCCGACCAGTATCTCGACCTCGATGAACCGGACCAGCAGGTCGCGCCGGACGTGGCGCGACAGGTACGACCCCACCCCCATCGAGAACAGGTAGGCGCCGATGACCGTCGAAAACTGGGTGACGCTGTCGCCCAGGAGGTAGCTGGCGATGGTGCCCGCGAGCAGCTCGTAGATCAGGCCGCAGGTGGCGATGGTGAAGACCGCGATCAGCAGGACGCCGGTCCCCGCGCCGAGGGGGCCGGCCGGGGCGGTGCGCGGGTCGTCCATGAGGCGGTCGGGCCGCGCGCCGGCGGGCGCGGACCCCCGTGCGGTCGTCACGTCCTACTATACCGTGGCCGACGCCGCGGTCCGAAGCGGGCCGGTACGGGCGACGCCGAGCAGGCCGACGGGACGCATATCCAAACATGGCTTGTCCAAACATGACTTGTCTAAACATGACTTGTCTAAACATGACTTGACGATGCGGCCGGCCTCGCCGCATACTGCCGGCGTGGCGGACTTCATCGGGCGAACGGCCGAGCTGCGCCTGCTCGCGAAGGCGTTCGAGTCTCCCCGGTCGGAGCTGATTCCGGTCTACGGCCGGCGCCGGGTGCCGCTACTTCGCGAGCCGAGCCTCGCCCTGCGGTTCATGGCTGGTACTCGCTCGAGACCTCTCGGCCGGGCGCTGTACTACCTGGGCCAGTCAGTCGGCGGCCGGCGCTGCGTGGAGGGTACCGCGGGGGCGCGAGTTCCTGGCCGAGGTCGGCGCGCGGGCTCGGCCTGCACCGCTGCTGGCGGAACTCCGCGCCGCCGATGTCGGCGGCAGGCGCTGCGAGGTAGTCCGCGGTGCACGGTGGTCGAGGAACAACGTGCCGCCCGGCCGGAGCAGCGAGCGTCCCGCCGCGCGCTCGAAGAAGCTTCGACAGCAGCGCCGGCTCGACGAAAACCGGCTTCGCCGCCCGCGTCAGTCGGTCATGCGTTGGATCACCCCGCGCACGCTCCGGGGCGCCGCGACTTGTTCGCCGCGAAGTACCCCCTCCGCGCGGGTGCCCGTCGTGACCTCGCGATTCCCGATCAGTTCGATGATGCTCGCGCGGCAACAGGCCGAGATAGACGAGGACCGGTCGCGAGATAGGGCAGGGCGGTGGCCGGCGAGGTGATCGCCGCGTCGACCTTGCCCGCCAGTGACGGCAGCGCGGCCGCGGCCTGTCGGGCGTCCGCCTGCGGCATGCCGGCCCACCCCCGCGCCGGGCTCGGCGATGGAAGCGGCGACGGTTCTCGTCTCGCGCCGCTTGGCGAGAAAACGGGCGATGGTCTCGCCGGCGGCCAGCTCGGTCCTCGCGCCGGACCCGCAGGTCGTCGCGCACCGCGCAGATACACCTGCAGCCGTTCGGCTATCTCGACGCGGCCCGGTTCCATCCACGGTGGTCGCCGGCGGACCGGGCGCGGGCGTACTTCCTCGTCGGCGGTCAGCGCTCCCGCAGTACCTGCTCTGTCTCGACACGGCCGGTCCGTAGGTGGTGCGGCCCGACAGGCGCGCCTCCACCAGCGTCATGCCGCTCGACGGATCGAGCACGACGCCGCTCTTGGGCAACTTCACGATGTTCATCAGGGCGCGCACGAGCTGCGGAAAGAACTTGCCCCGATACTCGTGCAGCCCGTGCGTGGCGTACCGCAGGCAGCGCTTGTTCGGCAGCTTCGCCAACAGCCGGGCGCGCATGATTTCCGCCAGCCCGCCGCCCGTCGCCCCGTTGCGGGCGAACTCGGCGGTCGCCTCGCGCCGAAGCTGCGTCGTCAGCCCGTCCAGGCGGTCGCCGACGGAGTGCCAGAGTACGCCAGGGCGTCACGCAGGACCCCGGCGTCGCCGGACCGCGCGACCGAGAAGGTGGACGCGGTTGCATCGTCGCCGTCGACGGGGGTCACGGGGCCGCCGGCCAGGGCGCGCAGCTCTTCCAGCGCGAGCCGGCGCTCGAAGGGCTGGATGTACTCCTTGATTCTGCAGGTCAGACCTTCCACTGACCGCTTACGCTTTCTGGAGGATCAGCATGTTCTCCTGCTTGATCAGTCCGATCCTGGGGTTGAAGCTCTTCCGCGTCGGGGCCTGGTGATCCGGGCCGCCTCCCGGAATCCGGCGTCGGCCCCCGCCGCCGCGAGCAACGACGCATTGTCGACGTGCGCCGTCGACCCTGGAGTCCCCGATGACGAAACAGGCGTAGCCCCGGTCCTTCAGCCGTTCCCGCAGCCACGGAAAGATCGCGTCAAACTCCCGCCGGAACGTCTCCGGCGTCGCCCGATTGCGTCCCTTGGCGCTGTACTTCCGGTGGCTTCCGATCTCGATCTCCATGAACCGCGCGGGATCGTGGCCGAGCCAGAGCAGGCGGGTCCGGTGATACAGGTGGTAGCGCGTTCGGGTACGGGGGCGACGTGACGACCAGGTCGAAGGGCATCGTGAGGGGGGCGGACAGCGCGTCGGCGCCGATGACCTCGCACTGGAACCGGTCTTCGATGAGGGCGCTCATTTCGCGCACCGCCCGCGTGGCGGTGTCGAGCTGGCTCAGATATCCGCGCACCGTGTCGCCCGGATCGACCGCTCATCTCGCGCCGGCCGTAACGGGCGTCGGCGTCCGGCTTCGAGACCGACACGATGATCGCCGCGAGGGCGACCGTGCAGAGCGTCCGCACCGGCTCGCTCGACAGGCGGCCGACGAGAAGCCGCAGCTCGCCAGCTCCTCGACGACGTGCGGCAGGAACCAGAACTCGCAGACCTTGCGCGCCGGCCGCCACCCCGACGATCGGAGCGGCTGGCCGTCATGGAACAGATCGCCGGTCGGGGACGCCGCCCGCATCAGGGACTGCTCGCAGGCTCGGCGGTGCTCGGCGAGCTCGCCGAACTCCGGATCGGTCAGCGGCGTCGTCTTGGCCCGGCTGATCAGGGCCGCGAGGGGATTGGCGTCGATGCCGATCGCGTGGCGCTTGAGCTGAAGCGCCTCCAGCAGCGTCGTGCCGCTGCCGCAGAAGACGTCGGCCACCGTGTCGCCCACCGACGACAGCTCCTGGATCAGGGCGTTCGGGATCTGGGGAATGAACTTGGCCGGATAGGGGTGCAGGCCGTGGGTCAGATAGTCCGTTTTGGCGGTCGGGAAGTCCCAGTCGATCCGCCTTAGCCGGCCGAGTGCCGGGTTGGCGGCGTACGGGGCGTGCGGCGTCGGGCCCGGCGTGTCGCCCTTCGCGTAGTCCGTGACCGCCGCGGCCTCGCGGACGGTGAAGACGCGCCAGCCGTGACGGTCCCGGCCCGGCTCGGGCACTCGGCGCTCGCGCAGCCAGCGCAGCAGCGTATCCCGGTGCACGCCGGCCATCGCGGCCACCTGCGCGGTCGTCAACGGGCGTTCCGTCGCGTCTCCCATTCGGTCTGTATGCCTATAGTTGCCTATACTTGGATTGCAGCACGGGAGCGGCCGCGCTGACAAGCCTTGAACGCGTGCAGTCGGGGCCGACTCGCGTCAGTACCGGAACAGGTACTGGAACTTCACGAAGACCGCGCGGTTCGTCCGCTGGCGCCGGGTCCAGTCCGGGTGTCCGCCGACCTCGTGCCAGTCCGTCAGGTCGCCCCGGATGAGGTCGGCCTGCTGGTAGTGGTCGTCGTAGCCGGCGTAGAAGACGGTGCCCGCGTTGACGCGGTAGGTGAGCAGGAAGTTCAGGTCCAGGGTGCCGTCCAGGGTGTTGTACTCGCTGATGTTGCGGAAGAGCAGGCGGTTGCTGAACTGGAAGGTCGTCAACGCGCGGTATATCTGGACGTGGAACACCGCGTCTCCCTCGCGGCGGGGGTCGGTGAACCGGTTGGTGGCGACCCTGATCGCCGAACGGAGGCGGGGCGCGGGGCGCAGGTTGAGCGACGCGGTGATCCCCTGCTCGCGGCCGAGGTAGGGCGCCTCCTCGATGAAGCGGATCTGCCCGCCGCGCCGGTACTCGAGCGACACCCCGACCCGCCGGCTGGTGTCGACCCGGCCGAAGACGCGGGCGCGGGTCTTGTGGAAGTCGATGCCGCCGAACCGCTCCAGCTCGCGGCGGACGTTGCTCGCGACGAACATGTTCCGGGCGAGGGCGAGGTTGATGCCGGCGTCGGCGACCTCGTCCTGCAGGACGCCCGCGAAGTCGTAGTTCCGCCCGTAGACGAACTCGGGCCCCCAGTTGCGGAGCCAGTGCTCCGGCCACCAGCGGTAGCCCCCGGTCACCGACGTGTAGCGCTGGTCGGTGCGGCGGACGAACCCCACGTCGGTCCTGAACTCGGGCGACAGCGAGTACGACGACACCGCGTAGCGCAGGTTGCGGCCGCTCTTGCTGAACCTCGCGTCGAGGAGGTGGCCCGTCGTCTCCGCGCCCCCGCCGTCGCGGTGGTCGGTCGCCATGGCCCGGAACCCGGCCGCGTGGGTGTCGCCGAGGCGGAAGTTCGAGTCGACGCCGGCGAGGCGGCTGTGGCCGTCGAGCAGCTCCCGGTCGGTGAAGACGGCCCCGACGTGCGACTCGGTGTAGAGGTCGTAGCGCGCCCGGCCCACGAACGTGTGGGCGGCCTGCCCGAACGCCGCGTCCGCGCCGTCGTCCACGTTCCCCGGCGCCGCGTCGTTGGCGTACATCAGCCCGAGGGTGGTCCGTCCCACCTTGCCGGTCAGCTTCGCGCCGTACGCGGGGTCCACGATGGTGCGGGTGTGGACCGCGGTGATCGGCGCCCGGATGTTGAAGATCTCCGCCCCCTCCAGGAAGAACGGGCGCAGCTCGGGGTAGAAGAGCGCGAACCGCTGGTTGACCTCGATCTGCGGCAGGTCCGACTCGATCTGCGAGAAGTCGGGGTTGAAGGTGACGTCGGCGGTGAGGTTGGACGTGACGCCGTACTTCACGTTGAGCCCGGCCTCCGGCGACGGGTCCCCCTCGTCGAACCGGCCCGTGCCCCGGTCGAGGGCCCCGAACCGGGTCGCGGTGACGGTGGGCAGGATCTCGATGTTGTGGCTGCGCGAGAGGTCCGTCATGCCTTCCAGACGGCCCATCTGGGGGAGGAAGCCGGCGATGTCGCGCGACGTGGGCGACCAGACGTCGGCCTCGTCCTTCCCGCCGATGGTGCGCGCGATCTGCAGCCCCCAGCGGTGGGGCGTCCCCGCCTGCTGTTGCGGATACCGCAGGCTCTTGAACGGGATGGCCATCTCGGCGACGAACCCGTCGGCGACGAGGCGGGCGGCGGTGTCGAACAGCACGTCCCACGAGGCGTCGCCGCGCGGCACGCCGAAGCGGCCGCCCCCGAGGGCCCCCGCCCGCAGGATCGCGTCGCCCTGCACCCCGTAGCCGTTCACGGTGAAGACGTAGGCCCGCTGCTGGTCGAGGAACGGGTCGAAGTAGATGAGGAACAGGTCGTCCTCGACGGTCTGGTCGCGGTCGCGCCGGTTCGCCCGCATCATGCCGGGGTCGCCGTAGTGCGCGTGCAGGCCGACGTAGAGGTGGTCGTTGTCGTAGGCCAGGTAGACGTCGCTCGCCTCGGTGGCCGGCGGGCCGTCGAGGGGCCGGCGCTGCACGAGGTCGGCGATGTGGGCGGCGCGGCCCCACGCCGGGTCGTCGAGCCGGCCGTCGATGACCGGCGGGTCGGCGACCCGCGGCGGCCGGACGACGGGACGCCCCGTGTCGGGTTGCGCGGCCGATCCGCCCGCGACGGCGAGAAGGAGGACCAGCGACGCCGGGGAAAACCGCGGCCTCCGGGGCCGCGGGTGAAGTTCCGGGCGTACGGGACCGATACAGTCGGTAATCCCGGCGCGCGGGATGCGTTCCGATGCGGGCTGCCGCGGTCCACGAGGCCGGAGGGGCATGGCGGAGGGACACGGGACGGGCTGATCGGATTCGGCAGGGAGGACCCTCATGCGACCAATGGCATCGGCAGCGGCGATAGCGGGCGCGGCGCTGCTCAGCGGCTGCCTCGCCACGACCGGTTACGTCGATGACGCCACCGCGCAGATTCAGGCGCAGGTCGGCGCCCAAGTCTCGCAGATGCGCCGCGACCTAGACGACTCGGAGGCCATCGTACAGCAACAGGCGGCGCGGATTGACGTGGTCGAGCAGACCGCCCAGAACGCGTTCGCCAGCGCCAACTCGGCGCAGATGGCGGCGGAGATGGCGCAGAGGACCGCCGACCAGTTGGGCAACACCCTCGAGAACACGAACCGGCGCCTAGTTTACGAGATGGTGATCGACGAGAACGTCGCCGGGTTCGCGGTCTCCCAGTCCGCCCTGCCGGACGAGGTCCGGGCCTACCTGGACCGGTTCGTGGCCGACCTGCGCGCGTTGCCGATCGCCTCGTTCGTGGAGATCGAAGGGCATACCGACGCCACCGGCACGGCCGCGAACAACGCGCGCCTCGGCATGGCGCGCGCCGACAGCGCCCGGCGCTATCTCCACGAGGCGCACCAGCTTCCGCTGCACAAGATGGGCATCATCAGCTACGGCGAGGACCAGCCGGTGGCGCCCAACAACACGTCGGAGGGGCGGGCGCGGAACCGCCGGGTCGTGCTGCGGGTTCTCGCGTAGCCCGGAAATCGTCGCCTGCGTCTCCATTGCGCCCAACCGACGGGAGTCCGCGCCGCCCACGCGGACTCCCGCCCCCCGACAACGGCGGGAGGGGCGGAGGCGTCGGCCGCCCGCGCGTCCCGCGTCGTCGGCTCGCTTCCGCCGTTGTCTGGTCGCGTGGAGCCGCGGTCCGGCCGTTCCGGTCTCTCCCGATCCCCTGCCGGGGCTACTCCACGATAGAACGCCAGTTGTCCACCAGGTGCTCGGCCGTGCGCCACGCCAGGGCCTGCGCGGTCAGGGTCGGGTTGCGGGCGCCGCTCGTCCCCATGACCGAGGCCCCGAGGACGCCGAGGTTCGGCACTTCGTGCGACAGCCCGTGGCGGTCGACCACGTTCGTCTCGGGGTCGTCGCCCATGCGGGTCCCGCCGTAGGCGTGGGTCGAGACCCCCATCTGCCCGCCGAGGCTCCCGCGCAGCACCTCGACCGCCCCCGCCGCCCGGTACCACCGCTCCATCTTGTCCTGCAGGAACTCGGCGATGGCCAGCTCGTTCCGCTTGTACTCGGCCGTCACCCGGATCACCGGGTCGCCCACGGGGTCGGTGACCGCCGGGTCCAGGTCGAGGTAGTTGGACTCGTAGGGCAGGGTGGTCTTCTGGATGTAGGCGCTGTTCGTCCGGTCCGCGTTCTCGCGGATGAACCGCTTCCAGCCCGAGCCCCACGCCGGGGCGCGCCCGAACGTGCTCATGCCCGCCGCCGCGATGGGGCGCCGGTCGGAGTAGACCCACAGGTTGCCGCCGCCGATGAAGTCGAGGCCGCCGTGGTCGAAGTTGTCGTCGGCCCAGTCGTCGACGGCGACCCCCTGCGCGGGCAGGCCGTACCAGGCGTGGGTGTCATAGGGGAACAGCGCCGTCACCCCCGCCCCCTGGTGGTGGCTGAGGTAGTGCCGGCCGACCTGGGCGCGGTTGTTCGAGAGGCCGAGGGGCCACGCCCGCGACTTCGACAGCAGCAGCAGGCGCACGTTCTCGTAGGTGTAGCTCGCGAGCAGCACGAACCGGGCGGGCTGGAAGAACTCCTCCCGGTCCTGCACGTAGGTGACGCCGGTCACCCGGCCCCGGTTGTCGGCCTCGACGCGGCGGACGTGGGCGTGGGTGACGACCTTCAGCCGCCCGGTGGCCTCGGCCCGGGGGATCGTCGTCACCGCCGGTGAGTTCTTGGCGTCGACATGGCACCCGCCCCGGTTGCAGAAGCCGTGGTACATGCAGCCCGAGCGCCCCTGGTAGGCGCGCGAGTTGATGGCGGCGGGGCCGGGGAACGGCTGCCAGCCCAGCGATCGGGCCGCGTCCGCCATGCCTTCGAGGAAGCCGGTCCAGCGCAGCGCCGGCATCGGGTAGGCGCGGGCGCGGGGGCCCTCGAAGGGGTTGCCCCGCCCGTCGCGCCGGCCGTCGACGTTCCCCGCCTGCCCCGAGACGCCGATCTCGTGCTCGACGCGGTCGTAGTAGGGCTCGAGCTCGGCGTAGCCGAACGGCCAGTCCTCGACCGTCGTCCCCTCGGGCAGGCGCGAGCGGCCGTAGCGACGGGTGGTCGCCGAGACGACCTCGAAGTCCCACGGGTTGAGCCGCCAGCTTTGCGCCCAGTAGTGCAGGGTGGTGCCGCCGACCGCGTTCATCATCGGGTGGCCGCCGCTCTGGACCGCGGTCTCCGACCGGGTGCGGCGGAGGGTCGGCACCTCGCTGGCGCACTTCTGGACCGAGAACGGCCAGGCCCGCACGTTGTTCCGGATCTCGTCGGGGGCGAAGTCGCGGCGGGTGAGGCGCCCCCCCGCCTCCAGTCCGATCACGTCGAGCCCGGCCTCGGCGAGGGGGAGCGCGGCGACGCCGCCGGCCGCCCCGAGCCCCACGATGACGACGTCGGTTCCCGGCAGTCTAGTCGCCATGGCGCTTCCCCCCCGTCGCGGCGTCGACCACCGCCTTGTCGAAGTACTCGGTGTCGTAGGCCGACCGGCGGGCGCGGCGGCAGCTCGCCGGCCTCGAGCTGCCCCTTGCAGCCGGGGGCCACACCGCCGTCCGCACGCCGGGATAGTCGATGAGGTCCCAGCCCACGTAGTTCTGGTTGCCGCCGTAGTAGGGGTCGCCGAACGTGCCCTCCAGGACGTGGCCGCGCACCATGTTGAAGAACGCGGCGGAGCTGCCCGCGAAGCCGGTGCGCGCGCCGGTCGCGGCGCCCGTCTCGACGTCGATGAGGGCCGAGACCTGGTCGACATGCGGCAGCTCGCGGTAAAGGGGCGCCGCGCGAGGCCCGGCAGTAGCGGTCGGAAGGCGGCCGAGGCCGGCGCGGGTAGGCGTCGCGCGATTCGGACAGCGCGCCGCCGAGGGCCCGATCGATGTAGACCCACCGCGCCGGCCGCCACCGCGCCCGGTCCGAGGGTCGTCGCTCGGGATCAACTGGTCGGCGATCGCTTCGAGCAGGTCCGCCTCCTCCGCCGTCAAGTGCTCGTAGGCGGCGCGGGCCGGCGCCGGCGCGGGGGCCTGGGGGGCGCCCGGAACCGGCGCGGCCGGCGTCGCGGCGGTTGTCGCGGGCGTCTCCGCCCCGGCCGGCACGCCCGTACCGGCTGCCGCGCCGGCCGCCGCCGCCGCGCCGGCGGCACCCGCGCGGCGCAGCAGGGTGCGCCGGGAGATGAGCGGTGGTCCCTTCTGCTTCATCGGTTGCTCCTCTCGCGTCTCTCGCCCGGACCGCGGTCCGGCCCGTCTAGAACCGTTCGTAGACCCGGGACGAGGTCTCCCCGCCCGATGACGTGGCCCTCCATGGCCTTGAGCAGCTTCCGGCGCGTCAGGCCCGGCTCGAGCCCCAGGGCCTCGTCGAGCGCGTACACCGTGAAGTGGTACAGGTGGCGGGCGTGCCGGCCGGCGGCGCCGGCCCCCCGGTAGTACGGTCGCCGCCACCCGTTCAGCCCTTGGACGGCCCCGTCCAGCTCCGGGGGCAGCGGCGTCTCCGGCAGGATCGGCAGCCCCTCGGGCAGCCCGCCGGCGGTGGCGGGGATGCCGTAGACGATCCAGTGCACCCACGGCGGCGGGCTCCCCGCCCCGAAGTCGGCGCCAGACCACCGCGATCTCGCGGGTGCCCTCGGGCAGGCCGCTCCACGTGATGGGCGGCGACACGTTGTGTCCGTCCGGCGTGTACCGCCGCGGCATCGTCTCGCCCGAGGACATGGCCGTGCTCTCGACGCGAAATCTCGTGGACGCGCGGCTGACCCGCGGCGGACGCGGCGAGCAGACCGGCGGCGAGGGCGAGACCGGCGGTCGCAAGAGGGCTGCGTGCAGTCATGGTCGGGTACTTTACCCCCGAACCGGTTTTTCGTAGACTTTCCGGGAAGGCGGGTCCACCGCCTTTCCCGATCCGGCTGCCGGCGGCCGCCGCGGTCCGGGACCCCGTCAGCGGCCCCGGTTTCGGATCGGACGGCGGCCGGCGGGCCGCGCGACACTTACAACTCGGAAGCGCGGACGCCCGGGAGCGGCGACGCCTCGATCCGCGGGGGCGGGCCCGTCGTCCGCGGCGCGGACCCCGGCGCATGCTGCGCGCGTCATCGTGGAGGAGATGGCCATGAGAGCTAGCCCGGAAATCGTCGCCTTCGGCTCCGATTGCCGCCCAACCAACCCTGCCACGAGTGTGCGCCGTAGAACGGCGCAGACTCGTGGGACGAGCCTGGTTCCTGATGGGAGCGTTCCTGGTGAGCGCCCCCGCCTTCGCCCAGAACGACGCCCTGCGCGGCACGTGGTCGGGCCAGTGGATTCCCGAGTCGGGCTACGACGCCTCGACGGTGCGGTTCGAGGTCGGCGGCGACACGATCACCGGCGAG
>CAXXTG010000083.1:0-10370 GCA_963666855.2 Vicinamibacterales bacterium
CGCGAAACGGTGCGCGGGCTCGACCCGACGCTACCCATCACCGACGTCGAGACCCTGGAGACGCTGGTCGCGCGGGCGCGCGGCGAGCGCGCCTTCGTCATGGTGCTGCTCGTCATCGCCGCCGGTCTCGCGCTGCTGCTGGGCTCGATCGGCCTCTACGGCGTCGTCTCCTACATGGTGGCGCAGCGGCGGCGCGAGATCGCCATCCGCATGGCGGTCGGCGCGCAGGTCATCGACGTGCGCCGCCTCGTGCTCGTCCGAGGCGGGCGTGGATGGCCCTGTTCGGCGTGGCGCTGGGGGGCGGGCGTCGGCGGCGGTGGTGACCCGCCGGCTGCAGGCCCTGCTCTTCGAGACGGCCCCCCTCGACCCCGTCGTCTTCGGCGTGGTCTCGGCCCTGCTGGCCGCGATCTGCCTGCTGGCGAGCTGGGTGCCCGCGCGGCGCGCCGCCCGGCATCGAGCCGATGACGATCCTGCGCGCCGAGTAGACTCGGGCGAGTCAGCCGGGCCGGCCGGCGGCGCGGCGCGCCGGGCCCCGCCGGCGGCGCGTCGCTGGACCCGCCTCGGGCACCCGCCAATCGGCGCGGGCCGGCCCGACCAGGCTGGCTGTTCCTCGGTTACGTCCCGCTGCGAACCCCCGAATCTGACCGGGAAGCTGGGTCGTGGAACGACACGGACTGCGCAAGATCCGGTTGGGCGGGCGATGCCGCACTGAGGCGTGATGGATCGAGGCCGGTTCGGGTTCGGGGCGGACGGCGGGGGTGAACCGGCGTCGAGCGGCGACGCATCGAGGGTGACGGTGGCCTACTGCGAAGGCGCGGGCGCCGGGCCGGTGCGTGTCGTGCGTGCCGCCGTCGGTACCGCGACAGGTCGCGGGCCGGCCGCCGGCACCTCGTGCCGGGCCGGTGCGTGCCGCGGCCGGAGGCCGCAGGTATTGCATGAGGCTGGGAATGCCCGGCTGCCACCGGTCTCCGGCGCCGGGCGGCTTCCAGGACGTAGCCGACCAGGGCCAGCCGGTCGCGGCACGCCACCGTCTCGGGGGTCGAGTGGCTGGCGATGGCATCGCCGATGACCGCGTTCAGCTCGTCCTGGGCGAGCACTTCCCGGCCGGCGAAGGCATCGGCCACCGCGCCGGCGACCGCCAGCAGGTCCTGCCGTTCCACCTCGTCGCGGCGGTGCTCGTAGTAGACGGCCCGCTCGATGTCGAAGGCTCGGCCCCGCCTCGGCGGCCACCGCCTCGTCGATCAGCGTCGCGGCCCGTTCCGCCGCCGCCTCCCACAAGGCCGACGCCCCAGACCTGCAGAAAGTACGGATAGCGCTGGCTCTCGCCGACCACGCGCCGCAGGGCCGGCGCGTCGAAGGTGACGGCGGGCTTCTGCTCGGCGAACGGGCGCACGAGCGCCTCGGCGGCGGCGGCCTCGTCGAGCCGGCCGACGCCGATGTGCTTCGCGCGGTTCCAGAAACGTCGCGGACATCCGGTCAAGCTGCCGCGTCAGGCCCGGCGTCCCCGCCAGCACCAGCAGGAAGGGCGCGGCCCGACGCGGTGGATTGGGCGGCGTTGAGCAGCGCGCGCCCCACCGCCACGTCCAGCGTGTGCACCTCGTCCAGCAGGATGACCAGGGGGCGGTGGGCGCAACGCACGGTCAGCAGCTCGGCCAGGTTGGCCGCGTCGCCGCCCAGCTCCCAGCCGAGCCGTCCGACGCCGATCGAGACCGACAACTTGTCGGGGAGCAGCGACCGGAAGCGGGCGGGCGGGCACGAGGCCGGTCGCGAGTACGTCGAGGGCCGGCAGGTCGATGGGGGTGCGCCAGACGACGTCGATACCCCCGCCGGCCTCGATCTCGCGCTGGAACCAGCGCAGCAGCGCGGTCTTCCCGTTGCCCCGGGGGCCCGGACACCACCGCGTTCCGCGGCGCCCCCCGTCCCGCCCGGAGGTACGCGAGCAGCCGCATCAGCTCGCGCTGCTCGGCGTCCCGGCCGGCCAGACAGGGCGGCAACGCGCCGCTGCCGGGCACGAAGGGATTGGCGGAATACTGCTCACGCATGGGCGGTGAGGCTGCCGCGCCAGGGTAATCGCTAGCGTATCACGGCCCCTACCAGTCGAAGGCGAGCGAGGCGATCAGGCTCGCCCCGGGGCTGGAGTAGCGGTCGATGACCGGGTCGTTGGCCCGGCGCCCCCGCACGTTCCACCATTCGAAGTACTTGGCGTCGGTGAGATTCAGCACGCCCAGGCGCAGCTTGAGGGCCTCGGTGAGCGCGGCGAAGCCGACCAGGTCGACGACCCGGTACGCCGCCGGCGCGAACTGGCTGACGCTCTGCCGCCGGTACGCCTCGACCAGCCGCACCGACAGCTCGCTCCCCCAGCGGCCGGACCGCGGCGCGTAGCGCAGGCCGACCACCGCGGCGTCGGGGCGCGACCGAACCGAGCGGCGTCTCCTGGGCGATCGCCGCGGTGGCGGCGCCCTTCAGGAACTCGCGGCCCTCGATGCGGGCGTAGCTCGCCCGGACGATCAGGCTGTCGGTCAGATACGCCTC
This sequence comes from Vicinamibacterales bacterium, assembly GCA_963666855.2. GTDB lineage: Bacteria > Acidobacteriota > Vicinamibacteria > Vicinamibacterales > UBA8438 > JAJEEA01. The sequence goes on from CAXXTG010000083.1 coordinate 2,533, forward strand.
GCCGAACATCTCCAGGCCGTCGATCCGCGCCTCCTCGAGGTTCCGGCTCTGGAACTCGAGGAGCCCCGTCAGGGGGTTGACGCCGAGCTCCGTCAGCTCGATGAAGTCGCGGTAGCGGTTCGAGAACGCGCTGACGCCGAGGCTCGCGCGCCCGAACGCGGCGCGGACCCCGACCTCGAGGTTGTCGCTGGTCTCGGCCCGCAGGTCCGGGTTGGGCAGGGTCGTGTAGCCCTCGCGGGGGCTGGCGAAGCCGGTGTTGATGGCGCTGTAGGGCGGGGCCCGGAACCCGCCGGCGTACTGCGCGTGCAGGGTCACCGCCTCGGTCAGCCGCACCGCCGCGCCGACCTTGGGCGACAGGGCGCCGTCGGAGAAGTCGGCCGCCTCGGGGTTGAGGCTCGCGACGAAGACGGGGTCGGCCTGGTTGGCGTCGAGCGAGAAGTGGTCGTAGCGCACGCCGGGCACGAGGGTGACGCGGCCGAGCCGGACCTCGCCCTGCACGTAGGTCCCCGCCTCGACGACGTCGCTCTCCGGGAAGTACTTGGTGGGAAAGATCAGGTCGGTCGGCACCGGCCGTCCGGTCGCGGCGTCGGTTTCGGTGCGGTCGCGCCGCATGTCGAAGTAGTCGGTCCCGTAGCCGGCCCCGAACGTGACGAGGACGCCGTCGTCGGCGCCCCCCAGCCAGTGCTGGCCCTGCGCCGACCCGCCGTAGCCGGCCTGCTCGTAGTCGAGGGCGCCGTGGCGCGCCGACGCGAACGGCGCGCCGAAGCCGGTGGTGAACCGCTCCTCGTCGACGACCTGCGCGGTGTCGTTGCGCTGGCCGTACACCCGCCACGAGATCAGGTCGAGGCCGCGGTCGGCGAGGGTGTGGTCGAGCGACAGCCGCCCGCGCCCCTGCGTGTCGAGGGCCGTCGACTCGTCGATGCGGTACGAGAACCGCCCGAAGTCGAGCAGGCGGTTGTTCGAGAACCAGTCGGTCTCGACGAGGCTGTCGTACCGCTCGGCGGCGGCCCGCCACCGGTTGCCCGGCGATGCGTTGAAGACCGCCTTGGCCAAGCACCTGCCGGCCCTCCACGTCCTGCGGGTTCGGGGCGGTGCGGGTGTGGTCGCGCGTCTCGACCGCGCCCCGGTTGCCGATGGCGCCGCCCCGGTCGAAGCCCGCGAACAGCGACGCCTGCACGCGCTCGCCGCCCGCGGCGAGGGTGAGGTTCACGCCGGCGCCGCCGGCGCGGCCGTCCCACGAGGTCTTGCCGCCGAGGTGGAAGCGCCGGCCCCGCAGGTAGTCGGCGGGGTCCTTGGTGAACAGGGACACCACGCCCCCCAGGGCGTCGCTGCCGTAGAGGGCGGAGTTGGCGCTGCGCACGATTTCGACCGTCTTCAGGACGTCCACGTCGAGCCCGGCTTGGTGGATGTTGAACGGGCCGAAGTCGAACTGCTCCGACGTCTGGACGCCGTCGACCATCGTCATCACGCGGTTGCCGCCGATGCCGCGGATGTTGAAGCCGTTCAGCCCGAGCCGGGTCACGCCGCTCTCGACGTAGACGCCCGGTTCGTACTTCACGAGGTCGGCGAAGTCCTCGACCATCCGCTCCTGGATCGTCTCGCCGTCGATGACCGACACCACCCCCGGCGTCTCCCGCACCGGGGCGGGCCGGAGGGTGGCGGAGATGGTGACCGAGTCGAGGAAGGTCGGCGTCTCGTCGGCCTCGGCGTCGGGTTGCTCGGCGGCGGGTCGCGCGGCGTCGGGCTCCCCGCCGGGCGGCGTCCGGCCGGAGTCGGTCTGCGCGGGCGCGGGGAGGGGGGCCGACAGGACCAGGACGAGAGCCAGCGCGATCGCGGACCCCGGTGGGCGGCCGCCGCCGTCGAGCGGGGCTCGGTACATGCCGTGCATCATACGGGACACGGCAGGGTGGGGAAACGCGAGGGGGGGGGGACGAAGTCGGGCCGGGCGACGGCTGGTTTCCGTCGCCCGGCCCGGTGGTGGTGCCGCGGGGACCGCGGGAAGCGTTATCCGCCGACCCGGTGCGGGGCGGTCGGCGCCGGGGCCGACGCCGCGGCGTCGATCCGCGAGCGGGCGTTCTCGAGCGAGTCGGCCAGGCGCGTCAGCCATTGCGGCACGCGGCTCGGGAAGCGGTCGCCGGCCGCCCCGGCGGCGGGAAGCCGGCCGCCGGGCGTCCGCCCCGCCAGATCGGCCGCGGGGGGAAGCCCGCCCGCGGCGGGCGTCCGGGCGGCGTCGTCGGTCGGCGCGGCCCGGCCGATTTCCGGCGCGGGGCCGCCCGGCTCGCCGGCCACGGGCGACGCGGCGGCGTTGCCCGGCGGCTCGCCGGACGTCGGCTCCGCCGCGGGCTCGGGCGGCGGCGACGCGGCGTCCGCCCCCGCCGGCGGCAGGCCCCCGAGCGCCGGATCGAGGGCCGCCGCCGCCGTCTCGGCGATCGCCGCGAGCGGCGCCGACGTGTTCAGGTTCTGCACGTCGGCGTCAACGCGCTGCGCGATCTCGGCCGAGATCTGCCGCGCCACGATGGTCATCTGGGCTTCCGCGAGCCGGCTGACGGCCTCCCGGATCGGGGCGAACACCTCGGTCAGGTCGACCTCGACGCTGTTCTCCTGCAGCCGGCTGAGCTGCATCTCGCGGATCTGCTCCTCGAGGGCCGCGATCCGGTCCTCGGACGCGGTCTGCTCCTGCAGCAGCGCGTCGTGGTGCAGCCGGGCCTCCTGGTCCATCACGTAGTAGCCGCCGACGAAGGACGCGGCGCAGAGGATGGCCAGCATCAGCACGCGGCTGAAGAACCGGCCGACCCGCGACGGCCGGCGCGCCTCGGGCTCGGCCCGCCGCGCGGGGGGCGGCTGAACGCTCTTCGGCTTCGCCGGCTCGGGCTTGGGCTGGGTGGGTGTGGTCGTCATGTTCCCCTCCTGATGGGTGAACGGGGGCACGCGCCCGGCCGGCGGATCATCCGCCGGCCGATCGTGCCGTCATGCAAAAAGGTCATGGACATGCGGCGTCCGAACGAGGTCGATTGCCGAGTCGGCGGTTGCCGCGACGGCGGTCGAACGGACCGTTCCGCGACCGCGCCGGCCGCCGACGCTACGAGCCGCCGCACCCGTCCGGACCGGCGGAACCCGACGCACGGGAACCCTCGATCGGCAGGCGCAACGCGAATGCCTCGTTCCGGAGGAGAGGAACACGACGCGCGATCCCGGCGGCTGGGAACCGTCCGGGGGGCGGGCGGAGCGGTGACCAATGCTCCGACCACGATGATGGAAGACAACCGCCATCATGTCAAGGAAAAGCGCGTGGGGCCACAAGATGTTGTGGTTATCCGCGTGCCGGGCGGCGGCGGCGGCGGGCGCGGGCGAGCCGCTCCGAACCGTACTGATACGATAAGGCCCCCTCCAGCGCTTCCCGACGCACCGTTTCGGCCCGGTCGCGGCCCGGACCGGCGGCGGTAAACGGAGCGGCGGCGGGGGTCTGTCTGCAAGGCGCGGCTTGAACGTCGCCGACTCGCCCGGCGCGGGCTTGGAGAACCCACGATGTCGATGAACGGCGGCACGGGTCCGCGACGCGGATCCAGCCCGGAGAGCGTCGCCTGCGGCTCCGCTCGCCGCTCAACCAATCGCGCTGGGTGCCTGCACCGTTCTACGGTTCAGATTCCCGGCCCGGAGAGCGCCTTCCGCGCTCCGCCTGGCAGGGCGGTCTCTGCGGCGTTCTACGGCTCAAACTCCCGGGCGGTCCCGCGACGGGGCGCGGGGCGGCGGGAGCGGGGCGGCGGCGGCGGCTTCCGCGCGGCGCCGGCGGCGGGGCGGCGGGGCGCGGCTTCCGCGCTGCTGGCGGGCGGTCTGGTTCTCGCGCTGTCGGGTGCGGGCTCGGGCCAGGAGCGGCCGCCGGGTGACGCCGGGCGGGCGGGGACGGCGCCGCCGCCGGCCGCCGGGGGCCTGGCCGGGGCGCAGCCGCCCATGGCCGGCTTCGGCCTCGTGCCGGGCCGCCCGACGGTGCGGCCGCCGCGCACGGAAACGCCGCCGGACATCGACGGCCGGCTCGACGACCTTGCGTGGCGGTCGGCGGCCACCATCACCCGGTTCACCCAGCAGGCGCCGCTCGAGGGCGCGCCCGCGACCGAGGACACCGAGGTCTACATCGCCTACGACAGCGACCACCTCTACTTCGGCTTCCACCTGCACTACACCGACCCGAGCATCATGCGGGCCAACCGGGTCGACCGCGACACCGCCTGGGCGGACGACCTCATCACCATCTACATCGACACCTTCCTCGACCAGCAGCGGGCCTACGACTTCGACCTCAACGCCTACAACGTGCAGGGCGACGGCATCGTCAACACCAGCGGCGGAGGCACGCGCGGCTTCCCCATCCCCCCCGCCGACCGGACGTGGGACGCCCTCTTCCACAGCGCCACGAGCATCGTCGCCGACGGCTACATCGCCGAGATGGCGATTCCCTTCAAGAGCCTGCGCTATCCGCAGCGCGGCCCCGGCGAGCCCCACCGCTGGGGCTTCCAGATCGTGCGCGAGATCAAGGGCAAGAACGAGGAGAACGCGGTGTGGGCGCCGATGTCGCGCGACGTGGCCGGCTTCCACCGCCAGATGGGGCTGATGGAGGGGATGACCGACTTCTCGACCAGCCGCAACCTCGAGTTCCTGCCCACGTTCACGGGCATCGACTTCGGGTCGCTCGACCGGTCGACGGGCGGGTGGAACGACCTCGGGATGAATCCCGAGGCCGGCCTCAACGTCAAGTACGGGGTGACCTCGAACCTGACCGCCGACTTCACCCTCAACCCCGACTTCTCGCAGATCGAGTCGGACCAGCCGCAGATCGAGGTGAACCAGCGCTTCCCCCTGTTCTTCAGCGAGCTGCGGCCGTTCTTCGTCGAGGGGGCGGAGATCTTCGACCTGCCGGGCCCGGTGACCTTCGTGCACACGCGGACCATCGTCGACCCCACGTGGGGGGCGAAGCTGACCGGCAAGGCGGGCCGCTTCACCATCGGGCTCCTGTCGGCCGAGGACGAGGCGCCGGGGAACGTCGGCGACGTCGACGACCCGCTCTTCGGCGAGACCGCGCAGAACTTCATCGGGCGCGTGAAGTACGACGTCTACTCCGAGTCGCACGTCGGGGCCCTCTTCACCGACCGCTCGTTCATGGACGGCAGCAGCCGGCTGGGGGGCGTCGACGGCAGCTTCCGGCTGTCGCGCACCATGTCGACCAACTTCCGCCTGATCGAGTCGCGCCACCGCGACCTCGAGGGGGTGGATCGCTCCGGTCACATCTACGACGCGAGCATCCGCAGCAGCGGGCGCAACCTGCGCTGGTTCGCCGCCGCCTACGAGCTCACCCCCGACTTCCGCACCGACGTCGGTTTCGCGCGCCGGGTCGACCAGCGGCGCGTCATCACCAACGGGGGCTGGCGGTGGTGGCCCGAGAGCTGGCTCATCAACTGGGGGCCGCAGCTCAGCTACGGGCGCAACTGGAACTTCGGGGGCGTGCTCGAGGACGAGAACACGGGGGTCGGGCTCAACTTCGACTTCGCGAGGAGCATCCGGTTCAGCGTCGACGCGCAGCAGGACATGGAGCGCTTCGGCGGCGTCGACTTCCACAAGCGGCAGGTGTCGGTGAACGGCGGCGTCAGCAGCTCGCGCGCCTTCTCCGTCAACGCGAGCTACCGCCGGGGCGACGAGGTCTTCTACGACTGGGACAATCCGTGGCTGGGGTACGGCGACACCGCCCGGCTCAACGTCACCGTCCGGCCCCTCGCCCGCCTGAGCTCGCAAATCGGGGTCAACACCAGCCGCCTGACGGACCTCCGCGGCGGAGCGGCCGAGCGGGTCTTCGACGTCCAGATCTACCGGGCGCAGAGCGTGCTGACGTTCACCGACCGGCTGCTCATGCGGAACATCACCGAGTACAACACCTTCGACAAGGACCTCGACTTCAACGTGCTGTTCACGTACCGGGTCAACGCCGGCACCGTGTTCTACATCGGCTACGACGACCACTACCGCCAGGCCGACCGGCTCTACGGCGACCCCGACGGCGACGGCTTCGACGAGCGGCTCTTCTTCACCAGCGACCTGCGGCGCACCAACCGGGCGATCTTCACGAAGATCCGGTACCTGTTCAGGTTGTGAGCGATGTTCCCGCCGCGCCAGCCCGGGGCCTGCGTTCCGCGTCGCGCCGCATTCACCCGGCCGCGGCCCGAGTGGCCCGGGGCCTTGTCCCTACGCGTGGTCGCGCCGATGCTCCTCGCGCTGGCCGTCGCCCTGCCGGCGGCCGGTCAGGGGATCGAGCGGCGGCTGGTCGTCGTGGCGCCCGAGGCCGACGACCCGCGGGTCGCGCACACCCGGGCCGCGATCGCGTTCTGGAACCGCACCCTGGCCGACCTCGGGCTCGACGTGCGGCTGCGCGAGAGCGCGCTCATCGCCGACCCCCCCGGGCATGCGGGCGATCGAGACGTTCGCCCGGTTCGTCTCCCAGCGCGGCGGCCGTATTCCCAAGGGGCGCGACGGCCCCCAGCCGCCTCCGGAGCTGACCGCGCTCGGGGGCGACGTGGTGGTGCTGCTGTCGCGCCAGCCGCTGTTGCCGTTCGCGTGGCCGCTGATCGGCTCGCCCGACCACCTCGTGGCGATCCGGACGGCCCGGCCCGGCCGGCCGCGCGAGGACACCGTCCTCCGCAACGTCATCGCGCACGAGCTGGGCCACACCCTCGGGCTGAGGCACAACCGCGGCGGCGCCTCCCTGATGTGCGGCCCCTGCTCGTCGCTCGCCGCCCGGGAGAGCCCCGGCGGATGGCTGCCCCTGACCGCGCGCGACCGGGCGCTTCTGCTGGCGCTGCACGGGGGGCGGTGACATGGGTTCGGCTCTGCAACGCGGCCCCCGCGCCTCCTCGCGTTCCACGGCCGACCCCGGTGGGGCCCGCGGGCCGGCGTCGTCCGCCGACCGGCCGCTTCGGCCCTTCCTGAAGTGGGCCGGCGGCAAACGGCAGCTCCTGCCCCGGCTGCGCGAGTTCTACCCGGAGAAGTTCAAGAGCTACCACGAGCCCTTCCTGGGCAGCGGCGCCGTCTTCTTCGACCTCGCCAACGCCGGCCGGCTGCGCGGCCGCCGGGTCCGCCTGACCGACGTCAACGCCGACCTGATCGGCTGCTGGCGGCAGTTGCGCGACGCCCCGGACGCGATGGTCGAGCGGCTGCGCGCCCTCGAGGCCGACGAGGCCGCCCCCGGCTCGCGGTACTACCGCGTCAGAGCCCGGTTCAATGGGGCGCGCGCCGCGATCTGGAACGGGGGCGGCCCGCGGGCCGAGTCCTACTCCCCGGAGCTGGCCGCCATGTTCGTCTACCTCAACCGCACCGGGTTCAACGGTCTCTTTCGACTGAACGCCGGCGGGGGGTTCAACGTGCCCCGCGGGAGCTACAAGAACCCCCGGATCTGCGACGAGGACAACCTCCGCCGCGTGTCCGCGACCCTCGCGGCGCGGTCCGTGACGGTGGGGCACGCGGCGTTCGACGCCGAGACGCGCGCCCGGCGTGACGCGCGCGGCCCGCCGGGGCGACTTCATCTATCTCGATCCGCCGTACGCCCCGCTCAGCGCCACATCGGAGTTCACGTCGTACACCGCGGACGGCTTCGACGGCGCGGACCAGCGGCGCCTCCAGCAAGTGGTCATCAAGCTCGCGGACCGGGGCTGCCACGTGCTCCTCAGCAACTCGACGGCGCCGGCCATCGCCGCCCTCTACGACGGCAACCCCGACGCGGAGCGGGCCGGCCTGCGGGCGCACAAGGTGCCCGCCCGCCGCGCCATCAACTCGGACGCCTCGCGACGGGGCGGCGTCGA
>CAXXTG010000084.1:0-17628 GCA_963666855.2 Vicinamibacterales bacterium
GCGGCGCGGACGAGCGGGTGGGGCGGCTGGTTCGTGGACCCCGCGGGGGGAACGCCCCGCCTGGAGCTCTTCGGGGTCACCTTCATGCGCTACATGGCGTTCCCGCGGGACGACCCCGACTGGTCGATCGAGCAGTTCGACTTCGACGAGGCCCCCCACCGGATGGACGCCATCCGCGGCGTCCCTCGACGCCACCGACCCCGACCTCACCCGGTTCCGCGACGCCGGGGGGCCGGATGAATCACGTACCACGGCTGGTCGGACACCGCCCTCAAACCCCTGATGGCCGTCAACTACTACGAGGACGTGCTGGCCGAGACCCCCCGACGCCGCCGACTTCTACCGGCTGTTCATGATCCCCGGCATGTTCCACTGCCGGGGCGGCCGCGGCGTCAACACCGTCGACGTCCTGCCGGATTCTGGTGGCGTGGGTCGAGACCGGCGAGGCCCCCGACCGCCTCGTCGGCCGGCGCGTCGACCGCGACGGCCGCGTGCTGATGACGCGGCCGGTCTGCCCCGTATCCCGAGGTCGCCCCGCACGCCGGCGACGTCGACGACGCCGCGAACTTCGTCTGCCGGCCGCCGTCTTCATGACGCCGGAATCGGGTTTGCGGCGGGTCTTCTGTTACGCTCGGAGAAAACGCTTGGGAACGAACACTGTGGCTCGGATTCCGGAGACCTTCCCGTTGAGATATCTGCGGCGCAACACCGCGGCAGTGCTAAGCCGCGTGCGGTCCTCGGCGCAAGCGCTGGTGATCACGCAACGCGGGAAAAGCGCGGCAGTCATGCTCAGCGTGGCGGCCTATCAACGCGGGCGAGCGAGAACGCGAGCTGCTTCGACTTGCGGTGCGCGGCGAACTGGAGATCACTGCCCGGCGCCGGGCACGACCTCGACGTCGTGCTGGCCGAGGCCGATGCCGTCATCGAGGACGATCATGCGCCTCGGCCGGACTTACCGCTGTCCTCACCGATCAAGTAGGGCACCCGAACGTCGGGATCGTCGGAGGGAAAGTCCTTCGTGTTCCTGGTGACCAGCAGGCCGCCGACGCTGCGGGCGCTGGCCCAGATGATGGCGTCGGGCAGGCGGATGCGATGCTCGCGCCGGATGGCCACCGCCAACTCGCTCACGCGGCCGTCGATGGCGACACGCTCGAAGCCGGACAGAAACCACCTGAGACGCGCCATCTCACCCTGGTCGGACGCGCCGACCATGACTTCCATCCAGGTGATCGTGCTGATGAGGGGCCCGTCATGCCGCGTGATCTCGTCACGAGCCGCCTCCACGCCGCCGAGATAGTCGATCAGGATGTTGGTGTCGAGCAGCGCGCGCATCTCACGACCATTCGCTCCGCAGCCGGCGTTCGTACTCGAGACCGTCCACGCCGCGACCCCGCCAGATGCCGAACACGTCACCCCGTTCGCGCAGGCACAGCGCGTCCAAATAGTCCGCCACCGCCCGGCGGATGACCTCGGCCCGCGAGACGCCGTCGCGGCGGCAGATCTCGCCGAGCCGTTCAACCTGATCGTCCGGAAGATCGATGATGGTTCGCATGGATCATGATGTCGATATCTGATGACATGCTACCCCTAGCTGCCGCTCGCCAGCAACCCCCTCCGCGCGCAGCAACGGCGCGGCCCGCTCGACCCGCGAGGCCCGCACGTGCTCAAGAGAGCCTCAATGCCGGTCAGGACGAGCGTCACCACCTGCAGGCTGAGCCCGAGGGTCAGCCCGTCCGACGGCGTCCCGTCGACCGCGTAGCGCAGGCGGGAGCTCGAGGCCGGGCCCCGGGGTTCAATCATCGGCGTCGCGCGGTCACCCGATGAAGCGCGGGGCGATCAGCAGCACCAAGGCCGGGACCACGGTGACCGCGATGAAGTCCATCAGCACGCCGTAGCGGATCATGTCGGTGATGCGGACCCGGCCCGAGGCGTAGACGATGGCGTTGGGCGGGGTCGACACCGGCAGGGCGTCGGCCACCGAGGCGGACAGCGCGGCCGCGACCGACGGGATGATCGGGTTGACCCCCGCCGCCGCCGCGATCGAGATGACGATGGGCACCGCGATGTTCGTCGCCGCGGTGTTCGACATCGTCTCGGACAGGATGACCGTGAACAGGGCCGCCGCGAACGTCAGGGTGACGAGCTCGCTGGTCGGCACCAGCCCGGTGATGCCCTCGCCCACGACCCGGGCGAGGCCCGTCGACGCGGCGAGGCCGCCGAGGGCGAGCCCGCCGCCGAACAGCAGGATGGTGCCCCAGTCGATCTGGGCCGCCTGCTTCCAGGTGATGGTGGTGGGCTCGGTCCGGCTGATCGGCAGCAGGAACAGGAGCGCCACCCCCGCGAGGGCCGCCACCGCCTCGGGCACGCTGGCGAGCACCGATCGCGCGACCGGATGGTCGGCGCCGAGCACGAGGGCGAGCAGGCCCGGCCCCACCCACAGGCAGACGGTGACGCCGAACGCGATCACCGCGTTGATCTCGCCGCGGCGCCACGGGCCGAGGGCGGCCTTGCGCTCGGCGATGATGCGGTCGGTGCCCGGTATCTCCTTCATGCCGGTCTGGCCGACCCAGTTCAGGTAGACGAAGACGATGGCTATCAGCACCAGGACGATGGGCACCGAGAACAGCATCCACTGCACGAACGTGATGCGGTAGTCGAGCTGCTCGCTGAGCATCCCCACCGCGATCAGGTTCGGCGGGGTGCCGACCGGCGTCGCCATGCCCCCGCGCGAGCAGCAGTACGTGGTCATCAGCATCAGCGCCGTGCCGTACTTCTTGGGGATGTCGGCCGTCGACTCCATGAACCGGATCAGCGATATGCCGAGGGGGACGAGCATCGCCGCCGTCGCGGTGTTGCTCATCCACGCCGAGAGGGCGGCGGCGATGAGGCCGTAGGCGAACAGGATGCGCGTCGGCCGGGCCCCGATGATGGGCAGCGAGAGGACCCCGAACGCCACCCGCTCGTTCACCCGGTGGACGAAGAGGGCCCGGGCGAGGATGAAGCTGCCGATGAAGAGGAAGATGGTGGTGCTGGCGAACGGCCGGAAGGTCTCGCCGGCCGGCGCCACCTGCAGGAAGATGGCCAGCGCCGGCCCGAGGAGCGCGGTGACGGCCAGCGGCACCGCCTCGGTGACCCAGAACACGATGACGAGGGCCATGACCGCCGCGAGCCGGTGCCCCTCGGGCGTCAGCGACTCGAAGGGCCACGCGAGGACCAGCAGGAACGCCAGCGGCCCGACCACGAGGCCGATCTTCCGCCGCTTCTCGTCGAACGCGGCTTCCGCGGCGGTCTTGGCGGGGCGCTGGGGTCCGGGGTCGGCGGCGGCGGGCGGGGTCGGGGGCTCTGATGTCATAAGCCGGTCGATCTATCACACTTCCGAGCGGCGGCAAAACCGCCTCGGCACCGGGGACGAACCGCGGGATCGGCGGGGCGCTTCCGGACGTGGTATCCTTGTTGCGGAAATCTCCGACTTCGACGAGGAAGGTGCCCTGTGATGGATCACGTGGTGTTCGCGCTCATCGGCACGCTCGGGGTTCCCGAGCTGATCATCATTTTCCTGATTCTGATGCTCATCTTCGGCGCCAACCGGCTGTCGGGGCTCGGACGCGGCATGGGTCAGGCCATCCGCGGGTTCAAGGACGAGATGAACCCGAAGGAGAAGGCGGCCGAGGCCGACCCGCCGCGCGACGCCTGAGCCGCCCGCCGCCGCGGGTCCACCCGGCCCGTCGGCACGCGGAAAGGAGGCGCCGCCGCCTCGGCCGGCGGTGCCCCGGTTCGCAACGTCGCTGCGCAACCCGCGGAAAGGACCGGCGTACCTCGTATGAGCACGCCTGTCCTCCAACCGTCCGGATCTCACCGGAACCGACAGGCGCCCGGGCTCGATAGCCACCGGAAGCCGTTGCCCGCGGCTCTTGTCGCCGCCCCGCCAGTTCCAGCGGTCCCACCGTTCCGCCGGCGCCCTCCGGCCTCAGTCGAGCCCCAAATCCCGCATGTGCGCCACCAGGTCGCGCCCCGCGGTCGACGGGTTGACCCGCTTGTCGACGCGCAGGATGCGGCCGTCGCCGCCGATGATGAACGTCCAGCGCGACGGGAACCCGCGTCCGCCGGGGCGCACGACCCCGTAGGCCTCGGCGACCTCGCGCGTCGGATTGCTCAGGATGGGGAAGCCGGCGCCGAGCGACTCCGCGAACCGCCGGTTCGTGTCGGGGTCGTCGACGCTGATCATGAAGTAGGCCATGTCGATGGCGTTCAACGCGTCGCTGGACTCACGCAGCGACCGGCACTGCGCCGTTCAACCGCCGGTGAACGCCATGGGGAACCAAGCCAGCACCACCGGCGTGCCCGCGTAGTCGGAAAGGCTGTGGGTCTTGCCGTCGCTGCCCGGCAAACTGAACGCCGGGGCCGGGTCGCCGGCCTTCAGCGGCTGGGCCGCCGCGCCTCCCACGCCTATCGCGGCGACGGCCACCACGGCCGTGACGCAGAGTGCGACTAGCATTCTCATCCCCTTCTCCTGCTCCTCAAGTGACGGCGCCGACGAAACCGCGGCATCCTATCATGCGCGGTCCGTACGCCCCCGCGCGGCCGCCGGCGCGCCCACCGCCGCGTCCAGCACGCCGATGTACGGCAGGTTCCGGTACCGCTCGCCGTAGTCGAGGCCGTAGCCGACCACGAACCGGTCGGGGATGGTGAACCCGACGTGATCCACGCCGACCTCGACCTCGCGGCGCGACGGCTTGTCCATGAGGGCGACGGTGCGCAGGGAGCGGGGGCCCCGGGCGCGCACGAGGTGGATCAGCCGCACCAGCGTCCGCCCGGTGTCGACCATGTCCTCGACGATGAGCACGTCGCGGCCCCGGACGTCGTCATCGAGATCCTTCGTCAACCTCGGCGGACCGGCCGGGCGGGTCCCTGACCCGTAGCTCGCCAACCGGACGAAGTCGACGGTGACCGGCCGGGTGATCGCCCGCATCAGGTCGGCGACGAAGATGACCCCACCCTTCAGGACAGATAGGAGGTGGAGCTCGCGCCCCGCCGGGTAGACGGCGCAGATCTCGGCGCCGAGCTCACCGACCCGCTCCTGGATCCGCTCGGGGGTGAACAGGACCGACGGGGCGGGGCCGCCGGCCGAGCGCGAGGCCGGCTCGGCGGCCGCGGGCGGGGGCCCTGCCGGATTGGACGGGCGTTGCATCCTGCCTGACCGGCGTCGTTCTTCAGAACTGAAGCGCTCCGCGGCACCCAGCCGGATCGCATGGAGGCGCTACCGCCCGCGGGCACCCGGGCAGGTGGGAAGGCTCGGGTGCGGGGTGGGAGCCCGCGTCAACCCCGGCGCGCCGGACCTCACGGAACCGGCTGGGCGCGTACGCCCAGGACCCCGCTCCCGAGAAGCCATCGGTCTACCAACCTACAGCCCGCGGGCGCCCGGACACGTGTCGGTGCGTCGCGCGGAACTCCCGCCCGACCGCCGGCCAAGAAGTGGTGGGCGCTAGTGGATTCGAACCACTGACCCCCGCCGTGTGAAGGCGATGCTCTACCACTGAGCCAAGCGCCCACTCCGAAACCCGTCAGCCATTGTACCGCACACCGATGAACGGCGGGAACGGCAGCCGGTCCGCCAAGCTGCCGGGTGCGAACTCCCGTCCCGGCGAACCGCCGCCCCCGCCGCCGAGGCCCTGCCGTCCGCGCCAACCGCCCGGCCAATCAGGGCACCGCGGCCAGCAGGGCCCGCAGCATGCGGGCGTAGCCCGCGTCGGCCTCGGCGTGGTCGGCCGTCGCCTCGTCGGTGAACAGCACGACGCTCCCGGCGACGTTCGCGCTGTCGCCCGGCGCCCCCGCCTGCAGGCCGTCGGCGCCGACGTCGGTCACCAGGACCTTGCTCTCGGCGACCGACGCCATGTTGAGGTCCATGTAGACGTCGCGGAAGCTGCCGGCGGCCAGCTTCTGCTCGACGTAGAGCGGGGGGTCCATGCGGGCCGACACGACCATGAGCTGCCCCGGAAAGCGGAGGGCGGCCACGAACCGGTCGTCGCCCTGCGGGCCCTCCGGGTCCCGCGCCGCGATGCTGTCGAGCTGCGCGCTCTCGAGGGCCGCGGCCAACTGGCCCGCCAGCGGCGCCGACTCCTGGGCCTGCGCCCAGGACGCCGCGCCCACGATGAGCACCGTGACCGCCGCAACCGCCGCGGGTCTCGCTACGCACCGAACGCATCCCAACATGGCGCCCTCCCATCTGATACGCAGTCTCTCGTCCTCCTCCGTCGCCCCCGCACGCCAAACGACCGGAATCCGCGGCGGGACGGCGCGGCTCGGCGGCCGGCGCGGCCCGGCCGGGCGGGAATGCGCCGGCCGGGCACGGCCTCCGCGGGCCTCGCCGGTCCGTGAACCGACGGGCCGTCCGGCCATGCGGCCCCACCTGCATCGACGCTCGAATGCGGCGGGGCTATTGACGGGTTCCAGGCTCCATTCTACACACTCGACGCCCGAATGCGAGCCTGTCACCACCCGTCACCCTGCGGCCGCCCCGCCGTTCATCCGCAGACATCGGCATCGGCGGGCGGCACCCGTGTGATTGTGCATTCACGGACTGCACACCGAACCTGTCCCACTTGCCGCCAGCGTTTACGACAGGGCGTAGCCGGGGCTGCGCAGGGCCTTGATCTTGTCGCGCAGCGCCGCCGCCCGCTCGAACTCCAGATTGGCCGCCGCCGCCCGCATCTCGGTCTCCAGCGACCGCAGGTGGGCGTCGAGATCGGCCTGCGTCCCGAACGTCTCCGCCGTCTCGCGGACCGCCGTCACCGTCACGTAGTCGCGCTCGTACACCCCCGACAGCACGTCGTCGATGTCCTTCACGATCGACTCCGGGGTCAGCCCGTTCTCGCGGTTGAACTCCTCCTGCAGCGTGCGGCGGCGCTGCATCTCGTCGAGGGCCGCCCGCATCGAGTCGGTGACCATGTCGGCGTACATGATCACCAGCCCGTTGACGTTCCGGGCGGCCCGGCCCGCGGTCTGGATGAGCGACCCCGACGAGCGCAGGAAGCCCTCCTTGTCGGCGTCGAGAATGGCCACCAGCGACACCTCGGGCAGGTCGAGCCCCTCGCGCAGGAGGTTGATGCCCACCAGCACGTCGAACACCCCCCGCCGCAGATCCCGCAGAATCTGCACCCGCTCGAGGGTCTCCACCTCCGAGTGCAGGTAGCGCACCTTGACCCCGAGCTCCTGGTAGAACTGCGTCAGGTCCTCGGCCATCCGCTTGGTCAACGTGGTGACGAGCACCCGCTCGCGCCGCTCCGCGCGCCGGCGGATTTCGTGCAGCAGGTCGTCGACCTGCCCCTTCACGGGGCGGACGTCGACCACCGGGTCGATCAACCCGGTGGGCCGGATGATCTGCTCGACCACGACGCCCCGGCTCTGGTCCAGCTCGTACGGCCCCGGGGTGGCCGAGACGAAGACCACCTGGCCCACCCGGGTCTTCCACTCGTCGAACGTGAGGGGGCGGTTGTCGAGGGCGGAGGGCAGGCGGAACCCGTGCTCGACCAGCATCTCCTTGCGCGAGCGGTCCCCGTGGTACATGCCGCGCACCTGGGGGACGGTCTGGTGGCTTTCGTCCACGATGGTCAGGGCGTCGGGCGGCACGTAGTCGAGCAGGGTCGGCGGGGGCTCGCCGGGGGCGCGCCCCGACAGGTGCCGGGCGTAGTTCTCGATGCCGTGGCAGTAGCCGATCTCGCGCATCATCTCGAGGTCGAACATCGTCCGCTGGTGCAGCCGCTGCGCCTCGAGCAGCTTGCCGATCGACTCGAGGTCGCCGCGGCGCTCCGCGAGCTCGGCCTTGATGGCCTCGACCGCCTCGAGGGTCCGCGCCTTCGGGGTCACGAAGTGCGACTTCGGATAGACCGCGACCTTGTCGTGGCGCCGGAGGGTGCGGCCCGTGACGGGGTCGAAGCTGATCAGCTCGTCGACCTCGTCGCCGAAGAGCTCGATGCGCACGCCGACGTTCTCGTACGACGGGTGCACCTCGACGACGTCGCCGCGCACCCGGAACGTGCCGCGGTCGAAGTCGTGGTCGTTGCGCTCGTACTGGATCTCGACCAGCTTGCGCAGGATCCAGTCGCGCTCGACGCGCTGGCCCCGCTCGAGGGGCAGCATCAGCCCGTAGTACGCCTCGGGCGAGCCGAGCCCGTAGATGCACGACACGCTGGCCACGATGAGGACGTCGCGCCGCTCGAAGAGGGACCGGGTGGCGGACAGCCGCATGCGGTCGATCTCGTCGTTGATCGTCGCCTCCTTCTCGATGTACGAGTCGGTGGCGGGCACGTACGCCTCGGGCTGGTAGTAGTCGTAGTAGCTGACGAAGTACTCGACCGCGTTCTCCGGGAAGAACCGCCGGAACTCGAGGAAGAGCTGCGCGGCCAGGGTCTTGTTGTGCACCATCACGAGGGTCGGACGGTTCACCTCGGCGATGGTCGTGGCCATCGTGAACGTCTTGCCGGAGCCGGTCACCCCGAGCAGGACCTGGTGGGGGTCGCCGCGCCGCAGGCCGTCGGTGAGCTCCCGCACCGCGCGGGGCTGGTCGCCGCGCAGCTCGAAGTCGCTGACGAGCTTGAACCGATCGTAGGTGGACGGCACGGGGGCCTCTCGATGTCCGCCGCTGCGGCGGGATAGCCGCGCCGGGCCGCGAAGCGCACGTCCGGCGCCGCCGGGCCGTGCTCCGCCGGGTCCTAACGATCCCGCGGCGCGGACTCCTCGACGTAGGGCGCGAAGTAGCCTTCGCGCGCGCGGATGCGGGCGTCGTCGAGGTCCGGCCGGTCCCCCCGCAGGCTCACCGTCACCCGGCGCCACGCGCCGTCGGTGGTCGGGTCCGTGGACACGTAGCCGATCGAGTACCGCGCCTCCAGCTCCCCGCGGATCCGCTCGTAGATGTCGTCCAGGTCGTCCTGCGAGGTCGGGAACCAGGCGCGCCCCCCGGTCAGCTCGGCGATCCGCCGCAGCCGCTGGCGCTCGCGCAGTTGCCTCATGGTCCGCCGCTGGGCCTGGAATCCGATGGCGTAGACGGTCACGTCCGAGGCCCGCAGCAGGTCGCGCAGTTCGCTGTAGCGCAGGCGGCTCCGGGTGTCGGCGCCGTCGGTGTAGAGCAGCAGCAGCTTGCGCCCGTCCTGGGCGAAGGCGCCGTCGAGATAGACGCCGAGGGCGTCGTAGAGCGCGGTCATCCCCTCGGCCCGCTGACTCCGCACCCGCTCCACGAGCCGGGGGAAGTCGGCCTGGGTGAACCGGCTCACCCGCACCTGGGTGTCGAACTCGACCAGGGTCATGTCGGCCGCGAAGTCGAGCCCCCGCAGGAACCGGATGGCCGCGGTCTTGGCGAACGCGGCATCGACGGTCATGCTGCCGCTGACGTCGAAGAGCACCCCGAGATGCAGCGGGATCCGGTCGCTGTCGAGCTCGAGACCGCGCGAGAAGTAGACGATGCGCTGCTCCGCCCCCTCCTCCACGACCCGGAAGTCGTCGGCCGTCAGCGCGGAGATCGGCCCGCCGTCCCCGTCGAGCACGGTGACCCCGAACCTAACCAGGTCGACGCCGCTCCGGAACACCGGCTGGGCGGAGGCGGCGGCCGCGCCCGCGAGGACCAGGACGACCGGCGTCAGGTATCGGCGCATCGGGCTCTCCCGCTTCAGGGACGCCCGCGATCTTATCCGATTCCCGGCGCCGGCGGACCCGGCGGACCGGCCCGACCGGCCGGGACATCCCCGGCGGCGGCGCCGACTATAATGGGCGTTCCGGGCCGCGCCGCACGCGGCTCGAACGGTCAGCGCCATGAAGTGCCTCGCCGTCTGCCAGGACGAAGGGCTCGTCCGACTCCTGGCCCGGACGCTCAAGCCGCGGCTCGACATCGAGTTCGTCGTCGAAGACCGGCTCCTCGGACGGCGCCTGGACGACGCCGGCATCGCCGTCCACGTCGGCAACCCCCGCCGGGTCGACACCTGGCTGAAGGCCGACGCCGGCCCCGCCACCTGCGTCCTCGTCGAAGACTCGCCCCGCCGCAGCCCGGGGCGGATGATCGAGAAGATCCAGGACGCGGGGGCCACCCTCGTCTATCTGCTCGACACCGAGCAGCCCCGCAGCCCCAAGCAGCAGGAGCGGCACCGGCAGCAACTGGCGGCGTGCGGGGTCGCCCGGCTCGCCCTCGCCGACCTCCTCCGGGGCGCCCTGGGGGCGGCGCTGGAGCGGTCGATCACCCGCGCCCGCGTCGAGCAGTACCAGCGCTACCTCGCCGACGCCGACCGCATCCTCATCCTGCTGCACAACGACCCCGACCCCGACGCCATGGCGAGCGGCCTCGCCCTCCGCACGCTGCTGCGGCGGACCCGGACGACGGCCATCATCGGGACGTTCCAGCCCGTCACCCGGCCCGAGAACGTCCGCATGGCCAACCTGCTCAACATCCGCATCGAACTGCTCAGCCGCCGCTCCCTGACCGAGTTCCCCCGCGTCGCCACCGTCGACGTGCAGCCGCACTACTTCGGGGGGCTGCTCAGCCGGGTCGACCTCGTCATCGACCACCACCCCGCCCGCGCCGGCTACAGCACCGCGTTCAAGGACATCCGGCCCGACTACGGCTCGACCTGCACCATCCTCACCGAACACCTGCGCGCCGTCGACGCCAACATCTCGGAGCGCACCGCCACCGCGATGCTCTACGCCATCAAGTCCGACACGCTGTTCCTGTCGCGCCACACCGACGAGTCGGACCTCGACGCGTTCCGCTTCCTGTACCCCCTCGCCAACGCCGCCCTCGTCCGCAAGATGGAGGGGTCCGAGACGAACCTCGAGCGGCTGGGGTGCCTGTCCACGGCGATGCAGCGCAGCCGGGTCGCCGGGTCGCTCTACACGTCGCACCTGGGCGAGGTCGCCCGCGAAGACCTGATCGTCTTCGTCGCCGACTTCCTGCTGGAGGTCGACGAGGTCTCGTGGTCGGTGGTGTCGGGAGTCGTGCAGCAGAACGTGGTGATCTCCGCCCGCAACCTCGGCGAGGGCGACGCCGGCAAGTTCGTGCAGCGGGCGTTCGGCGACATCGGCAGCGCCGGCGGCCACCGCGTCATGGCCAAGGCGGTCGCGCCGGTCGACCGCTTCGTCGAGAAGTTCGGCTCGGTCGACCCGGACCGCGTCCTCGCCGCCACCCACGCCCTGGCCGAGGAGTTCCTGCGCGCGCCGGCCCCGTCCGACCGGCGTCGCGGGGCCGACGCCGCCGGCGACGCCGGGCGGACCGTCTGAGCCGGGCCCGCTCCGGCCGTCGCCCGGGCCGCCGGTCGCGGCCCGAACCGGAGCCCTCGGGCCCTCGACGCGCGCCGCCCGAACACTGCCCTGCGACTCCGCCGCCGCGCGGTCCGACGGAGTGGCGCCCTTCGGCCGTTCAGACGCCTACGCCACCGGCGACACCGGGGTCGGCGGGCGGGGCCGGGGCGTCGGCGCCATCTCCTCGCCGCCGGGGGCGACGACGGGGTTGACGAACTGCCGGTACCCGTCGTCGAAGCCGCGGTCGAGGAGGTCGGCGAGGGTCCAGGCGCGGTCGGAGCGTTCGTCGTAGGCGCCCGCGAAGTCGAACGGGCCGAGGGGGTTGTGGACGGGGCGGATCTCGAAGAACGCCTGGAACAGCCGGGCCCGGCTGGCCACGGCGTCGCGGGCCGCCGCCGCCTCGATCGACTGCAGCGACTCCCCCATCCGGCCGCGGCCGTCGCGGCGGCGGCCCCCGAGGGCGTGCGGGCCGGACAGCGGGGGCTGGGCGGACACGAAGATGACCTGCTGCACGCCCGCGAGGGCCACCTCGTCGAGCAGGCGCCCGACCGCGTCCGGCCGGTCGCACAGCCGGTGGGTCTCGCCGCGCCAGCCGCTGCCGGCCGGGAACTTCACGAACCACGGCTCCGTCGCCACCGGGAGGCCGAGGGAGGCGGCGAGGGCGTCGAACGAGTGCCGGGCCGCCCACCCGCCCAGGTCCAGGGCCTCCAGGGGCCGGTCGCCGCCCGCCGCCCGGCGGCGGAAGAACGGCCCCCTGAACTCCTTCGTGAGCATGGCGAGGACGAGGTCGCGGGACGCGTCGAGGTCGTGCACGGCGACCAGGAGCTCGCGGAACCCGGGCTGGCCGAGGCTGTCCGAGAGCAGCCGCGTGTAACGCAGCCCGAACTGCTCGGGGCTCGGGCGCGCCATCGCCGAGGCCCCCCGCACCGACTTCCACAGGCCCCGGCCGAACCACCGCTGCCCGTAGTCGGCGTCGATCGGCGTCCCCGCCAGCAGCCACCACGGCGCGCCGCGCCCGCGCCGCCCGGGCCGCGTCCGGTGCCACGTCAGCACCGCCGACCAGACCAGCACCGCGAACAGCACGACGAGGGCGAGCACCGTGACCCGCGGCAGCCACACCGGCAGCATGCCCGGGGCGAAGACCCAGTCGACGAGCCGCCCGAACCCGCCGGTCAGCCAAGTTCCGTCCAACCCGGCGATCTGGACGAAGTAGGCCACCGCGTAGACGAGGGTGGCGAGGACGACCACCCCGAGGGGAAGGATGAGGGTGGCGAGGGCGGTCCCCAGGATGACCGCCGCCGCGACCAGGGCCGGACGCCAGCGGTACAGCCGGGCCGCGCCCGGGGCCGCCCACAGCCCCGACCGATCCCAGAGTTGTTCGCCGCCGTCGACGGCGCCGAACAGCGCGCCGACGGTGCCGATGCCGCGCCCGGCCATCACGTCGACCTTGACGCCGGCCTCGTGCAGCGCCCGCAGCACCCCGGCGTGGTAGGCGCCCGCGGTGCCGGTGCCGGTCAGCACCACCGCGGTCCGCCGGTGGGGGGAGTATCGCGCCCTGGAGCCCGTCGACGGCGGCGCCGCCGGCCTGCCCGACGGGGTCGGGGCGGGCGGTCTACTCGTCATGAATCGTGACGAGCTTGGTCAGTTCGAACTCGCGGATGCCGCTGGGGGTCGGCACCGCCACCTCGTCCCCCTCCTCCTTGCCCATCAGGGCGCGCCCGATGGGCGAGGCGGTGGATATCCAGCCCTTCTCGGGATCCGCGTCCTCGGGCATGACGAGCCGGTAGACGATGGGGTCGCCGTCGACCTCGTGCAGGTGCACGGTCGAGCCGAAGCCGGCGCGGTCGGCGGGAATCCGGTCGAGGTTCAGCAGCGACAACTCGGCCACCCGCTTGCGCAGCATGGCGAGGCGCGCCTGCACGAAGACCTGCCGCTCCTTCGCGGCCTGGTATTCGGCGTTCTCGCGCAGGTCGCCGAGCTCGCGGGCGCGCTTGATCTCCTGCGGCAGCTCGCTGTTGAGCTCGCGCTCGAGCTCGCGAATCTCGCCCTCGAATCGCTTGAGCAGTTCCGCCTTCATGCCGCCGTCTTCTCCACCCGGACCGGAAATCGCCGCCGGCGGCTCCGATTGCCGCCCAATCGAACCGCCGCACCGCTCAACCGCCGCCGTGCAGGACTCCCGCTACCGGCCGGTGCCGACAGCGTGCCCGCCAAGCGAGTAACGATAGCACATCTGCTATGCTCGCCACGGATGCAGCGGGGCCGCGGGTGCCGCCGAGGCCCCGCGTTGCCGTCGGAACCGGCCGGCGTCCGGCCGTGTCCATATTCCCCGAACCAGCCGAAAGCGCACGGCCGGCGCTGGACGGGGGGATGCGCGGAGCAAACGTCGATTTCGGACCCGTGGAGACCATCACCAGCCGCCGCAACCCCCTCGCGGCCCGGTTCCGCCGCGCCGCGCGGCGCGAGGCGGGGGCCACCGACGTGCTCCTGGAGGGTCCGCGGCTGGTGGAGGACGCCCTGGCGGCGGGCCTGCGCGTGGACGTCGCGGCGGTGTCGACCGCGCCCGCCCCCCGGGCGGCGGCGCTGGCCCGCCGTCTCGAACCGGCGGCCCGGGTCGTCCGGGTGACCGCGGCGGTGATGGACGCGTTGAGCCCGGCCGCGACGCCGAGCGGCCTCGTCGCCCTGGCCGCCCTCGCCCCCGCCCCGCTGGAGGACGCCCTGCGGGCGCCGCGGCCGTTGGTCGTCGGGCTGAGCGGGGTTCAGGACCCCGGCAACACCGGGGCCGCGGTCCGCGCCGTCGAGGCGGGGGGCGCCTCGGGCGTGGTGGCCGTGGGCGGCGCGGATCCCTTCGGGTGGAAGGCGATGCGGGGCGCGATGGGCAGCGCGTTCCGGCTCCCCGTCGCCCGCGCCGACGACCCCGCCGCGGTGGCGCGGCTGGCGGCGGCGCACGGCCTGCGGGTGATCGCGGCGGCCCCGCGGGGGGGAACCCCGGCGGCCGAAGTCGACCTGAGCGGTCCCTGCCTCGTCTGGCTCGGGGCGGAAGGCTCGGGCCTCGACGGGGGCGCGGCGGCGACGGCCGACGAAACGGTGTCGATTCCCATGCGTCCGCCCGTCGAGTCGCTCAACCTCGCGGTGGCGGCGGCCCTGATCGTCTACGAGGCCGCCCGGCAGCGGGGCGGGGTGACGCCGCCCACGGCGGAAGCGGCGCCGGCCGCCGCGGGAGCGGGACCGCCCACGTCGGAAACGACCCCGACCGCGACGGGAGCGGCACCGACCGCGGCGCGAGCGACAGCCGCGACGGGAGCGACCCCGACCGCGGCGGGAACGGCGCGGCGCGCGCCACGACCGGCATGACCTCCCCGTCCCTCTTCGACGAACCCGCCCGCGAAACGCGGTCGGCGGACGACACCCCGCTGGCCGAGCGTATGCGTCCGCGGAGCTTCGACGAGCTGGTCGGCCAGGACGAACTCGTCGGCCGCGGCCGCCCGCTGCGCCAGGCGATCGAGCGCGACACGTTGCGGTCGATAATCCTGTGGGGTCCCCCCGGCAGCGGGAAGACCACCCTCGCCCGGCTCATCGCCGACGTGACGACCTCGAAGTTCGTCGCGTTCAGCGCCGTCCTCTCCGGCATCAAGGAGATCCGCGGGGTGCTCGCGGGGGCCGAGGCGGCGCGCGCGCACGGCGGCCGGCGGACGATCCTCTTCGTCGACGAGATCCACCGCTTCAACAAGGCCCAGCAAGACGCGTTCCTCCCCCGCGTCGAGGCCGGCGACATCGTCCTCGTCGGCGCCACCACCGAGAACCCCTCGTTCGAGGTGAACGCGGCCCTCCTTTCCCGCTCGCAGGTCTACGTGCTGAAGCCGCTGTCGCGCGAGGCCGTCGGCACCCTGCTCGCCCGCGCCCTCGCCGACGCCGACCGCGGGCTGGGCGGCGAGGGGGTGCAGGCCGACCCCGACGCCCTCGCGGCCATCGCCCGGCACGCCAACGGGGACGCGCGGGTCGCCCTGAACCTGCTCGAGCTCGGGGCGGCGGCGGCCCTCGCCCGCGCCGCCGAGGGCGGGGCGGACGGCGGCGCCCGGCTCACCCTGGCCCTCGCCTCGGACGCCATGCAGCGGCGCGCTCTGCTCTACGACAAGGGCGGCGAAGAGCACTTCAACCTGATCTCGGCCCTGCACAAGTCGATGCGCAACAGCGACCCCGACGCCGCGGTGTACTGGCTCGCCCGCATGGTCGAGGCGGGCGAGGACCCGCTGTACGTCGCCCGCCGCCTCGTGCGGTTCGCGTCGGAGGACGTCGGCAACGCCGACCCGCAGGCCCTCGCCGTGGCGGTCGCGGCCAAGGAGGCGGTACACTTCATCGGCATGCCCGAAGGCAACACCGCCCTCGCCCAGGCCGCCGTGTACCTGGCGACGGCCCCGAAGAGCAACGCCGTGTACCGGGCCTACGGGCAGGCCGCGGCCGACGCCCACCGCGAGGCCGCCGACCCCGTGCCGCTGCACCTGCGCAACGCGCCGACGCGGCTGATGAAGGACCTCGACTACGGCAAGGGCTACCGCTACGCGCACGACGAGCCCGAGGCGGTGGCGGCGATGAGCTGCCTGCCCCCCTCGGTCGCCGGCCGCCGCTACTACGCGCCGACCGCGCGCGGCTTCGAGAAGGAGATCGGCCGCCGCCTCGCGGCGTGGCGGCGCATCAAAGCCGAGCGCCGGGCCGCGGCGGGCGCCGATGCCGCCGCCGGACCGGCCGCCAAGGCCGAGGCCGCCGGACCGACCGCCAAGGCCGAAGCCGCCGGACCAGCCGCCTCTCCCCCGCCGGCCGGCGCAGAGGAAGACTGAACCATGCCCGGCACCCTCTACTACGTCGGCCGCGGACTCCAGTTGCTGGGGATGGCGGCGCTCCTCGAATCGATCCTCATCGCCGGTCCCATGGGCCCCAGCCCCCGCATCTTCGGGTTCGGGGTCGCGGTCTTCCTCGTCGGCCACTTCATCGTGAAGCGCACCGCCGGGTAGCGGCGGCGGCCCGCCTCAACTCCACGGTCAGCTCCGCCGCGCGATGATGACCCAGATATCGGCGTCCGCCGACCACGCTTCCTCCCGGTAGCCGCCGAGCACGGCGTCGACCGAGAAGCCGGCCCCCTCGATCCGATCGACCATCTCGGGAACACCGAGGGTGCGGAACGCGATCGAGACGGGGTAGCTCTTCCGCCGTCCTCCCCGGCCCGTCTCGACGAACTCCTGATCGAAGACGGTCAGCCCCCGCCGGGGCGCCTGACGGACCGATTCGATCAGGGTGACCCGCCGGCCGCCGCTCATCGGGCCGCGCAGGCCGACGCGCCGGGCGTACTCGCCCCAGCGCGGCAGCCCGGGGGCGAGGTCGACGCCGAACGTGCCGCCGGGCGCGAGCACGCGGGCGACGCCGGCGAGGGTCGCGGCGAGGTCGTCGTCGGTCAGCAGCGACTGCAGCATGCCGTAGGGCGCCATGACGAGGCGGCAGCCCCAGTCGGGCCGGAAGGGCAGGGCGCGGATGTCGCCGCGCACGATCGAGGCGCGGCCGGTCAGGCGGGCGCGCCGCAGCCGCGCCCGCAGCTTCCGCAGCATGGCCGCCGACCGGTCGATGCCGACGAAGCGGGGCGCCCGGCGCGCGACCGGCACCGAGAGCCGCCCCGTCCCGCAGCCCAGCTCCAGAACCGTCCCGTCCGCGCGGGCGGCCAGATCGGCCCAGAACCGGACGTCGCGGCGGCCGACGGTCTGGGCGTTCTCCCAGTCGTAGAACCGCGCGTAGGCGTCCCACCCGTGCCAGCCTTCGGCGGGGGTGCTCATGGGCGCGCGTCAGATGCGCTCGAACCGCTTCTCGATTTCGCGGCGCGAGAGGCGGAGGACGACGGGGCGGCCGTGGGGGCAGACCGACGAGTGGGCGGTGCGGCGCAGCGCGTCGAGAATCCAGACCATCTTCTCGGACGTCAGCCGGTCGTGGGCCTTGACGGCGGCGTGGCACGCGGTGGTGGCGGCGCTCCGCCGCAGCGCCTCGTCGACGGCGGCGCCGCGGTCGAGGCCGTCGAGGTCCTGGGCGAGCGCCCGCACCGCCGCCTCTGACGCGGCGAGGGGCACCAGCGCGGGCACCGCGGCGATGCGGACGCTGTCGCCGCCGAACGCCTCCACGTCGAACCCCAGCCGCTCCAGCACGTCCGCGTGGGCGGCGAGGGCCTGCCGTTCGGCCGGCGGCAGGTCGAGCACGAGAGGCTGCAGCAGCCCCTGGCTCTCGAGCCGGCCGGCCGTCAGCCGCTCCATCACCTGCTCGAACAGCACCCGCTCGTGGGCCACATGCTGGTCGATGATGGCGATGCCGTCTTCG
>CAXXTG010000085.1:0-11755 GCA_963666855.2 Vicinamibacterales bacterium
CCGCCCGTCGGCACGGCTCCTCGTACTCGCGCCCACACCGGCCCACGTGCGGATGGTCGGGGTCTTCACAACCGGGCGCAATCGCGCAGCCCGCGGTGTCCGCGACGAGGATCACCGCGCACAAGCGCCCGGCGGCGTCCAGCAGATCTTCTTCGGAGGAAAGCACCGCCGCCAGTCGGCCGCGCCGCATCGTGCTCGTCGTTGTGCTCCCGCGCCATCCGCAGGCACGCCCGCTCGAAGAGCGCCAAGCGGCTTTCCGGCCAGCCGCCCCCGTTCGTCACCACATCGGCCAGCATGCTCAGGCACTGGGGGTTCTCCAGAAATCCTCCGACCCCTTTCTCCTTGGCGTCGGCCATGAACGCAACGGCGTCTTGGATGCCGGGGTGGTCGCGCAGGATCCGCTCTACGTCCTGGTCCGCCAGCGGGTCCAGCCGCAGCACGGTCAGGCCGGCGTGCGGAGACACCCTGTCGAGGTTGGTCCGATCGTTCGCGCCGAGCCAGTCCGCCTCGCGGCACGACAGGCGGAAAGGCGGCCGGCCCAAGGCGTCCAGCCGCGCGCGGATCCCGTCGAGGGGCCTTCTCGCGTCACCGCTTCCGGCCCGTACCTCGTCGAGTCCGTCGATGAAGAGGGTCTTCCCGCGCCAGTCCGGACGGACAGAGGGATCGAACGTCAGGAAATCGCGCGCGGTGACGAGGCACGCGGCCGGTTCGAGCGCGTCGCACTCGACGCCGAACGATGTGCTTTTGCCGGATCCCGGATCGCCGAGCAGCACGTAGGCGGGCACTGCCCGAAAGGCCGCGAGCGGTCTGGAGATCGCGTCGCGACCCCGGTCGACCGGGAAGTCGGCGCGCCGGGGTTCGCCGTCACCCTGTCCAATCACATGACGGCGCGTCGTGCCCGATCCCTGCCACGAGGCGGCACCGATCGGCCCGCCGCCCCGCGGCTGAACCTCGGTGCAGGTCCGCGGAACGGTGCAGCTCATGCCTCTTCAAACCAGTGACCGGCGGGCGCGGCCAGGAACTCGTTGATCGGCACGCCGCCCTCGCCGACGAGCAGCGACCGGCGGGGCCGGAAGCGCTCCTTGAACGTCTCCAGGCCCGTCAGCGCGCCCCGTCTCGGTCCGCTCTTCACCTCCATGGCGACGAGCCGAGGACCGCGTTGCAGAACGAAATCGACCTCGTGCTGGCCGTCCCGCCAATAGTGCAGGCGGATGTCCGAGGTCGCCGTGTTGAGCAGGTGGGCGCCGACCGCGCTTTCGACGATACGCCCCCAGAACGTGCGATCGGCTTGCGCCTCCTCGAACGAGTAACCGGAACCGGCCGTCATCAGCGCCGTGTTGAACACGGTGAGCTTGGGGCTCGATCCCCGTCGATGCGGGCGGCTGGCGTACTTCGGCAGCCCGGCGAGCAGCCCGGCGGTCTCCAGCAGGTCGAGGTAGCGCGCCAACGTGGTGGTGTTGCCGGCGTCCTGAAGCTGCCCCAGTATCTTGGTGTACGACAGAATCTGCCCCGAGCAGCTCGCCCCCAGCTCGAACAGCCGCTTCAGCAGCGCCGGCTTGTCCACGCGCGTCATCGCCAGCAGGTCCCGATCGATGTTCGGCTCGACGAGCGCCCGCAGGATGTACTCGCGCCACAACTGCGGATCCCGAACCAGGGACGCGGCCCCCGGAAAGCCGCCGAAGTAGAGATAGGTCGGCAGATCGAAGCGGAACGCATCGGCCATCTCGGGGAACGACCAGTGCGTCACCCGCATCGGTTCGAAGCGGCCGGCCAGACTCTCCGTCAGGCCCGATTGCACGCGCAGGGGCGCCGAACCCAGGACGACGACGTGCAGAGGCCGATCCGCGGCCCGGTCCGCATCCCACAGCCCCTTGACGGTCCCCGACCACTGGGGAATCTTCTGAATCTCGTCCAGGACGAGCACCGCTCCGCGCGGCGACCCTTCCGCCTCCCGGCGGGCGGCCTCCCACCTGAGCACGAGCCATTCCGCGTCCCGCGGTTGGCGCCCGGGGGCGGCCGTCCCCGTTGCGGACGGCGGGATGCGGACCACCGGCGAGTCGGGTTCGTCGACCGGCAGGTACAGACTGGGGCGGTCAATCCGGCCGAGAGCCTGCCGGACGATGGTCGTCTTGCCGGACTGGCGGGGGCCGAACAGCGCGATGATGCGGCGCGGCGGCTCGCCGAGACGCTGGACGAGCGTGGCGACCTGCGCGCGTTGGAACGGGGCCATTCATGAAGATTAACTCATTGAGTAAAAATACTCAACGACTTCAAGACACGGATCCGCCCACACACGAATGTCACTTGTCGTCGACCGGACGCCGCCGAAGTCGCCCCCCGGCCCCCTCACTCCGCCAGCGGGTCGGGCCGGAGTTGGAAGTGGATGATGGCGCTGCGCCGCCCCTGCCCGCCCTCGATGTGCCAGTTGAGGTTCGAGCCGTAGTTGGCCCAGAGCCCGCGGCCCTTCCAGCCGGCGTCGGGGTCGTCGATGCGGCCGTCGAGGCCGCGGGCGAAGAAGCCGAGCGGATAGGGCACCCGCAGGACGACCCACTCGCCGGTGTCGGGCAGGAGCGCGAGCAGCGAGTCGGACCCCGAGCCGGGGGCGATGGGGACGTTCGGGCCGAGGCCCAGGGTGCCGAACTGGTCGACCCAGTTGTAGTAGTGGTAATCCGCGCTGCCGGGATCGGTCACGCCCTTCATCTGCGGCCCGGGGGTGGGGTACAGGGTCCAGCCCTCGGGGCAGTGCTGGCCGGTGGCGTCCGGCCCGTTCAGGACGGCGCACTTGCCGCGGTCGAAGCTGGCCATGTGGCCGCTGCCGGAGAGCGCGGTCCAGATGAGGCCGTTGCGGTCGACGTCGACGCCGCGGGGGGCGTGCCCGGTCCGCGCGGGGTCGACGGCGGGGTTCTCGATCGACGGCGGCTCGTAGACCTCGGCGATGCACGTCTCCGGGGGGTCGTCGCCGCGGTCGAGGCGGACGAGGCGGCCGGGGAACGGCCCGGTGCGGGCGACCCACGCGGTGTCGTCGACGGGGTTGGCGATGATGCCGTAGGCGAAGCCGGCGATGCGGGTGTCGCGCCCCGGGTCGACCTCGCCGCCCGGCTCGTTCCAGGGCCGCGTGATGACGCCGTCGCCGTTGGTGTCGACGACGGTCGGGCACCAGCCCTGCGATCGCCGCTCGTCGCCGGTCTCGTCGTAGAGCTTCGTGTCGAGCCAACCGACGACGTTCGGGTCGCCGCTGAGCCACAGGGTGTCCCGCGCGTCCTCGCCGAACTGCAGGTGGTGGGTGCCGTAGCACGTGTCGATGAGCTGCCAGCCCTCGGTGGCGGGGTCGTAGACGGAGATCTGCCGCCCGCTGCGGTCGACGGGGAAGTAGCGGGCCGAGGGGTGGTCCGAACCCGCCCGGCACCAGTCCGGGTTCTCGCGCGGCGCACGGTCGAGGTCAGCCACACCCGGCCCCGCGCGTCCATCATCGGGTTGTGGGGGTTGGCGGGGGCGTCGAAGATGATCTCGTCGCCCCAGTACGGCGACGGCTCGAAGCCGGGCGCGGTCGGGAACATCGACGGCACCATCTCGCGCGGCTCGCGCAGGGGCACGTCGAGCTCGATCGGACCGGTGCCGTCGCCGTGTCGGTGATGACGAGCTTGTCGGTGGTGATGGACACCCCGTAGACCAGCCCGCCGGCGTTGACGGTGGGGTCGCGCTTGTCGGTGGTCACCTCGTCGTGGACGTAGGAGGTCTCGCCGGCCCAGTCCCACATCGTCAGCACGAGGTTGCGCTCGACCCCCCGGGGCCGCGGCGGCGCCTCGGGCACCTCGCCGGCGGCGATGCGGTCGCTCCAGTCGGCGAACATCGCGAGCCCCCGCTCGCGGCCGAACCGGTTGAGGACGCCGCTCATCTGGTTTCCGCGCTGGCCGAACGTCAGCCGGTGGGCCCAGGCGTCGGCCGACGAGTCGAAGCCGTCGAGGCGGCCCATGTCGAACGTGAACCGGTTGCCCATCTGGTGGCAGAGCTGGCAGCCCTGCTTGGTGACGTCGACCCACGCGGCCTGGCTCCGCAGGCCCCGCGCGATGCCGTTGCCGGCGGGGCCGGTGCCGGGGAACTCGCCGGCGGCGGGCGGCTCGAGCAGCGAGTACCAGTAGTTGGCGGGATAGACTTGCGCCGCCTCCTGCGGCGAGGCGGCGGGCGCCGCGTCGAGGGCCAGGGTCCCGCCCGGCTCCGCCGTCACCGGGTCGGCGTCGACGAGGCCGTAGCCGCGGACCCAGACCCGGTACGACGCCTCGGGGAGATCGGGGACGAGGAAGCGCCCCTCGCCGTCGGTCACCACGATCTTGCGGAACCCGGTGTCGAGGTCGTCGGTCTCGGCGATCACCCACACGCCGGCTTCGGGGCCGGCCGGGCTGCGCACCGTGCCCCGCAGGTCGTCCCCGTCCGCCGGCGCCTGCCCGGCGACCACCGATGTGACCAGAACCGCTCCGGCGAAGGCCGCCAGCGAGCCGAGCAGAGCATGGCGTCTCATTCGATGTCCTCTCTCTCGTGACCGCCCGCGTGCCCGCGGGACGTGCGCAGCCGCCTAATCCGGCGCGCCGACGCCTCGGGACATGGCGCGGGCGCCGGCCCCAGGCCGCACCGCGGCGCCCGCGCAGAAGCCCGCAGGGCGGGGACGAGCGTCAGGACGAGCGCCCTCCCCGGCCGGCGGGCTTCCCGGGAGGAAGCGGGAATCGGTCAGTCCCGCTCCCGCGCCACCCGCGCCTCCTCGGCCCGGGCGCCGCTGAGGATGTTGATCATCGCGTGGTTGCCCTCGTGGCAGGCGTACTCCCATAGCTCCCCCGCCGTGACGCCGCGCGACGCCTGGTCGGTGGTCATGGGCGCCGACGCCGTCCACGCCCGCTCGAAGACCTCGGGGTCCTCCAGCGTGAACGTGTAATCGATCGACGCGGGCCCGACCCGGGTGAACCGTTCGACGAGCCGCAGGGTCGAGCGCGCCTTGCGCCACGGCGAGCTCCAATAGGCGTCGGGCTTGTCGGCCAGGTTGACGGTCTCGACCACGAGGGTGTCGCCCTCCCAGCGGCCCCGCGCCTCGCCGGTCCACTGCGCGATGCCCGTGAGGGGGCGGTCGTCCAGCGGGATCACCCGCAGCTCGTGGTACATCTCGTGCAGCATCACCACCTGCCCCGGCGTCTGCAGGACCTGCAGATTCATGTTGTAGGGCTGCAGCGGCACCATGTTCGGGAGGCCGTCGGTGATGCAGCGCTCGCCGGTGTCGGCGTCCGTGTAGGAGTGGAACGGGCCGACCCCGTAGCGCGCGCGCTCCCGGTCGTGGGCCTCGCGCTCGCCGGGCCGCCAGGGAATGCGGCCGTCGGGCGGATCGACGATCAGCGAGGTGCGCCGGCTGCCCGTGATGCGGGTCCCCGCGTCCAGCCACACCTGGTTGTAGCCGCCGACGGTGCCCGGCGCCGACTTGCCGTCGTTCGCGGCCCGGCTCTCCACCGTCCGCCGCTCGATCTCGGCCGCCTCCTCGTCGGTCAGCACCTCGCGGCCCACCTGCCCGGCCGGCCGCTCCAGCGGCGTCAGCGTCGCGGAAGTCCACACCCCCTGCAGATCGGGGTCGCCCCACGCCGTCCGCGGAAGCTCCCAACCGTCGTCGGCGCCGGACTGGGCGCCCGCCGCCATCGGCTGCGCCCCCAGCAACGCACACGCCGCGACGACACGCGGCAGCCTTCGCCATCGGTTGTTCATCGACCCCCTCCTTACCCGGCACGTCCTGCGACACCCGGCCCGTCCTGCGACACCGGCGGCGCGCGCCCCGGTGGACCGTTCGGTCCGGTCCGGCGCCGGAGACGACGCCGGACCGGACCAGCCTTCCGACTACTGCACCTCGAGCCCGCCGCCCGCCGCGATTTCGCGGATGCGCGCGGCCTGGTTCGGGTTCGCTTCCGCGATCGCGCCGAGACGGCCCACGAGCAGCCCCCGATCCTCGTCCGACAGGGAGCCCGCCGCCGACGCCGCGGCCTCGACCGCCGCGTAGCAGTCCGCCTCGTAGGTGATGGACCCGCACTCGGCCGTCAGGTTGGCGAGCAGCGCCGCCGCGTTCGACGAGGCGCCGCCCCCGCCGGTCGAGTTGAACGCGGCCTCGGCCTGCGCGATCTCCGCCGCGGCCCCGCGGCGGATGTTGGCGGCCTCGGTGCCGGCCTGGAAGCACGTGAAGTCGGCCCGGTCGGCCCACCGCAGGGGGGCGCAGGCGTGGATGCCGGCCTCCTTGGCGGCCGCCGACACCTCGGTGATCAGCGCCTCGTACTCGGGGTCGCCCTCGCCGTAGCCCGAGAAGTTGCCGAGGTCGCCGCTCGCCGCGAAGAGCCCGTCGACGCCCGGGATCTGCGCGATCTCGCGGGCCGCCTCGACGCCCTCCAGCGTCTCGATCATCAGGAGGAGCACGACGTTGTCGTTCCACGTCTGGCGGTAGCCGCCGGGCACGTCGTTCCAGAGCTCGCCCGGGCCCTGCCCGCCGCCCGAGCTGCGGCGGCCCATGGGCGGGAAGTACGTCCAGTCGACGGCGGCCTGCGCCTCTTCCACGCTGTCGACCGTCGGCACCACGATGACGGCGGCGCCCATGTCGGTGGCGTGCTGAATCTCCCGCTCGTCGGCGTACGCCACGCGGGCGCCCGGCGCCGCCGGTCCGGGGCAGGTCCGCCACAGGCGCGCCACCTGCTCCCAGGAGGTCGCCTCGTGCTGCATCTCGACCCACATGAAGTCGTAGCCGGCCGCGGCCATCGCGCAGTAGGTGCGCGCGTCGGTGGCCCTGATCGTGCCGCCGATCATCGGGCCGCCGTCGAGCAGCTTCCGCATCGCGGGGTTCCAGATCGGCGACTCCTCGCCCTCCGGCAGGGCGAACCGGTCGCCGAACTCGAAGTCCGCCGCCCTGAACTGCGCCGACGCCGGGGCGGTCGCGCCCAGGAGCAGGCCGAGTGCCAAACCGAGAACCGTCAACGTGTGCAATCTGCGCATGGGTCCATTCCTTTGGTCGAGAGTCCGTCCAACTCGAAGTGCTCGTTTCCGCGCGGGTATTCTAGCCCGCCAACCGGCGCCTGCGGCCTCAGCCGCGTCCGCACCGTGCTGCGGCGACTGCCGGCCGGCCGGAGAAGTGCGATCCGTCACCGCTTCAGCAGTTCGGACGGCCGGTGCAGCACGTAGCGCACGAGCCGGCGGCGGCTCACCTCGCCCGCGTAGATGTTGCCGTCGAAGTCCACCCCGAGGAACTCGATGCCGGCCCCCACGTCCTCGTCGTGCTGGGGGATGAAGTGCGTCACCCAGGCCTGCTCGGTCTTCAGGTCGCCGATGCGCACGCCCTTCTCCCAGCCGAGGTTGCTGCGCCAGTTGTCGGGGGGGCCGGTGCGGACCATGCCGGAGAGCCCGTCGCCGGCGTAGAGGATGTCGTTGCGGTCGATGAACAGCCCGCTCGGCTTGCCGTAGTGGGTCCAGATGTAGAGCAGGTCGCCGTCGGGGTCGAACACCTGGATGCGGCTATTGCCGCGGTCGGCCACGTAGACCCGGCCCTGCGAGTCCATCTTGATGTCGTGAGGGTCGCTGAAGCGGGCCGCCTCCTTGCTCTCCGAGCCGACGCCCCCGCCGATCGCGAAGAGGAACGTGCCGTCGGCCGAGAACTTCACGATGCGGTTGTTGCCGCCGCGGTGCCCGTCCGACACCCAGATGTCGCCCTCGGGCGAGACCACCACCCCGGACGGCCCGTTGAAGTGCGACTCGTCGTCGCCCCAGACCCCCGCCTCGCCGAGGCGCATGACGACCTCGCCCCGCTGGTTCAGCTTCAGCACCTGGTGGCCGATGCCCAGGCTCTCGCCCAACGCCGCCCGGCGGTCGCCGTGCGACCCGCCCTCGGTCACCCACAGGAAGCCCTCGTGGTCGAGGAAGAAGCCGTGGGGGAAGGCGAAGAGTCCGGCCCCGAAGCTGTCGACGAGGTTGCCCTCGAGGTCGAACTTCATGATGGGGGCCAGGTCGGTGCCCGCGCACTCGTTGGCGCCGCACCGGTCAAGAATCCAGAGGTGCTGTCCGTCGGGGTCCGGGAACACGCCGCTCACCGTTCCCATGACCCGTCCCTCCGGCAGCTTCTCCCAGCCGAAGGTGGCCCGCCAGGGGTTCGTCGTCGACGACTGCGCGGCCACCCCGCCAGCGCCGAGCAGGACAACTACCAGAACCGCCGCCAACATCCAGCCGATGCGTCCGGACCGTGGCATGGAAACCTCCTCGCGCTCCGGCGTCCGCTCTCCGCGGCGCCCTCGTACCCCTGATGACGGGCAAAGTGCCTTGCTGCGAATCTCAAGGGGTCGCCCCGTCACAGGCTCCCCTCCGCGTGGCGGCCGCGCAGCACCTTCTTGTCGAACTTCCCCACGCTGGTCTTGGGCAGCTCGTCCACGAAGACGAACCGGTCGGGAATCTCGAACTTGGCGAAGCTCTCGGCGAGATGCCCGCGCAGCGCGTCCTCCGAGACCGCACTCCCCTCCGTCCGCACCACCGCCGCCAGGGGCCGCTCGCCCCACTTCTCGTCGGGCACCGCGATGACCGCCGCCTCGAGCACGTCGGGATGGGCCATCAGCGCCCCCTCGAGGGCCACCGACGAGATCCACTCGCCGCCGCTCTTCACGAGGTCCTTCGTCCGGTCGGTGATCGTCAGGTAGCCTTCGGGGCTCATCGTGCCGACGTCGCCGGTGCGGAACCAGCCGTCGGCGGTGAAGTGGTCCGCCGTCGGCTCGCGCTTGTAGTAGCTGCGGATGACCCACGGCCCCCGCGCCTGCAGCTCGCCCATGGTCTCGCCGTCCCACGCGGTCTCCGCCCCGTCGTCGCCGACGATGCGCAGCTCGACCCCGCCCAGCGGCGTGCCCTGCCGCGCCTTGACGTCCCACCGCCCGGCCTCGGACAGGGCCTCGTGCTGCCGCTGCAGCTTCGAGACCGTGCCGAGCGGCGACATCTCGGTCATGCCCCACGCGTGCAGGACGTTGACCCCGAGGTCGCGCTCGTAGCCCTCGATGAGGGCGCGGGGCATCGCCGACCCGCCGACGACGAGCGACCGGATGGACGAGATGTCGCGCGGCCTCGCCTTCAGCTCGTGGTAGAGCCCGTTCCAGATGCTGGGGACGCCCGCCGCCACCGTGACCCGGTGCGACTCGATCGCCGCGGCGAGGGCCGCCGGCTGCAGGTTCGGCCCGGGCATCACCACGTCGGCCCCGGCCAGCGTGCACGCGTACGGCAGCCCCCACGCCATCGCGTGGAACTGCGGGACGACCGGCAGGACGACGTCGGTCTCGGTCAGGCCCAGCCCCATCGCCTGGTTCTCGCCGAGGGTGTGCAGGAACATCGACCGGTGGCTGTAGAGGGCCCCCTTGGGGTCGCCGGTGGTGCCGCTGGTGTAGCACAGGCCCATCGCCATGCGCTCGTCCGTCGACCGCCACTCGAAGTCGTCCGCGGCGCCGTCGACGAGGTCCTCGTAGTGCAGCACGTTCCGCAGCGTCGTCTCGACGTCGCGCGGCGCGTTCACGAGCACGTAGTGCTCGACGCAGTCGATGTCGCCGGCCACCCGTTCGAAGAGGGGCAGCACCGTGGCGTCGATGAAGACCACCCGGTCTTCGGCGTGGTTGACGATGTAGGCGAGCTGAGCGGGGAAGAGCCTGACGTTCAGGGTGTGGCAGACCGCGCCCGCCCCGGGAATGCCGAAGTACATCTCCAGGTGCTGGTGGTGGTTCCAGGCGAACGTCCCCACGCGGTCGCCGGGCGCGACGCCGAGGCCGGCGAGGGCGGCGGCGAGCCGCCGGCTGCGGCGGCGCAGGTCGGCGTAGGTGTACTCGTGCGTCCCGCCGTCGGGCTGCCGGCTGATTATCCGCTTGTGGGGGAACAGACGGGCCGCGTGCTCGACGATGCGGTCGAGCGTCAGCGGGTAGTCCATCATCAGGCCGTGCATCGCTTCGTCCTCGCTGCGCGGCTCGCGCCACCGGACCCTTCGGGCCGCCCGCCGCCGCCCTGACTCAGAGATCGGCCGGCAGCACCCACATCGGCCGGTTCCCGCCCTCGTAGGTTTCGAGCGGGGTCAGCGCGCCGCTGTCCGGGTCGATGCGGTACGACGCGATGCGGCCCGAATCGAGGCCGGCCGAGTAGAGGAAGCCGCCCGCCGGATCGAGGTTGAACGCCCGAGGCACCGGCTCGGTCGCCACCCGGCCCGTCGCCGTCAGCCGGCCCGACGCCGGATCGACAGCGAAGCTGGCCACGCTGTTGTGCCCGCGGTTCGGCGCGTAGAGGAACCGCCCCGACGGGTGCATGGCTATCTGCGAGCACGTGTTGGGCCCGTCGTAGCCGTCCGGCAGCGTGGAGATGGTCTGGATCGGGGCCAGGGTTCCGCTCTTCGCGTCGATGGCGTAGGCGCTGACGCTGCCCCCCTGCTCGTCGGAGAAGTACACGATGTCGAGCGCGGGGTGGAACGCCAGGGCGCGGGGCCCCAGATAGGCGTCCGGGGCGTAGTGCGCCGGCGCGTTCGGGGTCAGCCGGCCCGTCGCCTCGTCGAACGTGAACTGGAAGATCGCGTTGGGGCCCCGGTTGGCGATGTGCGGCACGTACGCGAACCGGTTGGACCGGTCGGTCAGGATGGCGTGGGCGCCGTGGGCGGTGAACCGCCACTCGACCGGCGGGAACGTCGCCGCCCCGTCGCGCCCCACCGCGTGCACCGCGGCGGTGCTCTGGTAGTAGTAGGCGGACAGGACGTAGCGCCCCGACCGGTCGGTCGCCACGTACACCGGCTCGCCCTGCAGGGGCACCGTCCGAATGAGCGACAGCCCCCCGGTGTGCGGGTCCACCGCAAAGCTCGAGAGCTGCTGGCTCCCCCGCCGGCCCACGTGGAGCACCCGCTTGTCGGGGCTGAGGGCCATCGGCGCGGGGCCGCCCTCGACCGCGACATCCTCCCGGCGGCTGATCGCGCCGGTCGCCGGGTCCTGCGTGAAGATCGCGATCCGGTCGTCGTCCTGGAACGACACGTACAAGAGCGCCATCACTCCAGCTCCTCGACGCGGGCGCCGCGCATGATGTTCAGCAGCCCGTAGTTGCCCTCGTGGCAGGCGTACTCGAACAGGGGCCCCGAGGTCACGCCGCGTGACTCCTGGTCGGTGGTCATGGGGACGCTGGCCGTCCACGGCTGGGTGAACATCTCCGGGTCGGTCATCGTGAACTCGTAGTCGATGGTCTCGTCGTCGATGCGGGTGAACCGCTCGACGAGATGCAGCCCCGGCCGCGCCCCCCGCCACGTCGCGCGCCACAGGAAGTGCCGCTTGTCCGAGAAGTTGGTCGTCTCGACCACGAGGGTGTCGCCCTCCCACCGGCCGCGGGCGTCGCCGAGCATCATGCCGATGTCGGCGGGAAGGGTGTCCCGGCCGTCCACCGGAATCATCCGGTACTCGTGGAACATCTCGTTGAGAATCGCCACCCAGCCCGGCGACTGCAGGATGTGGTAGTTCATGTTGTAGCCCTGCAGGGGCACCAGGGGCAGCCCGTCGGTCAGGCAGCGCTCGCCGGTGTCGGCGTCCTCGTAGGTGTCGAAGGGGCCGACCCCGTACCGCGCGAGGTCGCTCTCGAGCCGCTCGCGCCCCGCCTCGGTCCACGGAATACGGCCGTCCGGCGGGTCGGTGATCAGCGACGTGCGCCGGTCCTCGGTCACGTTCTTGCCGCTGTCCATCCAGAACTGGTTGTAGGCGCCGACGGTGCCGGG
>CAXXTG010000086.1:0-7986 GCA_963666855.2 Vicinamibacterales bacterium
GTACTGAAGGGCGGGATGAGCACGAAGTCGAACTTGCCGAACGGGTAGGGGATCCCCGTATAGTCTTCGAGCCAGTCGAGGGCGGCGGCGTGCAGGTCGAAGACGGCGTCCCGGTTGCGCGCCACCTTCGCGGCGTCGGTCTCGCGGTGGAACATCCGCAGCTTGCGGCCCGCCCGCTCCGCCTCCTCGATCTGGAAGCGGCCGGCCGCGAACGCGAACAGGTACGTCGGAATCGGCTGCGTCTCCGCGAAGCCCCAAGCCGCCGGTCCGCCCTCCTCCCGACGAGTCCGGCGCCTCGACGGTCTCCCCGTTGGCCACCGCCACCCAGCCGGCGGGCGCCTCCAGGGTCAGCGCGAAGCGCGCCTTCAGGTTGGGCTGGTCGAAGAGCGGCAGCGAGAAGTGCGCCCGGTCGGGCACGAAGAGGGTGTAAAGGAAGTCGTCGTTCCGGTTCAGGGCCTCGTCGCCCGCCTCGAAGTCGAGCTCCACGCGGTTCTCGTCGTCGGGGCGCAGGGCGGCGGCGGGAACGACGAC
Organism: Vicinamibacterales bacterium; assembly: GCA_963666855.2. Lineage (GTDB taxonomy): Bacteria > Acidobacteriota > Vicinamibacteria > Vicinamibacterales > UBA8438 > JAJEEA01. The sequence continues at coordinate 532 of CAXXTG010000086.1, forward strand.
GTGGTCGTGCCGGGGCGCCCAGTCGACGGCCGCGCCGTTGGCCCGGACCGCCGCGACACGCCGGGACGGGTCCTTGAAGTCCAGCACGACGTCGAGGCCCCGGGGGGTCGGACCACGTGAAGCGGATCTCGACGGTCCCCGTGACGGGCGCGTTGCGCGCGCGGGGAATCCGTAGGTGGTAGCGGTACCGCAGATCGGACAGCGTCGCCGCCCGGTGCTCGGCCAGGACCCAGGACACGCCTTCGTCGATCTCGACCGCCGGCATCGACTGCTCTCCGGACGCGCCGCGCGCGGAACCGAGCCCGAACGCCAACGCGACCACGAGAAAACGGACCGCCTGCTTCGGTGGCATCATCGCCGTTCTCCGAACCTTCGCGCCGGCCGGCACCCGCGTTCCCACCGACGTCGGCCCGCCTCCACCTGGAACCCGGCCGGGCCCGTTCCCCCAAGTGCGCCGCGCGTTCCCGCCGGCTTCGGCAGCGCGCCTCGACCAGCGAAACCGCCCGGCACCCGTCTCGACGGTTCGAGAAGTCCAGGCGACTCAATCGACCCGGGCTCTACGGCGCCGTTCGTGCGCTTGTCCCGATCACCGTCCCCCGCCCCGTACGACGGGACCGGCAGCAGGGCATCCCGATGTCGCCGGCCGGACGCCGTCCGCCCGATCCGCCGGATCAGAACTCCACCGCGCAGTCGCCGACGTACTGCTCGGGCCGCGAGGTGAACCCGACGAGCCGGGTGTCGGTGTACTCGTGGCGCGTGTGCACCGCCATCAGCCGGCCGTCCGCCGTCTCCCGGTCGATCACCGTCGTCGTGTACAGCGGCCCCACCGTGAACATCTGGACGAGGTGGAGGTAGTCGCCGGTCTGGCGCACGATGATGTGCGACGCGCCGTAGGGGCCGACGATCGCCGCCGTCGCGCCGTCGGCGTCGATCTCCTCGAAGCGCAGCGACAGCGTCGAGGAATCGACGCCGGCCTCGGCGGCGCCCCCGGTCCAGTCCGCGGTGGCGATCACCGTGAACGAGCAGTCGAGGGCGACGGCGTCGTACAGGTCCTGCGCGGACGCGCCCGGGGACGCGGCGAAGGCGGCGAAGAGCAACGCGGCGGCGGTCGCGCCGGGTCTGATGCGCGGCATGGGTCCTCCCGTTGGGGTAAACTTCGGGCAATTCTATGAGAATTCCCATCCTCGCGCTGCTGCTTGCCGGCGTCGTGGTCCTGGAGAGCCAGTCGCCGTTCGACCCGCTGCTGCAGGAGCAGCTCGGCAAGCTGTTCCCGAACGCCGCCTCGTTCTCGCCCAAGGGGGGGTCGCCGCCCCACTTCAAGGCGCTCGCCGCCGACGGCGGCATCGTCGGCTTCGCGTTCTGGACCACCGAGCTCGAGCCGCTCGAGCGCGGCTACGACGGCCCCATCCAGGTGCTCGTGGGGGTCGACCTCGACGCCGAACTCACCGGCATCATCGTCGCCCGGCACCACGAGCCGTACGGCTACTTCTCGATCGACACCCCCGAGTACGGCGCGCAGTTCGTCCGCAAGAGCGTACGCGACCGGTTCCGGGTCGGGGCCGACATCGACTCGGTGGCCACCGCCACCATCACCGTCCGCAGCGCGACCCGGGCCGTGCGCAACGGGGCCCGGCGCATCGCGCGGCAGTTCCTGAGCCCCGAGGGAGGCCTGCGGTGATCCGGGTCCTGGCCCTCGCGGCGCTCCTGATCGCGGGAATCGGGCCGGCCGCACCGTACGCGGCGCAGCCGGAGCCCGCCGCCGCTCCGTCCCCGCCGGCGTCCGAACCGGCCGGCGTCGACGGGCAGCCGGCCGATGACGGGTGGGACTTCGAGGAGGAAGACGACGGATGGGGCTTCGAGGACGACGCGGAAGACGACGGATGGGGCTTCGAGGACGACGAGGAGGGTGACGACGCCTGGAGCTTCGCGGACGACGAGGCGGAGACGGAGACCTGGGGCACCCTGCTCCGCGACCAGGCCGTCGATATCGGGTTCTTCACCGGCTTCGCGGCGCTGGTCCTCGTGGGATTCTTCAGGAAGAGCGTGCCCCTCAAGTACGTGACCCTGGCCGCCGCCGTCGCCTACATGGGGTTCACGAAGAGCCAGCTCATCTCCGTCGTCAACGTCTACGGGCTGGTGACCGGGAACATGCCGGTCTTCCGCTACAGCCTCGCCTGGTACCTGTTCGCGGTGTTCACGGTCGTCACCACCGTGCTGTGGGGACGGCTCTACTGCGGGCGCGTCTGCGCCTTCGGCGCCCTCACCCAGTTGATGGACCGGGTGGTGCCGGCCAAGCTGCGGGTCGAGGTGCCGGCGTGGCTTGAACGCCGCGCGGCCTGGATCAAGTACGGGCTCCTGGCCGCGGTCCTGCTCTACTTCCTGGGCACCGCGGACATCCCCGCGTACCGCTGGGTCGAGCCGTTCTGGATGTTCACCCGGCGCGGCACCACCGCGATGTGGGTCGCGCTGGCCGTGCTGCTCGTGGCCACGGTGTTCGTGCGAAACCTCTACTGCCGGTTCCTCTGCCCGGTGGGCGCGTTCCTCGGGATCCTGTCGAAGGCGACGGTCTTCCGCATCAAGCGGTGGAAGGAGTGCGACACGTGCAAGATCTGCGAGAAGGCGTGCGAATGGGGCGCCATCCAGGGACCGCGGATCGACATGACCGAATGCGTCCGCTGCGACGACTGCGAGCGCCTCTACGCGGACGTCAAGAAGTGCCCGCACTGGCTGCTGTTGCTCCGCGCCAAGCGGCGGCAGCGGCAGGCGGCGCCCTCCGTCATCCCGGTCCGGCCGGTTGCGTCGACCTGATTGCGCGAGGGCACCGACGGGGAATCACCTTGCCGGGCGCCAAGCGCACAAACCGCAGGAACACGGCTGGGCCTCCGGGGAGCTGGTAGCTCGCCGTCGATCACTGTCTCAAGCGAGGAGATGATGCCGATCTACGAGTACGAATGCCGCGCGTGCCGGAAGCAGTTCGAACTGCTGGTGCTGCCGGGCACCGCCCCCGCCTGTCCGACGTGCCGGGGCGTCGACCTGGAGAAGCTGCTGTCGATCTCCTCCGTCAGCTCCGACGGGACGCGGCAGCGCAACCTGGGCCTCGCGCGCCAAGCGGCGAAGAAGATCCAGCGCGACAAGGCGCACGCCGAGCACGAGGCGTACCACCACCATCACCACTGAGCGGGCGGTCCCGCTGGTCGGAAGCTCCTGAGCGGGCAACGGCCCAAACTCGCCGACGGTGGGCGCAGACACGCGGACGCGTACCTGCGCCGTCCGCGACACCGAGTCCAGCGTGCGGCGTGGCGGGGGGGTGGCGCAGGCTCACGCGTGCCCGTGCAGCCCCGGCGTGTTGACGTGCGCGTTGTGCGCCGTCTCCAGCGTATTCACCCTGCCCCTCAACTCCCGGAACTGGAGGGTGTTCCAGACCCCGGTGATCGCCCCCACCAACGCCGCCGCCAACGTCAGGAACTGCATGACGAGCATCCAGGGGGCGTAATCGCCCACGACCCGCGCCTCCTCTACGCGATGTGCAGCCGGACCACCCGAGGAGCCGGAAGCCGGCGCTGATTCCTACACGTCCGACAGGTGCTTCAACTGGCCGGTGCTGTCGCCGAGCTTCTCGGTCGGCACCCCGACCTTGTCGAGCAGGCTGAGCTGCAGGTTGGTCAGCGGCGTCTCGTCGGCCACGCGCACGTGGCGGCCGCCGCGCATGCGGCCGGCCGAGCCGCCGACGAGCACGATCGGCAGGTTGACGTGCAGGTGCTGGTTGCCGTCGCTGATGCCGCAGCCGTAGAGCATCATCATGTGGTCGAGGAGGCTGCCGTCGCCGTCCGGCGTCTCCGCGAGACGCCCGACGAAGTACGCGAACTGCTCGATGTGGTGACGGTTCAGCTTGGCCAGCTTCTCCATCTGCACCGGGCGGTTCTGGTGGTGCGAGAGCCCGTGGTGCGGATCGGGGATGCCCAGCTCGGGATAGGTCCGCGGGCTGACCTCGCGCGACATCATGAACGTGATGACCCGGGTCATGTCGGTCTGCAGGGCCAGCACCTGCAGGTCGAACATCAGCCGCGCGTGCTCGGCGAAGGTGTCGGGGATGCCCCCGGTGGGCCGGGCCAGCTCGGGCAGCTCGACATGGCTCTGCAGCTCGGCGAGCCGGATGCGCCGCTCGATGTCGCGGATCGCGTCGAGGTACTGGTCGACCTTGTCCCGGTCGGCGGGGGCGAGGGTGTGCCGGAAGTCGTCGACCTCGTGCACCAGCGAGTCGAGGATGCTGCGGTCCTCGCGGATGCGGGCGAGCCGGGCCGCCTGGCTGGTGTCGTCGGTGTCGCCGAAGAGGCGCTCGAAGACCGCCCGCGGCTGGTTCTCCATCGGGAGCGGGGTGGTCGGGTTGCGCCACGACAGGGTGTTGGCGTAGGCGCAGCTCCAGCCCGCCTCGCAGGCGCCGATCAGCTCGTTCGGGTCGAGGGCGAGCTCGAGCGACGTGAGCTGGGTGTCCTGGCCGATCTTCGCGGCCGCGATCTGGTCCATCGACGTGCCGCCGCGGATGTCCGGCCCCTCGGTCTTCTTGGGGTGCACCCCGGTGAGGAACGCGGAGGCGGCGCGCACGTGGTCGCCGGTGCCCTCGCCCGGCAGGGGGAACATCGGCTCGCTCTGGAGCCCGCTCACCACCGTCACCTGGTCCTGGAACGGCGCGAGGGGGGCGAGGGTCTGCGGCAGGATGAAGTCGCGCCCCTCGGCCGCCGGCGTCCACTGGTCCATGATGACGCCGTTCGGGACGTAGCCGACGTAGAGCCGCGCCCGGGGCCGCGCCGCGGTGTTCCGCATCGCCGACAGGGCCGGCACCATCCCGTCGAGCAGGGGCAGGGCCAGGGTGGCGCCGACGCCGCGCAGGAACGTCCGCCGGGGCAGGGCCATCTTGGTGATGATCATGACGCGGAACCTCTCCTCAGTTGAAACAACACGCTACGGGCGATGCCCGCGATGATCGCCATCTCGGTGATCATGACGCGGGGCCTCTCCGCAGTTGAAACGGCACGCTGCGGGCGATGCCCGCGATGATCGACGACCAGCGGTAATCGTCGTCCGCCGCCTCGCGGACGACGCGGCGCACCGCCGGGGCGTCGTAATACTCTACACCGCGCCCGAGCCCATAGGTCATCAGCTTCTCGGTCACGGTGATCACGAAGCTCTCCGGCCGCTCGATGAGGGCCGCGGCCAGCGACTCGGGGCCGTCCACCGCGGTCCCGTCCACGAGCTCGCCCGCCGCGTCCACCGGCGTCCCCGCCTCGGTCACCGTGCGCCAGCGGCCGATGGCGTCGAAGTTCTCCAGCGCGAAGCCGAGGGGGTCCATGACCCGGTGGCAGCCCGCGCACGCGGGGTTCGCGCGGTGCACCTCGAGCCGCTCGCGCACCGAGCGGGGCGGCTCTCCGCTGTCGTCGTTCTCGGCCAGGGCGGGCACGTCGGGCGGGGGCGGCGGGGGCGGCGAGCCGAGGATGTTCTCGAGCAGCCACTTGCCCCGGACCACCGGCGACGTGCGGTGCGCGTACGAGGTCACCGTCAGCAGGCTGCCCTTGCCGAGCAGGCCCCGCCGCGGCGACAGGTCGCCGTCGAGGGCGACGGGCCGGAAGTGGTTGCCGTAGACGCCGGGGATGCCGTAGTGCTCGGCCAGCCGCTGGTTGACGAACGTCTCGTCCGACGTCAGCAGCTCGAGGACGCTGTGGTCGCGGCGGATCTGGCGGTCGAGGAACAGCTCCATCTCGCGGGCCATCGCCCCGCGGAGGTTGGCGTCGAAGTCGGCGAAGGCGTAGGGGTCGGGGGCCACCAGGGCCATGTTGCGGAGGTACAGCCACTGGCCGCCGAAGTTGTCGACGAGCGACGCGGCGCGGGGGTCGGCGAGCATCCGCTCCACCTGGGCCTCGAGCACGCCCGGCTCGCGCAACGCGCCCCGGTCGGCGAGGTCGAGCAGCTCGTCGTCGGGAATGCTGCTCCACAGGAAGAACGACAGCCGCGCCGCCAACTCGTGCTCGTTGACGAGGTACGGCGCCCCGGGGGCCGCCCCCGCCGGGTCGCGCTCGCGCCGGAACAGGAAGTCGGGGCTCACGAGCACCCGGCGCAGGGCCATCTCGACGCCGGCGTCGAAGTCGCCGCCCTCGCGCCCGAGATGGAAGAAATCGAGCAGCATGTCGAGGTCGCCGTCGTCGAGCGGCCGCCGGAACGCGCGGCGCCCGAGCGCCCCCAGAATCTCGCGGGCGCAGGCGACCTCTTCGGGACCGGACGGCGCCGCCTCGGCCGGGGGCCGGCAGACGAAGATGGCGCGCCGGCTCGGGGTGTCGCCGCGGCCGGTGACGTCGTAGGGCCCCCGCAGCTCGACGCGGCCGACGCCCGGATCGTGGGTCTGGTCGCCCGCGTACTCGTAGCTCGTGACCGCGTAGTGGGGCCGGCGCATGCCCTCGAGCACCGCGGCCTGGTCGACGAAGGTCACCGCGAGCAGGTGGGGACCGGCGGGGACCCTGAACCGCACCTCCTGGCCGTCGTCGGCCGCGTTGCGGTAGTCGCGCCGCTGCTCGGCCCCCGACGCGTCGAGGATGGGGCCGCCCACGGTGAGCGTCTCGACGAGGGCGCCGTCGAGCCGCACCTCCATCTCGTGCCGGTCGGCGAGGCCGCGCAGACGCCCGTCGTAGGTGCGGGCGAGGTAGATCTTGACGACGTACTCGCCGTCCACCGGGAAGGTGTGCCGCACCGCGAGCCCGCCCCGCGAGCCGAACGGCAGGTCGTCGCTGACCCGCGCGTCCTGCTTCAGGTACTTGTCGACGGTGAAGATCTCGGTCGACGGGGCGAGGTTCGGGTCGCCCACCGCGAGCCGGCTGATCTTGCGCGCCGCCGACAGGTAGCGCTCGGTCAGCATGGGCGACACCGACAGCACGTCGGCGATGTTGTCGAAGCCGAAGCCCGAGTCGTCGGCCGGCAGCAGCGTCCGGGTGTCGACGTCGAGGGCGAGGAGGTCGCGGATGGCGTTGGCGTACTCGGCGCGGTTGAGGCGGTGCACGGCGGGGCGCCGGCCGGGGTTCGGGTCGGCCGCCGCGGCGGCGTCGATCGCCGTCTCGAGGCGGGCGACGACCCCCTCGTACTGCGCCTCGGTCGGCCGCGGCCGGCCCGCCGGGGGCATCGCGCGGGTCCGCAGCTTGCGGATCACCCGCTCCCACAGCTCGACCTCGCCGGCGTGCTCGCCGACCCCGTCGACGTCGACGCCCTGCAGGGAGACCCCCGCGGTCAGGGTGCGGTCGTTGTGGCAGCCCACGCAGTAGCGCGTGAGGAGGGCGCGGTCGTCCGGCGCGGACTGCGCCAGGGCGGCGCCGGGACCGCCCCCGGCCAACCACAGCAACGCCCAAACGAGGACGGCCGGTACGCCCGGTGTACAGACGGCCGGTACGCTCCGTGTACGGAAGCAACGGTATGGCA
>CAXXTG010000087.1:0-6303 GCA_963666855.2 Vicinamibacterales bacterium
ACGCCCTGAACGCGCGCACCGGCCGCAGGGTTGTGGCAGTACCAGTTGAGCAAGCGGGGCATCAACGTCTCGCCGGTGCTCGCCGGCGACACCGTGTACGCGGCCCACAGCGAGGAGAACGTCGACTCGGGCATCATGGGCCGGGTGGTCGCGATCGACGCCACCGGCGAGGGGGACGTCACCGCCACCCACGAGCGCTGGCGGGCCGACGAGCTCGCGGTCGGGTTCTCGTCGCCGCTGCTGCACGACGGGCGGCTCTACGTCATCGACAACTCCGCGAACCTGTTCGCCCTCGACGCCGCGACCGGCGCCGTCGCGTGGGAGCAGAGCGTCGGCACCGTCGGCAAGGCGTCGCCGGTGTGGGCCGACGGCAAGCTGTTCGTCACCGAGACCAACGGCAACGTCACCATCCTCGAGCCGGGGCCCGACGGCGCCACCGAGCTCGACCACGACGAGCTGGCGGTCGAGGACGGCCGCTACGCCGAGATCTACGGGTCGTTCGCGGTGGGCTACGGGCGGCTCTACGTGACCGCCGAGTCGGGCATCTACGCCATCGGCGACCCCGACGCGCCGTTCGCGGCGGCGCCGGGGACCGCGCCCGCGGAGCCGGCCGAGACCGCCCCCATGGACACCGCGGCGAGCCTGCAGGTGGTGCCGGCGGAGGTCATCGCGTCGGCCGGCGACACCGTCGAGTTCCGCGTGCGCGCCTACGACGAGAACGGCCGCTTCATCGGGGCCCGCGACGCGGCCTGGTCGGTCGACGGCCTCGCGGGGGCCGGCATCTCGCCGGACGGGCGTCCTCGCCACCGACGACCGCGCCTCGAACCAGGCCGGCACGGTCACCGCCACCGTCGGCGAGTTGAGCGCCGTGGCCCAGGTGCGCGCCTACGCCCCCCTGCCGTGGTCCGAGAACTTCGAGAGCGGACGCCCGCCGCACTGGATCGGCGGCGGCGGCAGCCTCGCCGTCGAGGAGCTCGACGGCGACCAGGTGTTCCGGAAGGGCGCCTCGCGCACCGGCATCCACCGCCACGCCACCTACCTCGGCCCGACGGACATGTCCGGCTACACGGTGCAGGCCGACGTCAGGGCCTCGCAGTGGCGCCGGCGGCGGCCCGACATCGGGCTCATCAACAGCGGCTACACGATGGACCTGCAGGGCAACCGCCGGAAGATCCAGATCCAGTCGTGGGCGGCCGAACTGCGCATCCGCGAGGAGGTCGACTTCGAGTGGGAGGCGGAGACCTGGTACCGCCTGAAGCTCCGGGTCGACGTGGACGGCGACCGGGGGCTGGTGCGCGGCAAGGTCTGGCCCCGCGACGAGCCCGAGCCGGCCGAGTGGACGATCACCGCCGAGGACCCGATGCCCAACCGCAACGGCAGCCCCGGCATCATCGGCTACTCGCCGATCGACATCTACTTCGACAACGTCAGCGTGGTGGAGAACCAATGACTCGACAAGGCGCAACCCGTCTACTGATCGCCGCCCTCGCCGTCGCGGCGGCCGCGGCCCCGGCCGCGGCCCAGGACGAAGTGGCGATGTTCGGCAACACGCCGTCCCGCAACATGGTCTCCGACGAAACCGGCGTCCCCGAGAACTGGGACCCCCGGTCGGGCGAGAACATCCTGTGGACCCAGCCGGTCGGCTCGCAGGCCTACGGCGGCCCCGTCGTGGCCAACGGCAAGGTCTACGTCGGCACCAACAACGAGGGGGTCCGCAACCCCGCCTACCAGGGCGACATGGGCGTGGTGATGGCGTTCGACGCCGCGACCGGCGAGTTCGTCTGGCAGATGGTGCACGAGAAGCTGTCGGCGGGCCGGGTCAACGACTGGCCGCTGCAGGGCGTCTGCTCGACCGCGTTCGTCGACGGCGACCGCGTCTGGTACGTCTCGAACCAGGCCCACGTCATCTGCCTCGACGCCAACGGGCTCGCCGACGGCAACGACGGGCCGTTCACCGACGAGCCGGGCACCGACCCGACCGACGGCGACATCATCTGGTCGTACGACATGATCGGCGAGCTCGACGTGTTCCCCCACAACCTCGCCACCGGGTCGCCCCTCGTCATCGGCGACGTGCTCTTCACGGTGACGAGCAACGGCGTCGACGAGGGCCACGTCAACATCCCCTCGCCGTTCTCGCCCCCACGTCATCGCCCTCGACAAGAACACCGGCGAACTGCTGTGGGAGAACACCGACGTCGGCGAGGGGGTGCTGCACGGAAGCTGGACCAACCCCGCCTACGGGGTCATCCAAGGGCGCGCGCAGCTCATCGTGGCCGGCGGCGACGGCATCGTCTACAGCCTCGACCCCGAGACCGGCGAGCAGCTCTGGCAGTTCGACTGCAACCCGCCCGACTCGGAGTGGATTCTCGGGGGGCGCGGCACGCGCAACAACATCCTCGCGACCCCGGTGATCTGGGAGGACAAGGTCTACGTGGGGGTCGGCCAGGACCCCGAGCACGGCGAGGCCCCCGGCCACTTCTACGTCATCGACGCCACCGGCTCGGGCGACGTCACCGACACCCACAAGGTGTGGAGCCGCGACGGCGAGGACTTCTACCGCACCATGTCGACGGCGGCCATCGCCGACGGCGTCCTCTACATCTCGAGCCTCTCGGGCTTCCTGCACGCCCTCGACCCGAACACGGGCGAGTACCACTGGACCTACGACACGTTCGCGGCCGTCTGGGGCTCGCCGTTCGTCGCCGACGGCAAGGTGTACCTGGGCGACGAGGACGGCGACATCGCGGTGCTGCGGGCGGGCACCGAGATGGAGCTGCTGGCCGAGGTCAACATGGGCGCCTCGGTCTACAGCACCCCCGTCGTGCGCGACGGCGTCATGTACCTGCTGACCCGCAACCGCCTGTGGGCGGTGCAGACCGGCGCGCAGTCGGAGCCGCTGGGGAACTGAGCCGGGGCGGATACCGGCGGGAAAGAACGACGGGCACCCTGCCGCGACCAGCGACAGGGTGCCCGTGTTGCGTACGGCGGCAGGGTCTGCGCGGGCGCCGGTCCCGGTCGGCGCGGTTGACCGGACAGACGGCGTCAAGCGGCGAGTCTTGCGCGACACGGAGTCAGCGCCTTCCGCGGATGGCGCCGACTCCCTGGCGGGACTTGTTCGCGAAACGGGCGGAACCGCAGGCGACGGTCTCCGGTTAGTCCTGTTGTTGCTGCTCGGCCGCCGCCCGCGCTTCCTCGGCCCGCGCGCCCGCGAGGATGTTGAACAGGCCGTAGTTGCCCTCGTGGCAGGCGTGCTCGAAGAGCGGCCCGCGCGACCTCTTCATGGGCATCTCGGCCGTCCAGGGACGGACCCAGGTCGCCGGGTCCTCCACCCTGAACGTGTACATGATGTCGTCGTCGGCCACCCGCGTGAACCGCTCGACCACGCGCATCCGGTCGCTGGACCCGCGGAACGGGTTCTTGCCGTTGATGTTGGTGGTCTCGACGACGAGCGTGTCGCCCTCCCACCGGCCCCGCGGCACCCCCATCCACTGCCGGGTCGCCTCCGGCGCCTGGGGACGGCCGTCGAGGGGGATGATGCGCACGTTGTGAAGCTGCTCGAGCAGGATCATCACGTGGTCGCGGTTCTGCACGATGTGGAAGTTGGCGTTGTAGCCCGCGTTCAGCATGGGCGGCCCGGCGCTGCCGGTGATGATGCAGCGGGCCCCCAGCGGCAGGTTCTCGGCGCGGTCGTACTGGCCGCCCCGCGCCTCCCGCGCCGCCCGGCGCTCGGCGGCGCGACGCACGCCCTCGGCCGTCCGCTCCGGCAGCCGGCCCGTCGGGGGATCGACGATCAGCGACGTGCGCAGGTTCGAGGTCATCGTGGACTGGCTGCGGTCGAGCCCGAACTGCGTGAAGTCGTAGTGCACGTCGGGAATCGTGCCCGGCGTGGTCAGCGACGACTCCCGGCCCGCCCGCCCCTGCCAGATGGCCGCCGCCTCCTCCTCGGTGTAGAACGCCTTGTCCACCTCCTCGGGCCGTTCGAGCGGCGTATAGGTCTGGTTGGTCCAGAACCCCTGGAGGTCGGGGTGACCGTACTCGGTGCGCGGAACGACGTAGTCGTCCTGGGCCGCAGCCGAGCCGGCGGAGCAGACGACGACCGCCGTGGCGGCGGCCAGCACGCCGATCGAGACGAGGGTTTGTCGAGTCACGTGACGTCTCCTTGTCACCGCTTGGGGGGCGGGTGGTCCCGCCGCCGGTGCACGATCACGACGGTTATACCAGATCGCAGCCGGGTGGCGTCCTGAGATCGCCAGCGATCCGCTCCGGCGGCGTGTTCCGCGGGCCGGCGGTTCTTCGGCAGACTTCCCGGCCGGCGTGGCGGAGGCAACCGGACGCCGGGCGCGCCGCCTACAAAGGGCGTGCACGTCACCGCAGCTCCGGTGGACAGCCGCCCCGGAACCGTCCGTGGTGCCGGCGAAAACCAGTGTGACGAGCCTCCGGCCGGGGCGCTAATCCCTGGCCACGGGCACGAGCTGCGTCTCCCGGCGCTCCCCGTCGCGCATGAAGACGACGGCGGCCGGCTGGTCGGCCCTGAGCCGGTCCAGCGCGCCCATGTAGTCGTAGATGTTGCCCACCGCGACCCCGGCCAGCTCGACGATGATGTCGCCGCCCTGCAGGCCGGCCAGCGCGGCCGGGCCCCCGGCCATGACCCCGGACAGCCGCAGCCCCTCGATCTCGGCGCCGTAGTCGGGGATGGTGCCGGTGCTGATGCGCGTCATCGCCCGGCCCGGCTGCTCGCTCCGCTGCACCGCGATGAAGTCAGGCGGCACCGGCTCGGCGACCAGGCGCGCCGCCACCTCCGTGCCGTAGGCGGCGATGCGCTCCAGGTCCGGGAAGTTGATGGTGTGGGCGTCGTCGCTCGGGCGGTGATAGTCCTCGTGGCTGCCGGTGAAGAGGGCCAGGCTCGGCACCTCGGCCTCGATGAAGCGTATCGAGTCGGTGGGCAGGTAGGGGTCGATGACCCGCTGGAGATCGAACCCGAACCCGCCGTTGGCCTCGTCCACCAGGCCCGGCCAGACGCTGCTGCTGCCGAGCCCCTGCACGGTCAGCGCGCCTTCTCTCATGCGCCCGACCATGTCGAAGTTCACGTAGGCGGCGACCTCGTCCATCGGCAGCGGTCCGTCGTTCACGAAGTCCTGGGAGCCGAGCAGGCCGATCTCCTCGCCGGACCAGAAGCCGAGCACGACGCCGCGCGCGCGCTCCCGGCCGGCCAGCGCGGCCCCCGCCGCGAGGACCGCCGCCACCCCCGACGCGTTGTCGTCGGCCCCGTTGTGGATGTCGTCGGCGCCGCCGGCCTCCGCCGGCGCACCTTCCCCGGCCTCGGCGGCGGCCTCGGCGGGCGCGTCGACCTGTCCCTGCCCCCGCACGCCGGCCGCCTCTTCCACCCCCGGCGGGGCGGGCGGCGGCGAAGGCCCTCTCAAGCCCGCCAACGAGCCGGTCTCGCCGCGCCCGAGATGGTCGTAGTGGGCGCCCAGGGCGACCCACGGCTTGTCGAACGGCTCCACCGCCGTCGGCGGCAGATACCCGACCACGTTGTAGCCGGTCCGCCGCTCGCGGCTCACCCGCGCGTCTATCGTCACCTCGACCGGAATCTCGAAGCCGGCCACGTGGGGGTTCCCGTCGTCGATCTCCCGTTGCGCGTCCTCCAGGGTCCGGTCCGGCACCCGCTCGAAGAGCGCCTCGGCCACGTCGCCGGTCACGCTGAGGGCGGCGATGCCCGAATCGGCGACGGCCGCGTCGGCGGTCATCCGCACCAGCCGGCCCGCCCCCGGCGACCGGGGACCGGTCACCACCAGCATGCCCCAGCGCCCCCCGCTGGCGCAGCGCCGCCGCCTTGAACCGGAGGTCCGAGTAGCGCGAGAAGAGCGCCCGCAGGTCGCCCTCGCTGTCCTCCGGGAAGTACCGCAGCACCAGCACGACCTTGTCGGCCACGTCGAGGGTCGCGAAGCTGTCGTAGCTGAACCCGTCGGTCTCGGGTATCACCAGCCCGTAACCCGCGAAGACGAGCGGGCCGCTCGCCGTCGTGGACTCCGAGAACGAGAGCCCCCGCACCGAGTCGGCGAAGTCCCGGCTCTGCCCGTCCGCGACCTCGATCCGCAGGGTGCTCCCGCCGTCGCGGGCCGAGCCGGTGTACTCGAACGGCAGGCGGTAGTCGCCGACCCCCGGCAGCGGCCCCGCCCCTATCGCCTCCAGCTCGGCGATGATGCGGTCGGCGGCCTTGCGGATGCCCTCGCTGCCCGTGAACCGCCCCTCCAACTCGTCCGAGGCCAGATATTCGACGTTGGCCCGGATCGACGACGG
>CAXXTG010000088.1:0-15388 GCA_963666855.2 Vicinamibacterales bacterium
TGCGCGCCCACGACAAACGCCGCGGGTTCAGGCCCCCCGCGCGCAACGTCCTCGCCGAGGCGGCGGAGAACGGCGACTACCGCGACCCGGCGGAGATCCTCGCGACCTGGGAGCACTACCGCTGGCGGCTGCCGATCAACGCGGGCGACATCGTGCCCGCGCTCGTCACCGGCGCCGACGCCGAGGCCATGCAGGTGCGGTTCGGACCGTACGCGGCGCGGGTCCTGCCGCGGGGGCTGCGCGTGACCGAGACGCGCGACTACAAGGGGTTCCGGCGCCTCGGCGGCGAGCGCGCCGACGAGGCCGTCTCGGCGGGCGACCTCGTCGAGGTCGAGATCACCGTCCTCGACACGACGGGCGAGCGGCCGGCGGTCGAGGCCGAGCTCGAGCAGGAGCCGCTGGCCGAGGCCGCGCTCGTCGCCGTCGAGAACCGGACCGGCCGCATCCTCGCGATGGTGGGCGGCTACGACTTCGACCGCAGCAAGTTCAACCGGGCGACGCAGGCGTACCGGCAGCTCGGATCGCTCTTCAAGGGCCTGCTCTACGCCGCCGCCATCGACCAGGGCTTCACCACCACGTCGATCGTGCGCGACGAGCCGATCGCCTACGACGTGGGGCCGGGGCAGCCCCTGTACCGGCCGACCAACTACGACCACACCTACGAGGGCCCGATCACGCTCCGGCGGGCGCTGGAGAAGTCGCGCAACGTCCCCGCCGTCTGGATCATGAACGAACTCGGCCCGCAGAACGTCCTCGACTTCGCCAAGCGGCTCGGCTTCACGTCCGAGTCGCCGCCGTACCTGTCGGTGGCCCTGGGGTCGGCCGAGGCGACGCTGCTGGAGGTCACCAGCGCCTACTCCGTCTTCCCCAACCGGGGGGTGCGGATGGTCCCGTATCAGATCGACCGCATCGTCGACCGCGGGGGCACGGCGCTGGAAGAGAACAGCCCCGTGTTCGAGGACGCGGTCCCCGCCGACACCGCCTACATCATGACGAGCCTGATGGAGGGCGTGGTCAAGCGCGGCACGGGCATCCGGGCGAGCCGCCTGGGGTGGCCGCTGGGCGGCAAGACCGGCACCATGGACGACTACACCGACGCCTGGTTCATCGGCTTCGACCCGGACGTCACCGTCGGGGTCTGGGTCGGCTACGACGAGAAGGTGACGCTCGGCTACGACGAGCAGGGCGCGCGCGTGGCCCTGCCGATCTGGATCGACTTCATGCGGGCCCACATCGACGACCGCGAAGCCGGCGAGAACGACCGTTTCGTGCCGCCCAACAACATCGTCTTCGCGTCGGTCGACCCCGACACCGGCGAGGTGTCGCCCTGGGCCGGCGACGCCATCCGCGAGGCGTTCATCGCCGGCACCGCGCCCGGCACCGAGCTGCTGCCGTAGTCCGTCAGGCCAGCGCGGCGCGGGGGCCGCGAGCGGCGCCCCCCCGGCAGCGTCGGCCCGCTGCCGGTGCCCGTCCATTCGCCGCACCACCGAGGCTCCGGCCGATCCCGCGCCCGGGCCGGCGGGCACCCCGCGACGGGTTGTCCACCCTCTCCGCGCCGCGCAACCCTTCCATCGGGATACAGAGCATGTCACCGAGCCCACGAACCACGACGGCGCCGCCCGTCCACCCGGTACCGGACGCGGCGACGCTGGAGGCGGTCCTCGACAGCCCGCAGGCGGTGCTGTTCAAGCACAGCACCCGCTGTCCGGTTTCGGCGTACGTCATCGACGAGGTCATGGCGTTCGCCGAGGACCATCCGGAGTGGCCCGTGTACCTCCTCAAGGTGATCGAGCAGCGCCCGCTGTCGAACGAGGCCGCGGAGCGGCTCGGCGTGCCGCACGAGTCGCCGCAGGCGTTCGTCCTGCGTCGGGGGCGCGTCCGGTGGCACGGCTCCCACAACGAGGTCACCGCCGAGGCGCTGCAGCGGCAGGTCGAGCGCGCGTAGCACCCCTCCGGAGGCCCGCCGGACCCGCGAGACCCCGCACGGGCATCGTGCGTGGTACGATGCGGGACGGGGAGTCCACGGGCGGTACGCCGGTCGCCCCGAAGGCTTCCGGTGACGGGGCGGAACGACACCGGGCGGACAGCGAGATGCCCGAAATCACGAGCCTGCTCACACCCGCCCTCATCCTGGCCCTGTTCGCGTGGCTGCGCAGTGACATCCGAAAGCTGTACGACCGCCTCGACGCGACCGCGAAGGGTTTCAACGACCGCCTCGACGCAACCGCGAAGGGTCTCAACGAGCGCCTCGACGCAGCCGCAAGGGGCTTCAACGAGCGCCTCGACGCGGCGAACAGAGACATCCACGAACGCATCGACAAGCGGTTCGATGCGGTGCTGCGCGAGATCGCCGAGTTGCGGGAGCGGATGGCGAAGATGGAGGGTTCCCTGGAGGGTTTCCTCGCCGGCCGCCGCGACCGCGACGCCGCGTGACGAGTTCCGGCGTCCAGGGTGCAATACCGGCCCGCCCGCGCTACCATGTCCGGCGTCGCCTCGTCGGCGCCCGTGGCGGGAGCCGGCGTCGCGACGGATACCCCCAACGCAACCGCATCGGCAGGGAGGCTCGAGATGTCAGTCAAGACCGCCGCGATCGTGACGTTGCTCGGCGCCGTGGGCCTGGCCCCGCTCGCCCGCGCGCAGTCGGCGAACCTCCGGACGCCCTGGGGCGATCCCGATCTGCAGGGCATCTGGACCGGCTCGACCCTGACGCCGCTGGAGCGGCCGGCCGAGTTCGCCGGCCAGGAGTTCCTGACCGAGGAGGAGGCGGCGGGCCTGGAGCGGCGCGCCGACGAGACCCGGTTCGTCGAGCGGGTGCCGACCGCGGGCGACCCCGGCACCTACAACCAGACCTGGTTCGACCCCGGCACGCGCCTCGTGCCCGACCGGCGCACGGCCCTGATCACCGATCCGCCGGACGGGCGCGTCCCCTATACGCCGGAGATGGCCGAGCGCGGCCGGCTGCAGGCGATATACCGGGTGAGCGGGGCCCGCAACACGTGGGTGGACGTGGACACCGGCGAGCGGTGCATGTCGGACGGCGTGCCGATGTTCTGGCTCGGCTACAACCCCAACCACCAGATATTCCAGACCCCCGACCACGTCGTCATCGTGCACGAGATGTTCCGCGACCGGCGCATCATCCCCCTCGACGACCGGCCGGGGACCGGCATCCGCCAGTGGAACGGCGCCATGCGCGGGCGCTGGGAGGGCGACACCCTCGTCGTCGAGTCGACCCACTTCATCGACGGCCACGCCGACCGCTGGGCCCAGACGTGGCGCATGCCCACCCACACCATGCGCCTCGTCGAGCGCTTCACCCGCCTCGACGCCGACACCCTGCAGTACGAGTTCACCCTGACCGATCCGGCGAAGTTCACCGCGCCGTGGAGCGTCCGCATCCCGCTGACCACCAACCAGGCGTCGCGCGGCGTCACCGAGGGGCCGCTCTACGAGTACGCCTGCCACGAGGGCAACTACAGCATCGCCAACGTCCTCCGCGGCGCCCGCGTCGAGGAGCTGGCGGCAGTCGAACAGCACTGATGGCGCGCGCCCTCTCGCCGCCGCTGACCACGATCTCCGAGGCGCTCGAGCTCGCGAGCGCCCACCTCCTCCGGCCCATGCTGGGGCTCGTGCCCGGCGGCGCGCCGCCGCCCCGGCGCAAGGCCGACATGATGGCGGAGATCGAGGGGCTGCTGTGCGGCGACTCGTTGCGCCGCCTGTGGGACGCGCTCGACGAGACCCAGCAGCTCGCCGTGCGCGAGGCCCTGGACACGCCCGTCGCGTTCTTCGATCGACACCGCTTCGCGTTGAAGTACGGCCGGCTCCCGGCCGGCTTCGAGGGCGACGGCGGGCTGTCGACCGCGACCCTTCTGCACTTCTTCCTCTACGCGCCGCGGCGCCACGGCGTCGCGCCGACGATCGTGCCTCTGGAGCTGGCGCAACGCCTGCGGGGCTTCGTGCCGCCGCCGCCCGAGGCCGAGGTTGCGGCGGCGGAGGAGCTGCCCGAAACGCCGCGGCTGACGCGACGCGACATGGAACAGCCCGCGCGGCACGACCTGTTCGCGGTGCTGCGCCTCGTCGAAGCGGGCCATGTCGCCGTCAGCGCCAGCACCCGACGGCCGGGCGCCGCCGCCAGCCGTCGCGTCGCCGACGTGCTCTCGGGGGGCGACTTCTTCGACGCGACGGGGTCCAAGGCCCCCGCGTGGGTCCGGGAGCTCGGTCCCATCAGGGCGTTCGCCTGGCCCTGCCTCCTGCAGGCGGCCAAGCTCGCCCAGCTCCGCGGGTCGAAGCTGGCGCTGACGAAGTCCGGCCGCGCCGCCCTGCACCGGCCGGCCGAGGCGACGCTGCGCACCATCTGGAAGCGGTGGCTCGGGAACAAGCTGCTGGACGAGTTCAGCCGCGTCGACACCATCAAGGGGCAGACCCGCGGCAGCGGCCGGCGAACGATGACCCCGGCGTCGGGCCGCCGCTCGGCCGTCGCCGACGCGCTGGCGGCGTGTCCGCCCGGCCGGTGGGTGTATTTCGACGACTTCGGCCGGTTCATGCAGACCGGCGGCTTCGACTTCGTCGTGAACCGCGACCCCTGGAACCTGTACCTCGGGGAACCGGGTTACGGCAGCCTGGGCTACGACGGCTCCCACGACTGGGCCATCATCGAAGGCCGGTACGCCCTCTGCCTGCTGTTCGAGTACGCCGCCACCCTCGGCCTGATCGACGTCGCCTACACGGATCCCCGGGACGCGCGGCCGGACTATACGCACATGTGGGGCTCTGAAGATCTGCCGTACCTGAGCCGCTACGACGGCCTCCAGTACTTCCGGCTCAATCCCCTGGGCGCGTACTGCCTCGGCATCGCCAAGGCCTACGCGCCGAGCACCCCCACCGCGCGGGCCGCGCTGACCGTCTATCCGAACCTCTCGATACAGGCCGCCACGCCCTTGTCGCCGGAAGAGCAGACGCTGCTGGAGACGTACGCCGAAGCCGAAGCCGACGGGGTGTGGCTCCTGGACCGCGACCGGGCGCTGGCCGCCATCGAGAACGGCCACGACCCCGACGAGTTCCGCGAGTTCCTCGCGGCGCGCGACGACCAGCCCCTGCCCGAAACCGTCGAGGGCTTCCTCGCCGCCGCGAAACGCGGCGCCCGCGCGCTGAAGATTCGACACACGGCGTTGATCATCGACTGCGCCGACGCCGAGATCGCGGCCAGGCTGACCACGGACAAGCGCACCGCGAAGCTCTGCCTCCGCGCCGGCGAGCGCGTCCTGGCGGTGCCGACCGCCTCGGAAGCCGCGTTCCGCAAGGCCGCCCGCGCGATGGGCTACGGCATGCCGCCGCGGTGATGCCGAGCCTTCACGCGCCCCGGGCCGCCTTTTGACTACACCGAGTCCTGCTCCGACCCTAAACTCACAATCACCAACGCATCGAACAGTGCATCCCGGACTCCATCCCGATGAAGACCGACCGTTCACCATCAAGGCGGGCCGGAGACAAGCTCATCGTGGCTCAGGCCCAGAGTCAGATCCGAACGTTTTTCGATGAACTCAGGAACGGCACACGGAACTGTCGCACCGTCGCGAGCCTCGACGCCCAGATCGCGCAGGAGTACCGCGGCCGGTGCATTCTGGAGTTGTTGCAGAACGCACATGACGCACTCGCCCACGGAGATCCCGGGCGACGCGGGGCGCATCTCGTTCGTGCTGACCACCGATCCCGACCCCGTGCTCTCGGTCGGCAACAGCGGACGCCCGTTCCGTCAGAAGGACTTCGACGGGATCTGCCAGCTCGCGCAGAGCCGAAAGGATCCCAACGAGAGTGTGGGCAACAAGGGCCTCGGCTTTCGAAGTGTTCTGGGGGTGTCCAGCGGGCCGGAAATCTGGTCGGTGGCACCCGCCGGCAACGGCACGTCCTTCGTCTTCCGTTTCGACCCGGCCGTCGCGGAGCTCGTGGCGACGGCGGCCAGGGACCTCGAATGCCAGGGCATCGACGCGCAGTCACCGTTCGATCCGGATCAACCGCTTGTCGCCTGGACGCAGGTGCGACGCCGCGCCTCGTCCTTCGTCTGGAGCAGCAGGGCGTACGAGCCCTGACGAGCCTGACGCGGGCACGATTGCGGGCCTGTGTTCCCACGGATTCGCAGGAGGACCCGGATTTGGCGGTCCTGGCGCGAAAGCTGGCGCAGTACTGCGAGTCCGAGCGCCCGCGGCGTCGATCTCGTCGCCGAGACGTTCGCCGCCTGGTGTCTCACCCTGCAGCATCTGGCCTCCGGCACGCGTCGAGCCCGCATGCGGATCGTGCGAAACCTGTGTCTGTATCGCCGACGCGGTGAGCCCGGCTGCTTCGTCCCCGACGAGCGGTTGTTTCCGCCGGTCCACCAAGCCATCCGGCCGCATATCTTCACCGACAGCGAGATCGTCCACTTGCTGGCCGCCGCGCGCACGCTGACCCGCAGCGCCAAGTCGCCACTCCGCCCCGAAAACATGCGCCTCGCGGTCGTGGTGCTGGCCACCACCGGGCTGCGACGCGGAGAGCTGATGCGGCTGGCCGTCGGAGACTACGACCCCCCGCAGCGCACGCTGGCCATCCGCGAGTCCAAGTTCCACAAGTCGCGCCTCGTCCCGCTGTCGGCGGATACCGCCCGCGAGATCGAGCGCCTGATCGAGACCCGCGACCGGCGGCGACTGCCGGCCGGGGCGGACAGTCCGCTCCTCTGGCATCGCCGTCCGCCCAACGGCGGCTACCGCGGCGAGTGCTTCGGCCAAGCCATGCGGGCACTGTCGATCGAACGCTTTTTCGCCACTTCAGAGAGACGACAACGATTGCGCACCGGCCCGCTGGCCCGCGACATCGACGGATTCGCCGCCTGGCTTTCGGTTGAGGGGTACGCCCGTCCGTCAGCCCGGGGGAAGCTTCGGTTCGTCGAAACACTCAGCCGTTGGCTCGAACGCGAAGAGCTTGAGCTCGTGCACGAAGAGAGCCGGCAATGAACACGCTTGGCGAACTCGTGCGGTGACTCGCCCTGCAGGGCCACGAAGCCCCTTCAGTGGACGGCGGGTGGCTGGTCGCTCCTGTCCGCCGCCGCGTGTCTTGGTCGTTTTCGAATAAATCAGTATTTCAGACCAGTTCGGAAGCACGATTTGATGACAGCACAGAAAATGTGATAGTCTTCGGGCATGGAAGTAGCGAGGATCACGGCGCGCGGCCAGACGACCATTCCCAAACGCATCCGAGAAGGGGCCGGTCTGTTCGAAGGGGACGTGGTCGCCTTCGAGATCGAGGGCGACCACCTGATCGTGCGGAAGGTCGCGAGAGGCCGGGACGAGTACCTGCAGGGCCTTTCCGCGACGGTGAGCGAATGGGCCTCGCCCGAGGACGAGGACGCTTGGCGTGACCTGTGATCCGCTGGACGTCGTCGCCGTGCCGTTCCCGTTCACGGACCGGCCCGCGGTGAAGCGCAGGCCGGCGCTGGTTGTGTCTTCGGCCGCGTTCAACCATGCCCATGCGCAGTCCATCCTGTCGATGATTACCTCGGCGCGGAGCACCTGGCCGAGCGACATCGCGATACGCGACTGGCGCCAGGCCGGTCTTCACGTCCCCTGCCGGGTCCGCCTCAAGCTCTTCACGCTCGACGGCGCCCTGATAGTGCGCAAGCTCGGGACCCTGTCGAAACGCGACGGCCAAGCCGTTTCGCACGCGCTCTCGCGCTCCCTCGCCGTCTGACCGTCCCCGCGACCGCGGCCGTCACCGGACGATCGCGCCATCCCACAGCTCGTGCAGGAACTCTTGCACCGGCACGATCTCGACCCCGTGGTCGTCCCGCCGGCGGCGCGGCTCGTGGCAGACGACCAGCTTCCGCTGGAGCGGAATCTCCTCGGCGAGAGCGAGCAGGCCTCTACAGTCGCGGACCGAAACGCGCGACTTGGCCTTGACCGCGATGGCGACGGCGTCGGCGATGACGAGGTCGACCGCGAACCGCGACTGGCTGCGCCAGTAGGTCAAGGGGTCGTCGCGGCACCGATAATCGAGCCAGCTTCGCACCTCCAGGAACACGAGATGCTCCATCGCGCGGCCGTAGGCGTCCGATCCCGGTTCGATGATGCCGGTGCGGCGCAGGGTGTTGGCGACACCGACATCGAAGAAGTAGAACTTGGCGGTCGCGACCGGCTTGCGGGTGCGGGTGCCGCGGAACGCGGGAAGCTGATCGCCGACGAGGGTGTCCTCGAGAATCCGGTAGTGCTCTCGCACGGTGCTCGGGGCCAGTCCGGTATCCGAGGCGACCTTCGCGAAGTTGACCTGTTCGCCGTTGGTCAGGCCCGCAACGTCGAGAAAGCGGCCGAAGTTGCCGATCGAGCGGGTCAGCCCTTCGGCCTGCACCTCCTCCTGCAGGTACGTCCCGACGTACGCCCGGAGGTCGTCCCGCCACGCCGGCGCGTCGAAAAACGCCGGCAAGCCGCCGCGGTTCACGCGATCCAGGAGCCGGTCGTCCCCGACTTCCGGCGACACGAGGGGATGCAGCCGCGCCACTCGCGCGCGACCGGCGAGCAGGTTGGCGCCGCCCCGCTTGAGCTTGCGCGCGCTGCTGCCGGTCAGCACGAATCGGAGCGACCGGTTCCGCTCGATCAGCAGGTGAATCTCGTCGAGCAGCGGCGGGCACTTCTGGATCTCGTCGATGACCACGACCTCGCGGCGCGGGTCCAGGGTCTGCCGCAGGTGCTCGGGATGGAGGCTCAGTTGCCGGAACGTGTCGGCTTCGAGAAGGTCGTAGACCGCCGCATCGGGGAACGTATGGCGGACGAGGGTGCTCTTGCCGGTCTGGCGGGGGCCAAGCAGGAAGACGGAACGGTCGCGGATGAGGGCCCGCAGATCGAGGGCACGACGGTACATATCAGCGACATTATCGCTGATTTTAGCTAAAATCAGCAACTATAACGCCGATTTCAGGCGCAGCCGATCTCCCGAGCACGAGGGCGATCCGTCGAAGACCGTCGCGCAACACCTACCGCTCGGACTCGATCCGGAACCCGCGCCGGGTGTCCGGCGTCCAGGTGCCGGGCATGACGTAATCGTCGCGGCGCGGCATCCGCACCTCGGGCAGCGTCTCCGCGTCCATGACCGCCTCCTCGGAGATGATGTCGTTGCGGTAGAGGAGGTACGCGGTCACCGCGTAGGTCTCGTCGTCGGTGAGTATGCCCGGGCGGTCGTAGGGCATGACGCGGCGGATGTAGTCCCAGACGCCCGGCGCGAACGGCCAGTGCCGGATCGGCCAGTAGTTCGTGCGGGTGGTGACGTCGCCGCCGACCAGCGCGATGGACGGGCCCTCCTCCCCGGTCGGGCCGTGGCAGTTCGAGCAGCCCCGGCGCGCGAACACCATCGCGCCCTCGGCGGCGTTGCCGCTGCCCTCGGGCAGGTCCGCGCCGTCGGGTCCGACGATGCGGTCCGCCCGCTCGGCCGCGGTGGGCGGCCGGCCGAGGCCGGAGGGGGACGCCGCCTCCTGCGCCTGGACCGCCGCGCTCAGCAGGCCGGCCGCGACGAGCGCGCCCGCGATGCGCAGGCGCGCCACGTCCGTCCGGTTACGCGTGCACGTCGACCACGACGTCGACGGGCTCCAGCCCGTTCGTGACCTTGCCATCGGAACCCACCTTCCAGGGCTGAATCCAGTTGCAGTGCCCGAGCTGGCTCTGGATCGTCCCGTAGAGCTGCCCCCGCGTGAGGCCCCAGTACTGCGCGTACTCGGCCTCGGTCGGCTGGAGCTGCCCGCGCTCGTCGAGGCAGCGCGACTGCAGCACCGCCTCGTCGCCGTTCCAGCGCCACGGCAGGCAGAAGCGGGTGTGGGCCTTCGGCAGCACCGGCCCCACCAGCTCCGCCTCCTGGTAGGTGGCCCCGCCGTCGGTCGACACCTCGACCCGGCTGACCTTGCCGCTGCCCGACCACGCCAGCCCGCTGATGACGTGGGCGCCGCGCGCCTCGAGCCGCTGGTCGCCGGACGGACGCGTGATGACCGAGTTCGGGCCGAAGTCGTAGCTGTCGCGCTGGGTCTTGGGGTCGGGGGTGAGGAAGCGCGAATGCTCCTGGAACGACAGGTACGGCTGGTCGACGACCTTGATGCGCTTGAGCCACTTGACGTTGTAGATGCCCTCGAAGCCCGGCACGAGGAGCCGCAGCGGGTAGCCGTGGTCGGGCCGCACCGGCTCGCCGTTCTGCCCGTAGGCGACGAGCACGTCGTCGAGGGCCTTGGCGAGGGGGACGCTCTTGGTGTGCCGGCCGCCGTCGGCCGCCTCGGCGATGACCCACGACGCGCCGTCGCGCACGCCGGCCTCGGCGAGCAGGACCGAGAGCGGCACCCCCGTCCACTCGCTGCACCCCATCCGGCCGTGGGTGGCGGTCACCGTCGCCCCGCGGGGGTTCGGGCGGTTGCCGACGCACTCCAGAAAGTGCACGCGCGAGACGAACGGCAGCCGGTGCAGCTCGTCCATCGTGAACACGAGCGGCCGGTCGACCATGCCCTCGACCATCAGGGTGTGCTCGGCCGGATTGATGTCGGGAATGCCGTAGTAGTGCTGGGTCGTGAAGTGCAGGGAGGTCGGGGTGATGGTGCCGGTCAGCTCGGCGAGCGGGGTCTTGGCGCTCGGTCGCTGGGGGTTGGGCCGGATGCGCGGCGTCGTGTAGTGGCTGCGCCCCTCGATCTCGCGCGTCGTCGTGACGAAGCGCGAGCGCCGGCCGTAGAGCACGCTCTCGATGGCGTTGTTGTCGACGACCGCCGGCACCTGCGCGGCGGCCGTGGACGAGCCGCCGGTCAGCTCCAGCGCCGCCGGCGGCGCCGCGACGAGGCCGGCCGCGACCGCGCCCTTCTTCAGAAACCGCCGCCGGCTCGGGTTTGTGCCGCTCATCGTCTTCCTCCTCGCGGGTCCTTCGCTCCAGTCGAATGCCCCGGAAACTTGACGGCAGCCCCTCGCGTCAGCCCGGCGTTTTCGCCAGAGGCCGGCCGTCCGCCACGGTGACGGCGGTGAGCGCCGGCACCGACGCGAATCGTCCTCGACAGCCCGTGGCAAAAGCCCGCCGAATCGGCTGGTGCGACGCGGCCCGTCGCCAGTCGGCTCCTGGCGACACGGTCCGCAAGTGGCAAAAGCCCAGCCGCATCGACTGGCGCGGCACGGGAATCCTGCCCGGGGCCGCCAATCAGAAGATCGCCAGCGCGTTGACCGGCGACCCGGTGCCGTTCTCCACCGCCAGCGGCCCCGCCACCAGGGTGAACTCCCAGCGGTTCAGCGATGCCGCGGTCTCGGCCAGCGCCTCCAGGTCCTGGTTGTCGAACAGGTCGACCCCCATCGCCACGATCGTCAGCAGGTGCACCGGCAGGCGGACGTCCTCGACCAGCGACGGCACCACGTCGAGGGCCGCGTCGCTGCCCATGAACGAGACGTCGCGCGACTTGAACCAGGGCATGGTCGAGGCGTGCAGCCCCGCCGCGTTCTGCGAGATGTTCCAGGGGCCGACCTCGGCGCGGCGCGCCCACCGGCCGGTGCGGATGAAGACGGCGTCGCCCGGCTGCACCGTGACCCCCGCCATCTCCTCCCAGGCGTCGAGGTCCTCGACGTAGATGGGCGTCCCCGGCTCGAGATACGGCACCCCCTTCAGGCGCGGGACGTCGACGAGCACGCCGCGGGTGACGATGCCGCCCTGCAGGTTGACGATCGACGCGTTCGAGCACCCCGCCTCGGTGATGGTGTCCTGCGACACGCCGTTGTACATCTTCCCCTTGTGGAGGATGTGGCACAGCGAGTCGATGTGGCTGTGCGAGTAGCCGTGGTAGCTGACCTCGTAGCGGTCGCTGACGCCGCCGAAGAACGCCGACTTGGCCTCCTCCCCGGGCACCCCCAGCATGCTGTGCCCGAACGGCAGGGGCACGTCGTCGGCCTCGTCCTTCAGGACCCGGTGCGCGAGCGACACGGTGATGCCCTCGGTGGCCAGGGCCAGCGCCGCCAGCCGCTTCTCCGGGGTGATCAGGTTCGCCGCCCCGAGCTGGTCGTCGGGCCCCCAGCGTCCCCAGTTGGACAGCTCGTCCACGAGCCGCTCGATGTCGGCCTGGTCGAGGTCGCGCGACTCGGGCGTGAAGGCGGGCGGCTGGGCGGCGGCGGTCGCGCCGGCCGCCGCCGCGGAAACGGACGCGGTCCGCGACCCGCCCCCCGCGGACAGGAAGAGAGCCAGCAGCAACGCCGCGACGAACCCCGCGAGCCCGCCCGTCAGGAAGTTCCGTTCGAATCTCATCGCGCCACCTCCGCAGCCACGGGCCGCCGGCCTTCCGGAAACGCCTCGACCGGGAACCACTCTTCAACGAGGTGCAGGTCCCGATCCGCCCTGTCCCGCGCGCCGGCCGCGAGCTGCTCTCTGATTCCCGCGTGGGATTCCTCCTGAACGTACCGAACGACCGCGCGATCGATGAGCGCGCTGCGCCGCCCCTTGCCGGCAACCCGGTCGATGAGTTCCACGGTGCGTTCGGGAAGCGAGATGTTCAGGCGTCGAACCATGTCTGATCTCCAGTAGACTCCGGCACCAGTATACACATCAAGGATGTGTATCGCGCGGCGGCGGCGGACCCGGCCGCCGGCGACCCCGCGAACGGCGGTACAATCGCGTCGCGGCGCCGGGCTCCGCGGGTCGCGAACGGGGGCCGCCGCGAGGCGTCAGAGGCAGCGCAATGACCGAAGAGCAGGTTTACGACTCCATCGCCGACCAGTACCGCGAATCGAAGTGGCTGCTGTTCCGCCACTTCATCGAGCGCTACACCCTGATGGAGCTTCTCGGCGACCTGCGCGGCCGGACCGTCGCGGACCTCGCCTGCGGCGAGGGCGTCTATGCGCGCCAGTTCAAGCGGGCCGGCGCGTCCGCGGTGACCGGCGTGGACATCTCCGGGGAGATGGTCGCCCTCGCCGAGGCGGAAGAGCGCAAGGACCCCATCGGCTGCCGCTACGTCCAGTCGGACGCCGCCGCGTTCGCGCCGGAGGAGCCCGTCGACGTCGTCACGGCCATCTATCTGCTCAACTACGCCCGGACCCGGGGCGAACTCGACCGTTTCTGCCGCGCCTGCTACCGCGCGCTGCGGCCGGGGGGCCGGCTCGTCGGCTTCAACGACAACGTCCGGCGCCCGCCCCGGCCGGGGGAATCGCTGGCGAAGTACGGCTTCGAGAGGACGTGCCCCCACCCTCCGGGCGAGGGCGACGCGGTCGTGTACCGCATCACCAACCACGACGGCCGGACTTTCGAGTTCGAGAACTACTATCTGGAACCGGCCACTTACGCGGCGGCGGCGCGCGACGCCGGATTCGAGGACTTCCGTTGGGTGGACGCCATGCTCGAACCGTCGGAGCACGGCGATTCCTTCTGGGACGATTTCATGGCGCAGGCACCCTTGGCCGGCTTCACGGCGACGAGACCATAGTCCGGCCGCGCGGCTGCGGCTACTCCGCGAGAATCTTCCCCATCTCTCTGCGGGCGGCCGCGGTCAGGGCGTAGTTGCCGGGGCGCGGCTCGTTGAGCTGCCGCTCCTTGATCAGGTTCCTGAGGTATCGGCTCAGGTTCTTGCCGTAGACCGGCTGGTAGTAATCGCGCGCCGTCTTCATTTCGCCGAGCAGCGCGGCCCGCGAGAAGGACCTCTGCCCCGCCCCGAGATTCAGTTGCGCCGACGCCGCGAGCACCAGATCCGTCCCGTGCTTGCAGCCGATCTTCCTGGCGATGTCAGCCGTGGGAGACGCCGCCGGGGCGCCCGCACCCGAACTGTCGGAGGCGTTTCCGCCGGCCCGGCCGGCCGACCCGGCCGCCGCGCGCGCCTTCGCGCCGGCGGTCCTTCCGGGCGGGGTTCCGGCCGCGGGGCTCTTCGCGCCGGCGGTCTTTCCCGCGGAAGCCCTCCCCGGCGGGGCGGCGCCGGCCGGCGGCCGGGCCCGGCCGCCGGAGCCCGCGGGGAACGTCGAGGCGGCCTCGAGCAGACTCGCGAGCTCGGTCTTGAGGAACTGCTCGCTGCCCTCGTACTCGACTTCCGTATCGCCCTTGCGGACTCGAATCCTGGTGGCCATCGAGATGCTGTCTCCTCGGGCGCGGGGCGGCGGCACCGTGCGCGCGACGCCGCGGACCGCGCCGCCTCCCGCAGCCCGGCGCGCCATCGTAGTGAACACGGGCGGTCAATGCAAGTGAGCGCGCCGCGCGCGGGCGGATCGGGCGCACGACCGCCGGCCGGTCATCGGAACAGCTTCGTGCCGTGCGCGACCAAGGTTCGGCCGAGCCCCGCGACCCGCTCGTGTTGCTGCGGATCGACCAGCCGGCCGTCGGCGTCGAACGCCTCGCGCGCCTTGGGCACCGCCACCTGGTCGGGCAGGACGACGCAGCCGAGGTTGCCGAAGATCGCGCGCACGTGCACGAGCCCCCGCAGCCCGCCCAGCGCGCCGGGCGAGGCGCTCATCAGCACCACCAGCTTGCCGCGGAACGCCGCCAGGGGCCCCGCGTCGCCGGGGTCGGGACGCGACGCCCAGTCGATGCTGTTCTTGAGCACCCCGGTGATCGAGCCGTTGTACTCGGGCGCCGCGACGAGCCACGCGTCGTGGTCGATGAGCTGCCGCTTCAGCCGCCGGGCCGGCTCCGGCTTGCCGCGCTCCGACTCGTCGTCCTGATCGAAGACGGGCAGGCGATAGTCGCGCAGGTCGATCTCGGTGACGGCCGCGCCCGCCTCGCGGGCGCCGCCGGCGGCAATCCCGACGAGGACCCGGTTGAACGACGCCCGGCGGGTGCTGCCCGCGAAGGCGAGGACCCGCAAGGGTTCCTGCATGGGGAGTCTCCTCGATGCCGGGGGAACGGCGGACCGGCGGGAGCCCGCGGCGAAGTCCCGCTCCACTCAGCCAGCGAAGGCGCCGACCCGCGCAGGGGCGCGCTCCGCGCCCGACCCCCGCTATAATCCGGGCCACTCGTCCAACCTCGAGCGCCAACCGGTGCCTCCCGCGGCTCGTCTGCGCGGCCGCAACGGCGGCGGCGTCCGGCAGCGCAGGCTGGATGGCAGGCGGGCCGAAGCGACGATGGCGGGACGGCGACGGACGAGAGTGCCGAGGGCGGGGCTCGAACCCGCACGACCCGAAGGGTCACGAGATTTTAAGTCTCGTGCGTCTGCCAGTTTCGCCACCTCGGCATTGAACCGCCGCGTTCGGCGCGCCCGCGACGCCCGACGGCGCGCCGCCCGAGATCCGAACGATGCCTGAGATCATAGCGCCCCCCACCCCGCCCGCGCTCCGCGCGGGTCCGCAGGCCGCCGGAGGAGCCGCACCGGACCGTCGGCTGCCCGCCGGGCTTGCCGCCGTCCGCCCGGTCGACCTCGGCGACAGCCGCGCCGCCCGCGCGCCGCGCCGCCGGCTCT
>CAXXTG010000089.1:0-70287 GCA_963666855.2 Vicinamibacterales bacterium
GGCGGTGCTTTTTGAGGGAGTCAGTTCGGTGCCGGCGCTGGTCTTGCAAGTGACCACGGTAGTGTTTGCGGCCTGTTTTTGGATGGTCGGTGTTGGCCGGGTCGCTCAGGGACAAAAGACGGTGGAGGAGTGGCTACAGGAGGCTGCACGAGACGGGGGTGAGTTGTGGGAAAAGCGCTGGCTTGGAGTACTTACTATTTTGAGATGGCGGGCGGGACAGCTCAAGTGGAGGAAGGGGGCAAAGGGGGATCTCTGGCGAGAGTACGTGGCGCTGGGTCGGTGGCAGGCCCGGCTTCCGCGTATGGTACCGCCGGTGGTGGTAGGGATGTTGGTTGTCTTCGGGTCGTTGATGATGGACCGACTGGGGCCGCATCTGAGCCGCGATTTGAGCTTCGCAATCCAGGCGGGTACGGTGGTAACAGTGGTGGCGGTGCTAGTAACTGTATTGTGGTGCGTTGACACACTGAACTTGGCGCGAGCGTTTATTGGGTTGCTGGCGGACGGGAGGCGTGTGGATTGGGCCGATGCGAGTGGTGTTGGGGGGACGGTGGCGGGGGGCAAGACGGCGGTGGGTGGGCCGGCGGCGGCGGGGAGTGAGACGGCGGGAGGTGACGCGGCGGAGGGGGGCGAGACGGCGGGGGGTGAGCCGGCGGCGGAGGGGGGCGAGACTGCGGAGGAGGGCCGGACGGCGGCGGGGAGTGAGACGGCGGGAGGGTGACGCGGTGGAGGGGAGCGAGACGGCGGGGAGTGAGACGGCGGGAGGTGACGCGGCGGAGGTGGAAGTTGTGAGGGATTGTCGACGAAAGATGATGGTTATCGCGGAATGCACAGAGTCGCTGGGTCCGATAATGGTATTTCCGTTTGTGTTGTTACTGTTGCCGATTGCGGCGGGAAATACGGTCTCGGAGGGATGGATTTGGTCGTGGGGTCACATTGGCGTGTATGGGGCGTTCACGGTGGGAGTGTTGGTGAGTGTGCTGCTATTTTTTTTGCAGTTTGAGGCGTTGCGCGCGAAAGAACGGATACTCGGCATGCTGGAGAGGCGACGGTTGGACGCAGCACGCCGGCGGAAGTCAACCCGGGAGCTAGATGCTGCAATGAAGGAGATTCGGGGGATTAAGAAGGGGGCTTTTGTGCCCTGGACGCGACATCCGGTGGTGCAGTCAATTGGGGCGACCGGTATTGGAATCATGACGTTGGTGAGTGCGTTGTGGTGAGGGGCGCAGGTCAAGTTGGGTAGTTCGCACTGACCAACCGCGCGACGTTGAGGCTAACTAATTCGGTAGAGGTTTTTTGCGGGATCATACACACATCCAGATCGATGCTCGGCTATTCTGCCGTTGAGTGCATCAGCAAAAAACTTGAAAGGGGTTCCATTAGTATTTTTCACGGCGCGGCCCTCAAAATAGGCATGTGAATCTCCCACGTGGGGGTGCGTTGGTAAAAATCCACATAGACGGCATGGTCCGAATTCAGCCGGTGAGGATAGTGGCCGAGTCGAGCAAGTTGTTCCTCGCCAGGCTTCTTTCGTGATGCTCGCAAGGCTAGGTCGTCCTCGTTAATGGTTATGTAGGTCCGTCGCCGACAGTTGATACGGTCTACCCAGAGTGCGTGATCTCGGTTGTTTACGTCTGCCGCGACCATTACTATGTTGTCGAACAACAACTGGTGTCCTTCGGTGGACGTAGATTGCATTACGTGCTTAAAGACGTAATTCCCCATGCTGTGCAGCAACAGGTTCACTGTGAACGGACAAGGTTCTCGGCTTGCGCGGTCAATGAAATCGCGTTGGCGGGCCGAGTTGTGCGGGTGGTTCTCGTGGGCTTTGGTCCGTATAGCGCTTCGGCGCTCTCGGTCAAGATTCACGCAGCAAGCGCCGTGCCTTCTTGAACAGTTGGTTGAGCGCCCCGCTAGACACTCTTGCGTCGTCCTTGTCGTCATGGTAGTCCATAGCCCCTCTCCAGCCTCCGCCGTTGGCCGGCCAACTGAACGGTACGACCTCTAAGTTGTAGGTGGTGGCAAGTGTATCGGCGCGGTCCGCTACATCCTTGACACTGTTGTTGAAGCCATGGACAAAGAGCAGCAAGTTGCGCTTATGTTCTCGGACTCGCTCAAGTATGCGACGCGCAACATATTGGCTCGCGGGACTGCTGCGGGAAACCGGAGCGCCGATTGCCTTCTTCTCGTCGCGCGTGAGCGTGTCTCCGAGCAGCGACACGGTCCAGTCTTCGCGGCGACGTGCTAAACGCGCAATTCGGAGTTCGTTGGGACCCCTTGTGCTGGGTGTGTCAGCAAACATGTCAAAGCCGTTCTTTCTGGGAAAAACCCTGCGATTGGTTATGAGATACATTTCCGTAAGACTCCTTAGTGAGTAGGCTGGTGGATGGGGTTCTCCATACCAGTGTAGCACACCAACCCTGACCGGCGTCACGCCGGGCCGCAGAACAGGGTCCGTCCAGCGGAATCTCGGCAACCGTGCCACACGGTCGATCCGTAACCTCAACTCCGGCCCGGAGGCCGTGGTCGTCGTAGGGCCGGCAAACGAACGGCCGTCAGGGGCCGTCTTCGTCTTCTATTGGAATGATGCTGCCAATCACCGTTGGCACACCGCAAACAACGACCAAAGCAAAGGTGGCCCTGAGAAAAAAGTGGACTCGCAATGGCGTTGTGCTTAGGTCTTGAGTCGGGTACATTCCATAAGCCATGTGAATGCTGCACATGACGAAAATCGCTCCAACAACTGCAAGCCAGAAGATGTACAAGGCGCTCGGCCTAGTGCGAATGTGCGTAGCCACCAGCGCCAATAAGCCAAGCGCCAAAGTCGCCAAGGAGATCGGTTCGGTTTCAAGCTGCATCGGGGAACACCCGCTTGATGTCATCCATGTGTCGACCGAACACCCGGCGCCTCCCTGGACCGTACATGCCGCTGTAGATCGTATAGTTGCGCTCTGTCTCACCTTCCGCGTGCGTGGACACGTAGCCCTTGCGGCCGTTGTTGATGATCTTGAAGTGGGTTGTTCTGCGTGGATCCACGATCTCGATCTTGATTTGGTCCACGGCCTTAAACTCACGCTTGAACAGGGTGTTTTCTTGTGACGAGAACATGCACAACATGCGGAACTCGGGGTCGCTCTTGAGCTTCGCCTGGACTGCGGCAACGACACGCTTCGACTCGTAGATCGACCCCGGCATGGAGTTGCCGTCATCGCAGACGAGCATCGTCCCACGAGCCTCGTTGACCAAGGCGATGAACACGGTCGCCGTGAAGTAGTCGGAGTTGACGCCTCGTACGATCTTCATCGGAAACAAGTACCAGGTCTTGTACACGTAGTACAGAAGTCCTAGCGCGGCGACTACCCAAAAGGGTGGAAGGTTCAACATCCCTGCTCTCCTTGGAGACCGATTTCAGCCCCCGCAAGCACCCGAGGGGGGCGGTCCACTTCAGGTCCTCAGATCCAAAAAATCGGATCGCCTGCCGCCCCCCCTAGATGGGCGGCAGAAATACCACGCGGGGCCTTGACAAGTCAACGACCTGTGATCTACGTGTTCCCCGGCATGAAGAGCAGGCGGCTGGTACCCGATCCCGGGCCCCATGTTGACGCCGCCCAGACTTGATTCTCGACCCCGGCTGCAGGTCGCATCGTGAACGCTGACGACCGGCAAACTAAACATCGTACCATGGCGGATCGACCACCCGCAACACCGCCGACCCCCCGCCAAGCCGGTTTCCCGGCGGCCCGCGGCGGGACGCGGGCCGTCAAGCCCCGCCCACGCCGCCCGGCGGCTCCAGCAGCGTTCCCGAACGCCGGAACGTCACCCTCAGGGTCGCGCCGCGCCCGGGGCCGTCGCTGAACGGGGCGATGCGCCCGCCCGCGCCGATGACGAAGTTCGCGGCCGAGTGCAGGCCCAGCCCCGTCCCCGACTGCTTCGTCGTGTAGCCGGCCGCGAAGATCGACCGCAGCCGCCGGGGGTCGATGCCGATGCCGTTGTCGGTCACCTCCAGCACCAACTGGTCGGGGTCGAGGTAGGCGGCGACGCGGATGCGGGGCGTCTCGCCCGGGTCGAACCCCCCGGCCGCCGCCCGCTCGTCTATGGCCTCCATCGCGTTCCGGAGCAGGTTGACCAGCATCTGGTGGAACCGGCTCTCGTCGATCCGGATCTGCGCGGGCGCCCGCGCGCAGTCGATCTCGACGGGAATGCCGCGTTGCGCCAGCAGGTGCTGCAGCACGCCGGCGGCGTCGGCGATCTGCCGCCGCAGCTCGACGACCTTCGGCTCGGGCCGGCCGACCGGCAGCGACCGCTCGGTGTGGATGACCTGGACGATGTGCTCCACGCGTTCCCGCACGCGCTTGACGGTCTCGAGCCACGCGTCGTTCTGGGCCGACAGCTCGCCGGCCAGCGCGAGCAGGAACGGGATGGCCTTGCGGCCCTGCGGGTCGTCCCGCAACCACGGGATGGGGTCGTCCCGATGCGGCGCGACCGCCTCGGCCAGCGCGGTCAGGCGCTCCGCCGGCGCGTTCTGCCGCAGACCGTCGTAGAGGGTGCCGACGCCGACGGTGACGGTGGTCAGGGCGTTGCCGACGTTGTGGAGCAGCACGTCGACCACCTCCAGGCGCCCGCTGACGAACGCCTCCCGGGCGGCGCGGCCGTGCGAGAGGTCGCGCAGCACGACGAGGCCCCCCGTGACGTCGCCGGCCTCGTTCCGCAGCGGTCGCCCGTCGACGCCGACGAAGACCCCCTCGGGGGCCCGGGGGTGCCGCAGGAACATCTCGACGCTGTCGGACGACTGGCCGCGCAGGGCGCGCGCCAGCGGCAGGTCGGCCTCGTCGAACGGCGTCACCTGATCGGGGTGGTACGCTCGGACGAAGTCGGTCCACAGGCCGGCGCCGACCTGGTCGGGCCCGAAGCCGACGAGCCGCGCCGCGCTCTTGTTGACGAGGGTGAGCCGCCGTTGGCCGTCGGCGACGACCACGCCGTCGCTCATGCTGTGGAAGACCTCGTCCATCAACGCGCTTCGCTCGTGCAGCTCGGCCGCGGTTCTCTTCAGTTCGATCTCCTGCCGTTGGAACGCGGTCTCGTCCTGGAGCACGATGACCCCGCCCTCCACGGCGCCCGACCGGCTCCGCATCGGCGCGCCGCTGGCCCTGAGATAGCGGCCCTCCGGCGACCGGGGGTTCCGCATGTACATCTCGACGCCGGCGAACGTCTCGCCGTTGATGGCGCGCCGGATGGGCATCTCCCGCAGCGGGAAGGGCGTGACGGTGTCCCGGCGGAACACGCCGTAGCTCCTGATGCGTTCGTCCAACGGCGCGTCGGGAGCCGCGTCGGTGGTGGCGAAGGTATGCGCGGCCCGGTTGAGGAACAGGCGGCGGCCCTGGGCGTCAAGGGCGACCACCCCTTCCTGCATCGTGTCCAGCACCGCCCGCATCAGCCGGCGCTGCGCCTGACGGCCGGCCAGCGTCCGCCGCAGCCGGCCCTCGGTCTGCTTCGCGCGGGTGATGTCGTTGACCACGATGACGCCGCCGATCAGATCGCCTCGGGCGTCCCGCAACGGTCTGCCGCAGACGCTGACGCAGCGGGTCTTCACCGTGTCCCGCGGCCGGCGCAGCCGCAGCTCGACGTCGTCGGTCGCCTCGCCCCGGATCGCGCGCGCGAGCGGCAGGTCGTCGATATCGGCCGACGTCCGGCCGTCCATGCGGAAGATGCCGTAGCCGCCGTACGGCTCCGGGGCCCCCTGCGGCGGCAGCGCGGCCACGATTCCCTTCGCGGCCCGGTTCATCATCAGCGGGCGGCGGCGGGTGTCGACCGCGAACACGGGCTGGTCGATGGCGTCGAACACGGTCTCCGTGACCGCGAGCCGGCGTTCCAGATTGGCGACGCGGCTCTGGAGCCCGGCGTCCGTCCGCTTCCCGCGCTCCGCCTCGAACAGCGCCGACTCGATGCTCAGGCGCAGTTGCCGCGCGCCCACCGGCTTGACGGCGAAGGCGCACGGGGCCTGCAGCCGCCCCCGCTGCAGGAGACCGTCGGCGGCGGCGTCATCGGCCCCCACGACGCACACGAGCGGCACGCCGCATCGTTCGACGGCCTCGATGCCGGCGCGTTCGAGGCCGTCCAGGTCGACCAGCACCAGATCGGGACGATGCTCCGACGCCGCGTCGGCGGCCTCCGCCGGCGGCGCCTCGGCGCACACCGCATGCCCCAAATCGCGCAGGAGGCCGCTCAGCGCCGCGTCGGGAACGGCGCTGACGATCAGGATTCGCCGGTTGCTGAGCATGATCGAAGTCGGGGATACGGGCGGCGGCTTCCGCCCGCGGCGCGGCCGGGGAACCGGTGACGGGGGGGAGTCGCGCGAGATAATGAGGTCACCGCCGCCGTCATGGAGCCGGCGTGCGTCGCCGGTGGAAACCGGCGTGATCGCCGGACCGCGCCGGGAGGCCGCGGCGCGGCCTGGTCACCGGCGGATCAAGGCCCACGGGGATCCGGGCCAACCGAAACGCCCGGCGAAACCCGGGTGGTCGGGCACGATCGTACGGCCGCGGTGTGCCGCCGTCAACCGCTCCGCTCCCGGGCGCACGACACGTCGCCGTCACCGTCGTTGCCCGTCGTTGCCAACGAGCCGCCTCTCCGGTGTATGCTATCCCGAGCGGGACGATGATCGGCACGGTCGGCACGCCGCCCGACGGCGATGATCGACGCGCCGCCCGGCATTTGAGAGGGTGCCGGGATGCGGTCGGGCGTCCGCGCGCGCCGGAGAGCGATGTGACGCGGGAACGGCCGGTCCGTGCGTCCTCCGTAAGTTGTTGATTCCAAATGCGCGCCCGTAGCTCAGTTGGATAGAGCGCCGGGCTTCGAACCCGTAGGTCGGGGGTTCAAATCCCTCCGGGCGCGCCACCCTCTTCTACCAGTTCCAGGAGACCGACGTGGTCACGGTCCGGGTGCAGGCGGCCCGGGCGTGGGCGGCGGGCGGGGCGGCGTGACGGCCGCGCGTTGGCGCAACCGGCCCCGCGGGGCGACAATCTCCGCATGACCGCGCCCCTCTCCGACCTGCTGCCGACCGGCGGGGCGTCCAGCGACGACCTGCTCGACCGCTTCCTCGACTACGTCGACGGGCTGGGCCTGACCCTCTATCCCGCGCAGGAGGAGGCGATCCTCGCCCTCCTGGAGGACCAGCACGTCATCCTGAACACGCCGACCGGCTCGGGCAAGTCGCTGGCCGCCTTCGCGATGCACTTCGCGTCGCTCGCCCGCGGGCGGCGCTCGGTCTACACCTGCCCCGTCAAGGCCCTCGTCAACGAGAAGTGGATGGCCCTGTGCCGCGAGTTCGGCCCCGACAACGTGGGGCTGGCCACCGGCGACGCCACCGTCAACCGCGACGCCCCCGTGCTGTGCTGCACGGCCGAGATCCTCGCCAACATGGCCCTCCGCGAGGGGGAGCGGGCGGCGGTGGACGACGTGGTGATGGACGAGTTCCACTGGTACGCCGACCGCGACCGCGGCGTGGCGTGGCAGGCGCCCCTGTTGACCCTGCCGCAGACCCGCTTCCTGCTGATGTCGGCGACCCTCGGCGACGTGTCGTTCTTCGAGCGGGAGTTGACGCGGCGCACCGGCCGCGAGACGGTGACGGTCACGTCGGCCGAGCGCCCGGTGCCGCTCGAGTACGCCTACTCCGAGGAGCCCCTCGCGCGGGCGGTGGAACGGCTGGTCGAGGCGGACCGGGTCCCCGTCTACGTGGTCCACTTCACGCAGAAGGACGCCGCCGCGAGCGCCCAGAGCCTGACCAGCCTGAAGATCGCGACGCGCGCCGAGAAGCAGGCCCTCGCCGCGGCGGTCGAGGACGTGCGCTTCTCGACCCCCTACGGCCCCCGCGTCCGCACCTGGCTGAAGCACGGCATCGGCATCCACCACGCGGGGCTGCTGCCGCGCTACCGGGTGCTCGCGGAGCGGCTCGCGCAGCGGGGCCTGCTCAAGGTCGTGTGCGGCACCGACACCCTGGGGGTCGGCGTCAACGTGCCCATCCGCACCGTGCTCTTCAGCCGCCTCTCGAAGTACGACGGCGAGAAGACGGCGGTGCTCTCGGCCCGCGACTTCCACCAGATCTCGGGGCGCGCCGGGCGGAAGGGCTTCGACGAGCGCGGCTACGTCGTCGTCCAGGCCCCCGAGCACGTCATCGAGAACCGGCGGCTGGCCGAGAAGGCGAAGGCCGGCAAGAAGGTGGTCCGCCGCCAGGCCCCGCGCGGCAACTTCGCGCCCTGGGACCGCCAGACGTTCGAGCGGCTCGTCCGCGCCCCCCCGGAGCGGCTCAGGTCGCGCTTCGCGGTCTCGCACGGCATGCTGCTCAACGTGCTGTCGCGGCCCGGCGACGGCTGCCGGGCCATGCGCCAACTCGTGCGCGACAGCCACGAGCCGGCCGGCGCCAAGCGCGGGCACCGGCGCCGCGGCTGGCAGCTCTTCCGGTCGCTGGTCGCGCGCAAGGTCGTCGAAATCGCGCCCCCCGGCGCCGACGGGCCGCGGGTGCGGGTGAACGTCGACCTGCAGGACGACTTCTCGATGGACCAGACGCTGTCGCTCTACCTCATCGAGACCATCCCCCTGCTCGACCCCGACGCCGACAGCCACGCCCTCGACCTGCTCACGCTCGTCGAGAGCATCCTGGAGAACCCCGCCGCCATCCTGTACCGGCAGCTCGCCAAGCTGAAGGCCGAGGCCGTGGCCGAGATGAAGGCGGCCGGCATGGACTACGACGAGCGCATGGCCGAGCTCGAGAAGCTGGAGCACCCCAAGCCGCTCGCCGACTTCGTCTACGGGACGTTCAACGACTTCGCCGACCGCCACCCGTGGGTGGGCGACGAGAACATCCGCCCCAAGTCGATCGCCCGCGAGATGTTCGAGACCTGGCTCTCTTTCGCCGACTACGTCCGCGAGTACGGCCTCGAGCGCATGGAGGGGCTGCTGCTGCGGCACCTCGCGAGCGTCTTCAAGGTGCTCAGGCAGACGGTGCCCGACGGCCTGAAGACCGACGAGGTGGTCGAGATGGAGCTCTATCTGCGCGACCTCGTGCGCCGGGTCGATTCGAGCCTCCTCGACGAATGGGAGCGGATGCGCGACCCCGCCTTCCGGCCCGCGCCCGAGGGCGGGCCCGGGCCGGCCCCGCCCGGCCGCGCGGAGCCGGCCGACGTGACCCGCGACGCCCGCGCGTTCACCGCCGCCGTCCGCGCCCGCGTGTTCGCCCTGCTGCGCGCCTGGTCGACCGGCGACGACGAGGGCGCGCTGGAGGTCCTCGACGCCGCCCTCGACGGGGCCGGCGAGGCGTGGACGGCCGGGCGGCTGGCCGGGGCGCGCGAGGCGTTCGCGGCCGAGAACGGCGCCCTGCGCCTCGACCCCGAGGGCCGCAACCGCCGGCACACCCACACCGAACCGTCGGACGACGGCGCGTCGTGGCGGGTCGAGCAGATGCTGGTGGACACGGCGGGCCACAACGACTGGGTGGCCGAGCTCGAGGTCGACCTCGCCGCCTCGCGCGCCGCCGCCGAGCCGGTCATCCGCCTGCTGCGCCTGGGGGGCCTGACGGGGTAGTCAGGCGTGCGCCGGGCGGATGTCGGCCGGCGTTTCCGTGCCCGCGGCGGGGGCGTCGGTGTCCGCCGGCCGGCGCCGGCGCATCTCTTCGAGCCGGTCGTGGGCCAGCATGTTCTGGATCAGGGGCAGGTAGAAGACGCCGTCGTCCCGCACCCGCACCGCGTCGTCAGAGACCGTAATCCAACCGATGTCTTCGAGCGCGCGCCACACGACGGCGTGCTCGTCGACGACGTCGCGGCCGAGCAGATCCCGATAGGCGGTCCGGTCGACCGCGAGCCCCTGCATCTCCTGGAAGAGCAGGTGCAGCCGCAGGTCCGCCGGCGTGTAGTGGTAGCCGCGCATCACCGGAAAGCGCCGCTCGCGGATGCGCCGGAAGTACTCGTCCACCCGCACCTGGTTCATGAACGCCCACCCCGGCGACTGCGGGGTGCCGAAGAAGAACGAGATGCCGGCGTAGCCCCAGCCCCAGGCGTCGCATCCGATCGGTCCGCCCCCGTTCGACGCGAACGGCTTCCTGAACAGCTCCTCGTACAGGTACGAGCTCGGCACCGGCGCGTCGCGCCGCTCGAAGTCGTAGGCGGTCACCTGGGTGTAGCCGCAGCCTTCGAGCGCGGCCTTGCCGGCCCGGTACATCTCGAGGTTCTCCTCCTGCGAGGGCAGCTCGCCCCGGCGGTTGCGGGCGAAATCGGTGCGGCCGGCGACGTTCAACTCGTAGTGGGTGATGTGCGCCACCCCCGTCGCCGCGACCGCCTCCAGGTCGCGCACCATCTGCTCGACGGTCTGGTTGGGCCAGCCGAAGATGAGGTCGACGCTGATCGGCAGGTCGAGCTGCGCGCACGACTCCAGGGTGCGGAACACCTGGTCGGCCCGCTGCCGCCGCCCGCTCGCCTTGATGAGCTCGTCGTCGAGCTGCTGCACGCCCATGCTGATGCGGTTCATGCCGCACTGCTTCATGGCGAGCAGCTTGTCGTGGCTGAACGTCTGGGGGATGCCCTCGAGGGTGACCTCGATGTCGGCGGGGATGTCGAAGACCCCCCCCACGATCTCCATCAGCCGCGCGTACTGGTGCGGCTTGTAGAGGTTCGACGTCCCGCCGCCGAAGTAGATGCTGGCCAGCTCGGCCCCCGCGAAGTGGTCGCGGAACAGGTCGCCCTCGCGCTCGAGATGCTCCAGGTACTGTTCGAGCTGGCGGTGGCCGGTGTAGATCTCGGTCGGGAACAGGCAGAAGCCGCACCGGTCGGGGTCGGTGGGCAGGCAGTACGGGGTGCCGACGTACAGGTTGACCCGCTTGGGTATCTCGCGGTTCGTCCGCTCCCGGGCCCGCAGCACCGCGTCCATGGGGACGTCCTGCTCGCCCCAGTGCACGGGGGACGGGTGGCCGTGCAGCACCTTGTTGCTCTGGCGCCGCTTTCGGTGCTTCTCGACGAAGGCCCTGGCCGCCCGGACATCGCGCATGTCGATCGAACGATTGTCGGACGGCTACTTCCGCTTGTCAACACCGGGCGTCGGAGAGGGCGCCTCCGGTACGTCCACGTACCGTTCGCGGGACATCTCGGCGCCGTAGGCGATGCAGGCCAGGACGTCCGCCTCCTCGACGCCGGGATACTCGTCGAGAAGCTGCTCGACCGTCCACCCGTCGGCGAGCAGGTCGAGCACCAGGGACACCCAGATACGGTGCCCCCGGATGCAGGGTTTGCCGAAGCACACCTCCGGGTCTATCGATATTCGGGAGAGGAGCTCGTGTCTGTTCATCGGAAGCTACCGGCGTCCATCTTGCCGCTATACCCGGCGCCCGCCGCCCCGTTCTCGTGCGCGGTCCGGACGCGCCTCAGCGGTTCCGCGACCGGCGGCGGCGTCAGCGCCGCCGGGCGAGGTCGACGGGCACGGCGTGGCGCGGGTTGGCGACGGGCTGGCCGGGCGGCGCCGATTCCAGGAACGTGACGCTGTCGTAGAAGTCGTCGAGCGCGATGAACTCGCCGTGCCGCTCGGCCCATTCCCGCATCCGGCGGTTGCAACTGTGCCGCCACGACAGCACTTCGACGCGCCAGCCGCGGCGTCGCATGCGTTCGAGATCGGCGTGAAAGCCGACGCCGTCGTGGAATCCGGCACCGTCGCCGGTCAGCATGACCGCGATGCCGGGAGTGCCGTTGTAGTCGAACCCGTCCCGCAGCATGGCGGTCTGCAGAGCCTGGTCCACGCCCTGCTCGCGCCCCTGCAGGGCGCCGCGTTCGAGAAGCTGCACGGTGACGCCCTCGTTCTCGAGGCGGTTCCAGACGTGGCGGAGCTCCGGGGGAATCGAGCCGACAGCGATGGCGTGCTCGATCCCGCGCCCGGCGCGGGCCAGCTCGAGGAGATTTCGGAAGTGAATGCGCAGCCGAAATCGGGCCTGTTCACCCTCGCGGTCCACCGCGACCTGCTGCGCGCTGATGAAGATGTTGGAGTTGTCCCAGTAGATGAAGACCTTGTCCATGTCTCGTTCCCGTTCCGCAGCAATCGTTCTCGTTCTCGTCAAGGTCCGAACGTGGCGTGCGGCCGACCGCCATCTGGTGGCCCCGGCGCGGCGGTCAGCGCACCCGGGCCAGCACCGCGTGGTCGGCGTTGAACTCGATGTCGTCCGGCCGGGCCGGCAGCGGCAGCTCGACGGCGACCTCCGGGGCGTCGACGAGGACGTGGCGGACGATCGGCGGGCGGTCGTCGAACGTCAGCCGAATCGGCACCGGCATCCGGAACCCGTCCGGCACGTCCTCCTGGCGGACGCGGCCGTGGAGCACGAACGGCGACGGCCGGTCGACGACGCGGCTGACGTCGAGGTCGACGCGGTAGGTGGGGACGTCGACGCCGTACACCCACTGGTCGAAGAACCACGCCATCGGCTCGCCGAACGCCTCGGCGACGGCGTCCTCGAACGAGCGCGTGGACATCTCCCGCCCCAGGTGGGCGGCGGCGTAGCCGCGCATCAGCGCCCGGAAGCGGGCGTCGTCGCCGGTCTCCCAGTCGAGCAGCATCGACCGCAGCATGTGGAGGACGTAGGCGCCCTTCTCGTAGATCAGGATGCGGTGGTCGATGCCCGCGCCGAAGCGCGGCTTGGTCGACGTGAGCCGGTAGCCGACGGCGAGGGGGCCCGCCTCGTGCCCCTCGCTCCACCGCAGCGCCTCGGGGCGGAAGCCGTAGTGCCGGAGCCCGATGCCCTGGCCGACCTGTCCCTCGCCCAGCACGTCGAGGCGCCACGCGTCGAGCATCTCCGCGAACTGGTCGGGGTCGTCGAGGCCGTGCAGCGCGTAGAGGGCGGACGCGTAGTTGGAGAAGCCCTCCGCCATCCACTGGTCGCGGTAGTCGCGCCACCAGTCGATGCCGGCGCCCCACCACTGGTGCGCCACCTCGTGGGCGCGGAACGCCTCCGCCTCGCCCGTGTGCATGCTGCCGAAGGCCTGGTACGACAGGAACAGCAGGCCGGGGAACGCCTGCCCGCTCAGGGTCTCGGTCTCGGTGACGAGCAGCGACGGGTGGGGGAACGGTCCGAAGTACTCGGCGAGGAGGTCGATGGCGCCGGTGACGTCGGCGATGGTCCTCTCCCGGCTGTCCGGCGAGAACCCGCGGTGGTTGGGGTCGGCGTAGATGGAGATGGCGGGGGCTTCCGGGCGCTCGACCTCGGTCACCTCGAACTCGCCGTAGTGGAAGGCCATGCTGCCGACCGGCCCGGCCGTCGCCCAGCGCTGGATGCGGGTGTCGTCCTCGACGCGTTCGTCGAGCAGCGTCCCCCCGCTGGCGACGCGGTACCGCTCGGGCATCCGGAACGTCGCCGCGAGGCGGCTGGTGCGGTTGTCGGCGTGCTGCGGCCACCAGTTCAGGGTGTCGAGGAGCACGAAGTCGCGGGTCTGCCGGAGCCGGTCGACGAGCGGCCCCTCGTAGGCGAGCTCGAGGATGAACGGCTCGCCGGCCGCGACGGTGCGGGGCAGCGCCACCGTCACCCAGGGCTCGAAGTGGTCGTCCTCGAAGGTCCGTTCCTCGCGCTCCTGCGCGAAGGGCAGCGGCTCGCCGGTCGGCGCGGCCGGGTCCGCGCTATCGGCGCCGGCGTCGGCGGGGCCGGCGTCGAGCAGGGCCGCGCCGGCCGGTCGGGCCGCCGGGCCGGGGCGCCACCGGGCGTCGGTGACCTCGAGCATCATGCTGATGCGCAGCCGGAGCCCCCGCGTCGGCGCCAGCGGCTCGACCAGGAGGGCCGCGGTCGCGCGGACGTCGCCGTCCCCGTCGAGGGCCATGTCGACCTCGGTGCGCGGCACCCGCGCCCGCGGCGTCCAGCCCTCGCGGTCGGGGTCGGCGGGCCGCGGGGGCAGCCCCAGGGCCGCGCCGGTCGCCTCGTCGTCGTCGAGGGCGTCCGGGTCGACCGGGAACGGCTCGAGGGCGCGGTCCGCGTAATCGGACCGGTAGTCGGTCAGGGCGTCGAAGCGCATCCACGTGTCGGACACCCCGCGCCGGTGCTCGTAGCGGTACAGGACGACCTCTTCCGGGTCGTGGGGCTCGACGGCGAGGGCCAGCCAGCCGTGGTCCTTGCTGTCGAGCTCGACGAGACGGTAGGCGCGGCCGGGCGGCAGCGTCCCCGTCCCGCGCCGCCACCGGTCGTGGAGGATCCGGCTCTCGGGGTTGACGTGCTGCTCCTCCATCATGCGGCGCCGCCGGTCCCTCAGCAGCCGGTTGGCGCGTCCGGTGTCGCGGCGGCGCTCGCGGCCGGGGGCGGCGAGCGCGCGAAGCCGCCCGGCGGTGTCGTCGCCGCTCCACAGGACGAGGCGGTCGAAGGCCTCGTCGACCCGGTGCCCGTCGGAGAACCGCTCGAGCTGGTGGTGCTCGACCGCGTCGGGGGGGTAGCCGACCAGCCGGCCGTCGCCGACGAAGACCGCGGCGGGGACCTGGCCGCCGATCTCGGGGGCGAGATAGAGCCGTCCCTCCGCCAATTCGATCTCGAAGCGGTCCACCCGGAAGCGGCCGCCGCGGACCTCGCCGGCGTAGGCGACCTCGGCCTCGCGCAGCGCCTCGTACAACGGCGGGCGGCCCGGCGCCGCCCCCTCCGCGTCGTCCTGGGCGGCGTCGGCGCGGGCGGGGGCCGCCCCCGCCCAGAGGACGGGGAGGACCGCGCCCGACAGCAGCAGTGCGGCGGTCCGGAGCCCGGTCGGCATGCGGTCAGCTTACCACCGGCGGCGGCCGGGGTCGCGCCGACCTCGCCGGCCGTGAAACAATCGGGGCGGCGGGGCCCGGCGGCCCGGGCGACGCCGCGTCGCGCGGGCCGCCGCTCGAAGCGGCCGGGGCTCCCGCCGCGGGCGGCGATTGGGCGGGGTCGTCTTCGCGCCCCCGCCTTCGGCCGTCTCCGCCCGCGGCGGGCAGCGGCTCAGTCGTAGGCCGGGTGAAGGGGGACGGGAGCGAATGGGCACGACGATTCGACGGGGTGCGGCCGTGATCGGCGCGCTGGCGCTGCCCGTGGCGGCGGCGACCGGGTGCACGTCGAACCCGCTGCTGCCGAGCGATGTTCTCTTCCTGCAGGTGTACGACCTCGAGGTCGGGACGGGGCGGGCGGCGGCGGCCGGCGACCGGGTCGTGATCGACTACG
Source organism: Vicinamibacterales bacterium (assembly GCA_963666855.2). Classification (GTDB taxonomy): domain Bacteria; phylum Acidobacteriota; class Vicinamibacteria; order Vicinamibacterales; family UBA8438; genus JAJEEA01. The sequence continues at coordinate 15,170 of CAXXTG010000089.1, forward strand.
TGGTCTGGACCTACGACGCGGACCAGGAGGCCAAGGGGCAGCAGCTCAACGCCCGCGACGGCTACGCGTTCTTCCTCGGGGCGAACCAGGTCAACCCCGCGTTCGACCAGGGCCTCGTGGGCATGCGGGTCGGCGGACTGCGCCAGCTCGTCGTCCCCGCCTCGTACGCGATGCGGGACACCGCGTTCGGCTCGGTGCCGCCCAACACGCCGCTCGTCGTCGAGGTCCGGCTGGTGGACGTCCAGGCCGTGCAGTGAGCGGCGCGCCGGACCTGTCCCGCGGCTACCGGAACAGCCGGGTGACCTTGACGACGAACCCCCGGTTGCGGAGTTCGGCGTAGCGGTCGGGCCGCAGCGGGTCGACGTCCTGCTCCTCGGTGTACACGACGAACAGCTCGCTGCCCGGCGAGTACTCCCACCGCAGCCGGAGGTTGGTGCCGAGGGTGTCGTTGGTGGAGTTGTATTGGAACAGGCCGCTGACGAACATGCGGGGCGAGAAGGTGTAGTTCAAGCGCCCGAGCAGGAGGTCGGTGCGGAACGCTCCGCCGGGCAGGTCGATCCAGTTGAATGAGACGCCGGGCTCGACGGACAGGCGCGGCGACAGGTCGACGCGCCCGCGGCTGAGGTCGACGGAGGTCAGCTTGCCGTCGAAGTAGCCGCCGGTCGCCACCTCCACGCGGCCGTTGAGGAGGCGCTGCGGGCCGAGCGCGTAGGTCAGCCGCACGTCGGTGAAGTCGTAGCCGCCGGCGGGAATCGCCACGCTCCCCCCGCTCGGCCGGAACGGCCGCTGCAGCAGCTCGTGGCTGTCGCTCACCCGCACCCCGAACTGGTCGCTGTTCTCGAGCTCGGTCTGCACCGCGACCTGCTGCTGGCGGGTCTCGAGCAGCCCGGCGTCGGCGGTCACGAAGTAGTCGAGGCTGGCCTCGACGACGAACTGGCGCACCGACTCGATCGACCGCGGCCGCGGGCTGAAGCGGCCCGAGACCGACGTGCGGCGGAAGTTGTCGCGCCGCAGGAACCCGACCTCGGGGCGGAAGTCGTCTTCGACCACCAGGTGGTCGAGCTCGAAGCCGTAGCGGTCGGCGCCGTAGTCGAACCGCGCCTGGTAGCTCGCGTCGCGCCCCGCCACCCCGGTGGTGCGGGTCCGGGCGTAGTAGCCGAGGAAGTTCACGCTGTCGAAGAACGAGAAGGTGGCGTCGGCCCCGAAGGCCTGGTTCGTGCCGGTCCCGCCGCGCGAGACCGACCGGCTCGTCAGGAGGGCCCCGACGCTGCTGCGCCGCAGCAGGTCGCGCTTGACCCGCAGCACCGTGAAGTTGGTGGCGGCCGCGTCGACGATCGTCCCGCCGCCGGCCCGGGTCGCCAGCTCGCCGGTCTGGATGTTCAGGGCCCCCACGTCGAACGCGCCGATCTTGCCGGTCAGGCGTCCCCCGCCGACGATCGGCACCGCCTCGCCGCCCTCCAGCCCGATGCGGCGGCTGTAGAAGAGGGTCGGCGCGTCGCCCCGCCCGAGCACGCTGCCCTGCCGCAGGATGCGGGCGGTGCGGAAGCTGCCCCGCGCGAAGTCGAAGATGCCGCGCCCCTCCAGGAAGAACTCGCGCTTCTCGGGGAAGAACAGGTTGAAGCGGGTCAGGTTCACCTGCTGCTCGTCCACCTCGACCTGGGCGAAGTCGGTGTTGACGGTGAAGTCGGCGGTCAGGTTCTGGGTGACGCCGTATTTCACGTCGACGCCGAGCTCGCCGTGGCGGGCCCCCTCGCCGGCCGGCGCGTTCACGTCGGTGGTGGCGCCGCCGATGGCGTACGGCTTGATCTCGAGGTGGGTGCCGGCGGGCGGGGCCTCCAGCCCCACCAGGGTGCCCGCCGCCGACACCCGGAAGACCCCGCCCCGGCCCCCGAACCCCGCGGCGGAGATGGGGATCAGGGTCAGGTACGCCCACTCGTTCTTGCGGATGACGGTGCGGCGGATCTGGATGCCCCAGACCTGGTCGCGCTCGGGCCGGTAGCGCAGCGACTTGAACGGCACCGCCATCTCGATGGTCCAGCCGCCGTCGAAGCGCCCCGTCTGCACGTCCCACACCGGGTTCCAGTCGCGGTTCGGGTTGCCCTCGTTGGTGATCGCCTGGTCGACGAACCCCCCGGCGGGGTTGGCGTAGAAGAGCAGGGCGTTGCGCCGGTCGTAGAACGTGTCGATGAGGAAGCCGAACAGGTCGTTGTTCAGCATGTTGAACGCGTCGCGGCGCATCTCCGTCGCCGTCCACTCGCTCGGCGGCGCGCTGTCCCAGCAGCGGCCCGCGACGTAGAAGTTCTCGTCGTCGAACATCACCCACGCCTCGGTGCGCTCGGTGGCGGGGGCGCCCTCGTCGGGAAGCTGCTGGATGAAGTCGGACACCGGGGGCACGGCCTCGTAGACCGGCTCGTCGAGGCGCCCGTCGACGCGGAGCGGCGCCAGCAGCGGGATGGCGCGCATGGTCGCCTGCCCGCCGTCGCGGGTGATCATCGCCGGGCGGCGCCGGCGGGGGCGGGCCGTCGATGGCGACGGCCGGCTCGACGGCGGCGAGCTCGGCGGGCGTGCCGGGCACGGGCTGGGCCGCGGCGGGGGCCGCGAGGCCGATGGCGGCGGCCAGGAGGAGCGGCGGAAGACGCCCGGCTCTGCGCATCGCGGTCGATCCGGCTGTCGGTGGGCGAACGTCGGCGACGGGGGTCGCAGTCACGGGGCGGCCGCCGACCGGAGATGTGCCTGTTCTCACTGATGGTCTTCGCGAGCGATGGCCGGCGACGCCGAGCGCCAAGTCGCGCCGTCCATCGCCGTCGGCGCGTTGCGATGATACTTCAGCGTCGCGGGCTTCGGGCCAAGCCCGTCCCCCGGACCCGGGATACGCATGCCTGGTGCGCGCGGAATGGGCCACGCCCCGTCGCCGTGCCGCCGCGGAATTCCTGATGCGCGCGGAGCGCGCGCCGCGTTCGAGCGCCCCGCGGGATAGCGGATTCTGCACTCCCTTCGCGGAGCGCGGGTGGCCGTTTCCGCCACGCACCAGCGCGTCCTGCCTTCCCGCGCACCAGACGGCGGCGGGCGGACAACGGCACGATTCTCGCACACGGGATTGCGCGAACATGCGGTGATACTATGGCGTCCATGCGCGCTATCGCGACGCAGGTCGGCTACACGGACCTCCTGGCCATGCCGGAGGATGGGCGCCGCTACGAGATCCACGGGGGGGAGCTCGTCGTGGTTCCGTCACCAAGACCGCGTCATCAGATCGTCGCCCTCGAGCTTGTCACGCTGCTGAGGGCGTATGCCCGCGAGTCGGGGGGGATCGCCCTGATCGCGCCGCTCGACATCGTGTTCGACGAGTACGACGTCGTCCAGCCGGACATCGTGTTCTTCAGGGCGGAACGGCGCCATCTCGTCAGCCCGGACGTCGTGACGCGGCATCGCCCTGACATCGCGGTCGAGGTGTTGTCTCCGTCGACGGCGGCGACCGATCGGCGCACGAAGATGCGGATGTTCGCGCGATACCGAGTGCCCGAGTACTGGATCGTCGATCCGGTGCTCGAACAGGTCGAGGTGTACGCGCTCGATGGCCGCGCCTACCGCCGCGCGCAGGTTGTCGGGGCCGGCGGCGTCGTGCGCTCGGTCCTGCTCCCGGACCTGTCGGTCCGCCTCGACGACGTCTTCGACGTCCTCCGGTAGTCGGCGCAACAGGCGCTTGCAGGGAGAACCGCAGACTGATCGAGCTTGGCGGGTCGGCAAGCAGGGTGGAGGCGACGGATCCGACGCAGGAACGGCGCGACCTCCGCAGGCCGGTCGGGCGGACCCCGAATGTGGACGACCAGGCCTGCGGGCTCGTTACGCGACCCGGTGCAGCAGGTCCTCGCCGGTCTCGACCCGCCGGCAGTTCTCCACCGCCACGGCGAGGCTCCGGTCCAGCGTCTCCCGCGTCAGCCACGCGACGTGCGGGCTGCAGACGACGTTGTCGAGTTGGAACAGGGGGTTGCCGGCGTCCGCCGGCTCGGTCTCGAAGACGTCCAGCCCCGCCGCCCCGAGGCGGCCCGACCGCAGCGCCGCGACGAGCGCCGCCTCGTCGACCAGCGCTCCGCGGGCGGTGTTGACGAGGATGGCGCCCGGCTTCATGCGGGCGATCGCGTCGGCGTCGATGAGCCGCTCGGTGTCGGGCGCGAGGGGCACGTGCAGCGACACGATGTCGCTCGCCGCCAGCAGGGCGTCGAGCGTGACGCGCTCGCCCACCGCGTCGGGCTTCGGGCCGCGGCTGGCGTACAGCACCCGGGCCCCCATGGCCCGCAGCATCGGGGCGAGGCGGCCCGGCACCGCGCCGTAGCCCACCAATCCGACGGTGCGTCCGCACACTTCGCCCGCGTGGTCCTGGAACGCCGGCGGCAGGTCCCAGCCGGTGCGCGCGGCGGGGTCGAGCCGGTTGGCCCGTCGAAGGGCGCTCAGCACGAGCAGCAGGGTCATCTCCGCCACCGCCTGGGTGTTCGTCCCCGGCATGTTGCAGACCGCGACGCCGCCCCGCCGCGCCGCCTCGAGGTCGATGGTGTTCACGCCGACGCCGATCTTCTGGATGAGCCGGAGCCGCGGGGCCGATGCGATGATCTCCGCCGTCAACGGCTCAAGCAGGTGCCATATCGCCTCGGTCGCGGGGAGCAGCCCACGGAATCGGTCCCGGTCCGCGGGCTCGCAGACGGAGACCGACACCCCCCGGCCGCGGAGGGCCGCGAGCCCGCGCTTCAGGTCCGGTCCCGCCGGGTAGTGCCAAATCACGTTCATCATCGACTCCGTTGTGGCCCGGAGCTGCGCGATCCGCGTCGGCCCGCGCTACTCGACGAGCAGGACCGCGGTCGACAGGCGCGTGCCGTCGAGGGACCTTCGCAGCCGGCCGTCGAACGTCGCCAGACGTCCCCGCCGGTGGGCCGCGAGCGCAGCCAGGTGGAAGTCGGTCAACTGATGGTGGCCCTGCAGTCGGCGCGCGATCTCGCCGTCCATCGAGACGCGCAACGAGAGGTCGTCCGGCCAGAAACGATGACCGCCGGAGTTGCAGAAAAGCGCCAGCCGCCGCAGCACTTCGCGGGGCGGGGCCGAGACCGTCGGGTACGCGGGGTTCGACAGGATCCGAACGAACCCGGTCTCCGTGATGGTGCAGGTCGCCCAGTCGGCGGCGCCCGTCGCGCCGAACCAGCGATGCGCGGCATGGTGGTTGGGGTGTCGCGCGTCGAACAGCGCCACGAGAAAGTTCACGTCCAGCAGATGGCTCACGGGGCTTCGTCCCGGAGCCGGTTGACCAGGTCGAGGTCGGGGGGCGCAACGTCGGACGTTGCGCCCGCGGGTGGGGCGAACACGGGCACGCCGTTTCTGACCGGTGGCGTCTCTTCCGGCCGGAGCGCCTGCAGAATCAACTCCGAGGCCACGGCGCCGAGCGTCTTGCCGCGCTGGTGGGCAAGCTGGCGCACCGCGGCCATGGCGTCGGCCGACAGGTTCAGGGTCGTCCGCATCCGCTGGTATCCTGGATCGTGGTCGAGTTGATGTCAAGCACCACGCATCGCACATCATCCAGATCCGGGCTGGTGGCGGTCGCCGAGCGGTTGCGAAATCGCACGCGGAGCCTGAGCTTCGCGCCGCCCGTGGCCTGCGTCTACGCACCCCTCGACCACGCGTGGGCGCCGCACCGGCTCTACCTGGAGTGCTATGGCGTCGAGCCGCGCGAGGTGCTGTTCGTCGGGATGAACCCGGGCCCGTTCGGGATGGTCCAGACCGGCGTGCCGTTCGGCGACGTCGAGATGGTCCGGGACTGGCTCGGCATCGAGGCGCCGGTCGGGCGGCCCGCCCGCGAGCACCCGAAGCGCCCGGTGCGCGGCTTCGACATCGGGCGGGGCGAGGTGAGCGGCGCGCGCTTCTGGGGCTGGGCGCAGGCGCGCTTCGGGACCCCCGAACGGTTCTTCCGGCGCGCCTTCGTGTGGAACTACTGTCCGCTCGCCTTCGTGGCGGCGACCGGGCGCAACCTCACCCCCGACACGCTGCCGCGGTCCGAACGCGACCCGCTGTTCGTGGCGTGCGACGAAGCGCTGGCCGCGGTGGTGGCGCATCTCCGCTGCACCCTGGTCGTCGGCATCGGCCAGTTCGCGGCACGGCGCGCCGCCCCCATCGCCGAAGCCGCGGGGTCGCGCTGCGGGGCCGCGCCGCACCCCAGCCCCGCCAGCCCCGCCGCCAACCGTGGCTGGCCCGGCATCTTCGACGCCGCCCTCCGCGAACTGGGGCTCGACGTCCAGGCGTCCTCTTCCGCTACGTAGCCGGGCGAGTTCACGTGCGTGTGGCGACGCAGAACGGGCACACGTCGAAGACGCGGGCCGAGTCGACGTCGTCCACGGTCGGGGTGAGCGCGGGACTGCATCCCTGGACATGTCAGCCTCCGTTCGTTGGGTTCCGGCGCGAAGATTCGGGATGTTGACTGTTACAGTGTAGATGCATGACTATACATCTAACACCATGGCCCTCAACATCAGGAACCCGGAGGCCGAACGCTTGGCGGCAGAGCTGGCCCTGCTGACCGGACGAACGAAGACCGAGGCGGTTACCGAGGCCCTTCGAGACCGGCTGGAGCGGCTCGGGCGAGAGCGCAGCGGACGCTCGCTGGCCGACGAACTCGACGAGATCGGCCGGCGATGCGCGAGGCTGCCGGTGCAGGACGCGCGCCCCGCGGACGACATCCTCGGGTACGACGAGAACGGCGTTCCCCGCTGATGGTCATCGACACATCGGCGTTTCTCGCGATCCTGCAGGACGAGCCGGACCGCCGCTCGTTCACCGAGGCGATCGCGGCGGCGGTCGTGCGGCGCACGTCGGCGGCCACCTTCCTGGAAGCCTCGATGGTTCTTCAGTCGCGATACGGGGCGGAAGGCGTCCAGCGGCTCGACAGCCTGCTGGAGTCAGCCGGCATCGGGGTGATCGCAGTCGATCCGGCTCAGGCCAGGATCGCCCGCCGGGCGTTCGCCGATTTCGGCAAGGGACGCCATCCGGCCGGACTCAACTACGGAGACTGTTTCGCCTACGCCCTCGCGCGGCAACTCGGCGAACCGCTGCTCTGCAAGGGCGGCGACTTCGCGCGGACGGATCTCGACCTCGTCCTGCCGCCGGCGCCGTCAGAGTAGCGGCAGGCGCCGCCACCGCTTCGACCGCCGGCGACATGGTCGCGCAGGTGCGCGACGACGTGCAGACCCTGGTCGAAAAGAAGTGTTCAAACTCCGCCCGCACGCAGGACGAGGAACTCGTAGCCGTAGAACTCGGAACAGGCATGCCAGATGTCTATTTCCTGCTGGCACCGGTCCGCCAGTTCCTGTGCGTCCGGCGCGTCGCGATGACGCCTGCGAAATGCGGTCAGGTTGTCCTGCAGCGGCCGATAGTAGTCGTCCCACCACGCCGACGGGGGAGCGGAAAGTGCCCCACGGTCTCGTAGCCGCAGGCCTCGGCCGCTTCGAGCAGCACGGAGGTGTCGCGGATCGTGGGGTACTCCCGGTTCCAGAACGCCGTGCACTCGGCGGGCGGATCGGGCTTCCGCCAGCACGCCTCGGTCAGCGCGACGTGCCCGTTGCGCCGCAGCAGCCGCCGCCAGTCGCGCAGGCCCGCTTCGACACCCACGTTGTAGATGGCGCCCTCGCACCAGATCAGGTCGAAGGAACGGTCCGCGAAGTCGAGACTGCGCATGTCCGCCACGCGCGCTTCCAGCCGGTCCGCGATGCCCAGCCTGCGCGCCTCGCGGCTCAGCGCGTCGATGAACGGTGGATGGTTGTCGACGGCGACGATGCGCGCCGGCGAGCCGTGCGCCAGCACCAGCGTCTGGGCGCCGGTCCCGCAGCCGACGTCGAGCACGCGCGTCCGCGCCCCGACCCCCGGCACGAGCCCGAGGGCCCGACGCGTGCTCGCCGTGTTTCCCGGTCCCTGCCGGGGCAGCCCGCTGAACAGCTCGAAGAACAGCTCGGTGGCTCGATCCGGCACCATTGTCGTCTTGCTGCGCCTCCGGTGTGGAATCGCGGGGCGGCTGGATCGGGCTTGGCAGAGCGTGTGGCGTCAGCCTATTCCGGCAGAGCGAACACGAACAGGTTGTTGTTGGCGCTGGGTCGCAGCTCGGGGGTCAGCTCCAGGAAGCGCCCGGAGCCGGTGCTGACCGCCACGTACTGCCGGCCGTCGACCGCGTAGGTGATCGGGAAGCCCGACACCGGCGAGCCGAGGTTGATCTCCCAGAGGATCTCGCCGGTGCGGTCGTCGAAGGCGCGGAAGCGGCCGTTGACGTCGCCGCCGAAGACGAGGCCGCCGGCGGTGGCGGCGAGGGCCATGGTGGCGGCCCGCTGCTGGTAGTTCCAGACCACCTCGCCGGTCTCGGCCGAGATCGCCTGCACGCTGCCGACGTCGTCGTAGCCGGGGGCCAGCTCGGGGCGCCACGCGATGGCGTAGAGCCGGCGCGCCTCGTCCTGCTCGTCGGGGGCGGCCATCGCCATCATGCGCGAGCAGACGTTGCGCAGGGGCATGTACATGGTGTTGGTGCGCGGCGAGTAGGCGCCCGCCTCCCAGTCCTTGCCGCCGCTCGCGTGGGGACAGGCGAGCACCTGCTGCCCCGCCGCGGTGAAGATGAGCTCGGCGTTCTCGGTCACCGCGCCGGTCGCCCCGTCGATGCCGCTGACCACGTTCTGGACGATGGTCGGCGTCGCCCACAGGAACTCGCCGGTCTCGCGGTCGAGGGTGTAGACGATGCCCGTCTTGCCGGGGATGCCGGTGACGACGCGCCGCTCCTCGCCGGGCTGGAGGCGCGGGTTGATCCACGCCACCGCCGACTCGTCGGGCCGCACCGCGGTGTCGACGAGCAGCCGCTCGAACGGGTGGTCGAGGTCCCAGTGGTCGTTCATGTGCTGGTAGTACCAGACGATCTCGCCGGTGTCGCCGTCGAGGGCCAGCGTCGAGTTGTGGTAGAGGTGCGTCAGGTCGGTCCCGCCGAGCAGGAACTTCGGGGCCGGCGAGGTGACCGACGTGCCGACGTAGACGAGGTTCAGCTCGGGGTCGACGCTCGGGACCATCCACGAGCCGACGTGCCGGCGCTCCTCGTAGGGCACGTCGCCCCACGTCTCGTCGCCGGGCTCGCCGGGGCCGGGGATGAGCCGCCGCCGCCACAGCTCCTCGCCGGTGGCGGCGTCGTGGGCGGTGATGACGCAGCCGTCGGGCCCGCCCCGCGGGTCGCAGCTCCGGCCGGAGTACACCTTGCCGCCGGCGACGATCGGCCCCGATGTCTGGTTGGCGGGGTTCACCCGGTAGTCGAGGATCTCGGTGTCCCACACCACGTCGCCGGTCTCCGCATGGAGGGCGACGATGTGGTCGTCCATCGTCGTGTCGAAGATGAGCTCGCCGTGGATGGCGACGTTGCGGTTGGTCTCGATGAGGGTGCCGATCATGTACTCGGCGAGGTCGTCGGGCCGGTCGCGTCGGTACTCCCAGATCAGATCGCCGGTCACCGCGTCGATGGCCTGGATGACGTCCGTCGGGTTGGGCATGAACATCACCCCGTCGCGCACCAGCGGCGTCCCCTGCTGGCGTCCCGGCGTCATCGCGCGCGACCACACCATCCGGAGGTCGCCGACGTTGCCGCGGTCGATCTGATCGAGGGGGCTGTAGCCCCAGCCGTCGAGCGTGCGCCGCCACATGAGCCATTCGTCGGGGCTCGGGTTCTCGAGCTCGGCGTCGGTGACGGGGCGGATGCGATCTGCTTCCTGTGCGAAGCCCGAGGGCACGGACAAGACCACGCCGGCCGCGATGACGACGCTCCCCGCGAAGAACCGCAACGACCACCAGCCGGATGCGTGCATGATGCCTCCTCTTGCCGGGCCAGCCCGGACTCGATTCGGGCGATTATCTCACCAGTAGGACTTCGGTGGGTGCAGGCGTGAAGCCGTGGGCGCGGCCGTTCGCGAGCCGGGTCGTTGACGGCACGGCCGGGGTCTGCGAGGCCGGGAACGTGGGCGGGGGCGGACGCGTGCCCGCGGGGGTCAGGCCGTGCCCGGCACCGCCTCGGCGTCCTTCAGGGCCTCGGCCCGGTAGTGGGTGGCGAGGGTCCCGCTCATCTCGGCGAGGTCGCCGTTCAGCATTTCCGTCAGCCGGTGGGTGGTGAAGCCGATGCGGTGGTCGGTGACCCGGTTCTGGGGGAAGTTGTAGGTGCGTATCTTCTCCGACCGCTCGCCGGTGCCGACCTGGCTCTTGCGGTCCTGGGCGATCTCGTCGTGCTGGCGCTGCATCTCCATCTCGTAGAGGCGCGAGCGCAGGACCTTCATCGCCTTGGCCTTGTTCTTGATCTGCGACTTCTCGTCCTGCTGCGAGACGACGAGGCCGGTCGGCAGATGGGTGATGCGCACCGCCGAATAGGTGGTGTTGACGCTCTGGCCGCCGGGGCCGCTCGAGCAGAACGTGTCGATGCGGAGGTCCTTGGCGTCGATGGCGACGTCCACCTCCTCGGCCTCGGGGAGCACCGCGACGGTCGCGGTCGAGGTGTGGATGCGGCCGCTCGCCTCCGTCGCGGGCACCCGCTGCACGCGGTGGACGCCGCTCTCGTACTTGAGCCGGCTGTAGACCCGCGCGCCCGCGATGAGGGCGACGACCTCCTTGATGGCCCCCACCCCGCTCTCGTTGAGCGACAGGACCTCGACCTTCCAGCGCTGCCCCTCCGCGAAGCGGCTGTACATCCGGAACAGGTCGCCCGCGAACAGGCCGGCCTCGTCGCCGCCGGTTCCGGCGCGGATCTCCAGCACGACGTTCTTCTCGTCGTTCGGGTCCTTCGGCACCATCAGGACCCGGATCTCGGCGAGCAGGTCCTCGCGGCGGGCCTCCAGCTCGGCGAGCTCCTGCTCGGCCAGCTCGCGCAGCTCGGCGTCCGGGCCGCCGGCGAGTTCGCGGGTCTCGGCGATCGCCGACTCGACCGTCTTGTAGTCGCGGAACTTCTCGACGATGGGCTGAATCTCGGAGAGCGCCTTCGAGTGCGTCCGGTACTGGTTGGGGTCGGACTGCACCGCGCCGTCGCTGAGCAGGCCCATCAGCTCGTCGTAGCGCGTCTCGATGGTCTGCAGCTTGTCGAACATGACGGACGGATGCTCCTCGGAAGTTCCCGACCCGATCACGCGCGCCGGCGATCAGCCTCCGGAGACCGGGGGGAGGAAAGCCACCTCGTCGCCGTCGCCGAGGGGGGCGTCCATGCGCGAGTACTCGGCGTTGACGGCGGCGGAGACCGTCTCCCGATAGGCGCACAGGTCGGGATGCTCGCCGCTCAGTTCGTCCCAGACGGTGCGGACGGTGGCGCCGTCGGGGACTTCGGTCGCGATCTCTCCCGCCCCCGCGATGTCGCGGAGCCGGGCGAACAGGCGGACGTTGATGCGCATGCCGTTGTGTCCACCCCCGCCGAGGGACGACGGACGCCGTCCCGCCTCGCGGCCGGGCCCCCGTCGGATCCGCCCGGGCCGCATCGGCCGGCACCGTCGGCCGGGGCGCCGCGCGGCCGCTTGGGGCCGCGGCGGAGGCCCGTCACAGCGTGGAGGACCTCCGGTCCGATTCGCGGCGGCCGGTCAGCCGGCGGTCGGCGCCGCCGCGCGGTCCCCGCCCGTCGCCAGCCGGTACGCGGTCTCCCGCGCCCCCTCGTCCTCGGCGTTGGCGCTCGCCCCCTCGATCCAGACGTCGCCGCCCTCGAAGTACTCGTGCTTCCAGATCGGCGCGATCTGCTTGATGCGCTCGATGACGTAGCGGCACGCGGCGAAGGCGTCGGCGCGGTGGGGCGACGCCGCCGCGATGATCACGCTCGCCTCGCCGATCGCCAGCGTCCCCAGCCGGTGGTGCACGGCCAGGCGCACCGGCCAGCGGTCGCCGACCTCCCGGCCGATGCGCTCGAACGCGCGCACCGCCAGCGGCTCGTAGCCCTCGTACTCCAGCCGCAGCACCCGGCGCCCCGCGTTCTCGTTGCGGACGACGCCCACGAAGGTGATGACGGCGCCGGGTCCGACCCCGCCCGCGGCGGTCCCGGCCCGCCGGCCCGCGCCGCCGCCGCCGGGTCCGTCCGCGGCGCGGTCGGCGCTGACGGCGCGGACCAGCGCGTCGAGGTCGAGCGGCTCGGTCGTCACCGCGTACGGCGGGGTCGGCATGGACCTACTATTGTCGCTCATTTCGCCGGGCCGATGGGCGGCCCGGTTGCGTTCACGGCGGGTCGGCGGCCGTGGGGGCGCCGCGCGGGGCCCCGCGGCGGGCGGCCGGGGGGGCGGCGCGGATAATCCCTTCGACGTAGCGCTTGGCGCCGCGGGCGGCGTCGGGCAGGGGCAGGCCGGCGGCGAGCCCCGCCGCGAGGGCGGCGGAGAACGCGCACCCCGTTCCGTGGGTCCGCCGGCCGTCGATCCGGGGGCCGCGCAGCTCCGCGACGGCGCCGCCGTCGTCGAGCACGTCCACCGACTCGGCCGCCTCGAAGTCGAAGTGGCCGCCGGTGACGAGGGCGGCCGACGCGCCGAGGGCCCGGAGGCGGGCGGCGGCGCGCCGCGCGTCGTCCCGCGAGGCGATTCGCCGGCCGGCCAGGACCTCCGCCTCGACGCGGTTGGGGGTGACCACCCGCGCGCGCCTGAGCAGCCGGTCCCGCAGGAGGGCGACCGCGTCCCGGTCGAGGAGCCGCCGGCCGCTCGTGGCGGCGATGACCGGATCGACCACGAGGGGGGGGGCCGGATACGCCTCGAGCGCCTCGCAGACCGCCTCGACGATCGCGGCGGTCGCGAGCATCCCGGTCTTGACCGCCCCGATCGCGAAGCCGTCGAACACCGCGCGGATCTGGGCCGCGACCATCCGCGGGGAGACGGGCTCGACGGCGGTTACCGCGCGGGTGTTCTGGGCGGTGACGGCGGTGACCGCGGTGACGCCGTGCGCGCCGTGCGCCGCCAGCGCCCTCAGGTCGGCCTGCAGGCCGGCCCCCCCGCCCGAGTCGCTGCCGGCGATGGTGAGCACCGCGGGCCGGTCGTCCCCCACGGGCCGCTACGGTTCCGGTTCGCCGGCCCGGTTCGCGGGCTGCGGCCCGAGCCCGAAGACCAGCAGGAACTGATAGGGGAGGAAGGTCTCGTGCGACAGCAGCTCGAGGCCGGCGTCGCGGGCGTCGCGGACGACGGCGGCGGCGTCGACCCGCTGGTCCATCGGGGGGCCGGGGCCGTGGCCCTCCTTCGTGAAGTCGACGATGCCCACCCGCCCGTGCGGCTCGAGGGCCCGCGCCACGTCGGTCAGCAGCGAGACGGGGTTCGCGACTTCGGCGTAGACGTCGACGATGAGCACCGCGTCCAGCCCGTCCGGCAGCTTCGGGTCCTCGGCGGTGCCGAGCACCGTGCGGACGTTGCTCAGGCCCTCGCGCTGGACCCGGTAGTTGATCGCCCCGAGCATCGGCCGCTGGATGTCCTCGGCGTAGACGCGGCCGTTGGGGCCGACGCGCCGCGCGAGGCGCACCGTGAACCAGCCGGCCCCCGCCCCGACGTCGGCGACGGTGGCCCCGTCGGCGATGTTCAGGGCGTCCATGATCTCGTCCGGCCGCTGCCAGATGGCGCGGTCGGGGGCCTCGAGGAGGCCGAGGTCTTCGGGGGGGAAGAGCCGGGCGTGGGGCAGGTTCTGGGCGTCCGCGCCCGCCGGGCACAGCGCCGCGAGCGTCGACACGGCCGCGATCGCGCGCAGGCCGCGGGTCATGGCGCCGCCGCCCCGCACGGCAGGCGGTCGGGTCCGCCGAGATCCGGCAGCGGCGGGCGGCCGAACCCGCGCCCGGCGGCCAGCGCGTCGACCGCCGACGACGCGAGGTCCTCGACGGCCAGCAGCTCGAACGGCGTCGGGGCCGCCGCGTCCAGCCACTTCAAATAGCCGCCGCACCCGCCGCACAGCGCCGCCCGGCCCGCGCCGCCCGGCGGGGCCGCCGCCCACGCGGGGCCGGGGTCGGCGGCCCGGCAGTACGGGCACCGCCCGGGCTGCGCCGGCCAGTCGAGCCCGCAGAACGAGCAGCGCAGCGCGCCGTCCCCCCCGCACGCCTCGCCGAACGCCGGCCACGACCCGCAGGCGGGGCAGTAGCCGTGCCGCCACCGCTCCCGCGCGTCGGCGACGGCGCCCTCCGCCGTCTCGGCCGCCAGCAGCGTCCGGGCCGCGACGTGGGCCGCGGGTCCGGCCGCGAGCTCGGCCGCCAGCCACAGGACGTCCGGCGCGATCCCCTCGTGGAGCGCCTTCGCCCGGATGGCGTGCTGGTTCCGGTCCAGCGAGGCGGCCAGCAGCGAGCCCATGTCGACCCGTCCCGCGTCGAGGCAGCCGCGCACGCGGCGCGCGACGTCGCCCGCGCCCCCCGCCGCGAGGTCGTCGCACGCCTCGAGCGCGAGCGGGGCCAGCAGCGGCACCGGCAGGGCCGGCGCCTCGCCGCGGATCAGCGGCTCGCCGGCGTCGAGCTTGTCGGCGATGCGCCGCGGGGCGAGGTCGAGGGCCGGCGGATCGAGCCGAAGCCGGTGGACGGCGCGGATGGTGCGCAGGACCATCGGCCGCTGGACCGCGATCGCCGGCGTCAGCTCGGGTTGCGCGGCCGCGATGTCCGCCCAGCGGATCTCGGCGTGGCGGACGAGCGCCTCGGGGTCGGGGATGGTCCTGTTCACGGGCCGTCGTCGGGTGGAAGACCCAGCCTGCCGCCCATTGTACGCGACAGGGGCGCCGATGGCTCCGAGGGCCGGCGACGGCGCCCGAATCGCCGGCCTGACCGGCGCCGGGGCGGTCGCCCCGCGAAGCTGTCGCGCCTCCGCGCGGTTGAGGCCGGTTGAAGTCCGGCCCGCGTCCCGCATATACTCGAATGCGGCTTCCGGCGTGCGAAGCTGCGGGGGGGGAATCTGTAGATGGCAGAGTTGATCACGGTCACGGAGACCGCGGCGTCGAAGATCGCCGCGCTGATGGCGGAAGAGAACAAGGCGAACGCGGGGCTGCGGGTCTTCGTGCAGGGCGGCGGGTGCTCCGGCTTCCAGTACGGCCTGATGATCGAAGAGGGCCAGGGGGACGGCTCGGCCGACAAGATCTTCGAGTCGAACGGCATCAACCTGTACGTGGACCCCATCAGCATACGGTACCTGTCGGGCGCGGAGGTCGACTTCGTCGACAACCTGACCGGCGGGGGGTTCACGATCAAGAATCCGAACGCGAAGTCGACCTGCGGCTGCGGATCCTCGTTCAGCGCGTAGAGTCTGCGCCGTGGAACGGCGCCCAATCCTGTAGGGTTGGTTGGGCGGCGGACGGAGCCGCAGGGATTCCTCGCGCCGCGCACGGCGGCGCGGCAGGGCGAGGCGGACAACCAGTTCCTTACGGATCGCCCCCGGACGAACTCCATGCTCGACCGCGGGTGACCGGTGCCCGCCGCCCGCCGGCGCGCGGGGCGGTGCCTCGTGCCCGGGTGGCCATGGACTCTCAGACAGACTACATCGAGCGGCTGCGGCCGGCGGGGGGAAAGCGCTCGGGTAAGCGCGACCTCGTGGTCAGCGTCTTCCTGCGCCAGGAAGGCCATTTGAGCGCCGACGACCTCGTCGATCTGATGCGCAGGGAGGACAAGCGCATCAGCCGGGCCACCGTCTACCGCACGCTCCAGTGGATGGTGGACGCGGGCATCGCCCGGAAGGTCGACTTCGGCGAGGGCCGCTTCCGGTTCGAGCACTCGTACCGCCATCCCCGGCACTTCCACCTCATCTGCAAGTCGTGCAACCGGTCGTCCGAGTTCCTCAGCTCGGACGTCGAGGCGCTCCTGGCCGAGATCGCCGAGGCCCGCGGCTTCCAGGCGCGCCAGAGCGTGGTGCAGATCTACGGGACCTGCGAGGACTGCCGGACGGGGCGGCACCCGTCGCGCCCCGCCGCGGCCACCGAGACCGTCTTCGCCCGCGACGCCCTGCGCATCGCCATCGCCACCGAGCGCAGCGGGCTCGAGTTCTACGCCCGGGGGGCCGGACTCGTGCGCAACCCCCGCGCCCGCAGGGTCTTCGAGAGCCTGGCGGCCGAGGAGAAGGAGCACCTGTCGACGCTCGAGGCGCGCTACGAGCAGTTGCGGGCCGAGGACCCCGACATCGAGTCGCATCCCACCTTCCTCTACTTCAAGGGGGCGTCGGACGGGCTCTTCGCCGAGGGGGCCGAGCGGCTGCGGCAGGTCGTCGACGACCGCGAGGCGCTGATGATCGGCATCCGGTGCGAGCGGGCGTCGCACCGGTTCTTCAAGCGCTACGGCGGGCGCTTCGAGGACTCGGAGGGCAAGCGCATCTTCCTGGAGTTCGCGGACGAGGAGCGCGAGCACCTGAAGCTCCTGATCAGGGAGTACCGCGCGCTGGTCGGTTCGGAACGGCGGGGCCGCGGCGAGGCCCGCCCCGCCGGCTGACGGCCGGCGCCGCGCATCATGGTCGGCCGATGTCCGCCGCGTTGATCACCGCCTCGGTGCTGTCGCTCGCCGGCCTCCTCGCCAGCTTCGCCCTGGGGTTCGCGGCGGCCGCCCCCGGCGAGGTGCTGCGTCACGCCACGCTCGGCATCTTCGTCACCCTCGTGACCCTGCTGGCGCACTCCATGACCATGTTCTACCTGATCGGCAAGGGCCGCGCCGTCCGCGACGCGGTCGCCGAGGGGGGGCTGGAGACCGACGCCGCGGCCCGCGTGTCGTCGTTGCGGGGGCCGGTGTTCAAGCTCGCGACGCTGGCCATGGGGGCGACCATGGTCACCGCCATCCTGGGCGGCGGGGTCGACACCGGCGTGGTTCCCGCCGCCGTGCATTCCGGCCTCGCGGTGCTCGCCGTCGCCGTCGGCGCGTTGGCGCTGCGGGCGATCGTGCACGCCCTGAACGAGTCGTCCCGCATCGTCGACGAGGTCAACCGCGACCTCGGAGCCTGAGTGGCGCCGGTGTTCTCGAAGATCCTCCTGTTCGACATCGACGGGACGCTGCTCCTGTCGGGCCGGGCCGGCTACCGCGCGCTGACGCGGACGTTCGAGGAGATCTTCGGCGTGCCGCGCGGCTTCGACGGCATTCCGGTCGCGGGCCGAACCGACGAGCTGATTCTGACCGCCGCCGCCGACCGCGCGGGGGTGGCCGTCGACGCCACGGCCCGCGCGCGGTTCCACCGGCGCTACTGCGAGCTGTTCGCCGAGGAGATCCACTTCCCGGGGCCGCGGAAGGGGCTGATGCCCGGCGTGTCCCGGCTGCTCGAGGCCCTCGCCGGGGACGACGCGGTGCGGTGCGGCCTCGTCACCGGGAACTTCGCGAGGCCGGCCCGCATCAAGCTGGAGCACTTCGACCTCTGGCGGTACTTCGGCTTCGGGGCGTACGGGGACGATGCGCCGGTGCGCGACGCCCTCGTGCCGATCGCGGTCGGGCGGGCCCGGCGGGCCGGGGTCGAGGTGCGGAGGCCGGAGGACGTCGTGGTGATCGGCGACACGCCGCTCGACGTGCAGTGCGCGGCGGCCGCGGGCGCCCGGTGCGTGGCGGTCGCCACGGGCTCGTACGGCGAGGCCGCGCTGCGCGAGTCGGGCGCCGGCGCGGTGCTGCCGGACTTCAGCGACACCGGGGCGGTCGTCGAAACCCTGCTGAGGCGCTAGCCCGGAGAGCGTCGCCGACGGCTCCGCTCGCCGCCCAACCAACCCTGCTAGGAGTCTGCACCGTTCTACGGCGCAGCCTCCTAGCCCGGAGAGCGTCGCCTACGGCTCCGCTCGCCGCCCAACCAACCCGGCTGGGAGTCTGCACTCCTCTACGGCGCGGGCTGCTGGCACGCCTGCGCGGCCTTCGGTGGCGTCGGGAACCTGGTCGGCGCGAAGCTTCCGGGGCGGGGGCCGGGCGATCCAGCGGTCTCGCCGTGGAGCTGCTTCGGTGCCGGTCGGGAGCGGCCGGACCGCGGGCCGTCGGCGGGGCTGGCGGAAGCGCCTGGGAGTCGAACCCAGCCCCCCCGCGTTGGCGGGGGGCGACCGATTTTGAAGACCGGGAGGGCCACCGGGCCCCATTCGCTTCCTCACCGTCCTGCGCCGGCGGTCGACGCGGAAGCGGGCCGGCCCTGGCCGGTCTCCGACCCGAGGCGTCGTCGGCCGCGACGCGCGACGGCCCGGCGGTGCGTCGGGAGGCGGCGGTTACGAAACCGCCAGGCGTCGTCGGCCGCGACGCTTGTGACAGCCCGACGGTGCGTCGGGAGGCGGCTGTACGAACAGATATCCAGACCGCCCAAGCACGCGGCGCGGCGCACGGCCGTGAACCGTGGGCCGCGTCGCGGGACGCGCGGTCGCGTCCTCGAAAAAACCCGATGGGCCGCGTTGCGCCGGACCCGTTCCCGTAGTCGGACGGGAAGGCGCGACGCAGAAGCGGCCGATGCCCGGACGGGGGGAGCCCCTCGACGGCGACCCCCCCTCCCGCGACCGACCGGGCCCCCGCCGGCCCGGCACAACGCCGCCGGGCGGCGCTAGCCCTCGATCAGCCGGACTTCTCCGGCCCGGGGCCCCTTGGTCGATTCCTCCGTCTGGAAGTCGACCCGCTGGCCCTCCCGGAGCAACTCGAAGACTGCTCCGCGCACGGCGCTACGGTGGAAGAAGTGCTCGATCCCTCCTTCGTCGCGAATGAACCCGAACCCCTTGTCGATCAAAAGACGCGCGATAGTACCGCTGGGCATACGAACTCCTTCGATGCCGAATCCCAACCGGCGTGACGGTGCCCAGACGCCTCGTCCACCGGTCGGGACCTGACGTACGACTCCGCCGCCTTCTTCACAGGCCGGAGCGACCGCCAGAACCACCCGCGGCCCCCGATGGGGGCGGGTTGCGAGGTCCTCGTGTACGACGGAACCGCGCCTCGGCGGTGCGTCCGGCCTTGTCGCGCGGACGTCCACCGAAAGGGGCTCAGTCTAGTGACGTTGGACGGTAGAAGTCAAGCGCCCGCCGCGTCGGGCAGTCCTCCGGCCCGCCGGGAGCCCTGCGGCGCCGGCCGGCGGGTCCGGCGCCGACGCGGGCCTGCGCGGGCGCGGGCCGCCGCGATACTATTCGGCGGGCGCGGGCGCCTTGGGGGCCGGTTTCGCGGGCTTCGGGGGCTTCGCGGGCGGGTAGGTCGTCCAGAAGTGCCGGTTGCAGACCGCGCACTCCCAGAACTGCTGCGGCTGCCACGGATCCTCGGGGCCCGGGTCTTTCAGCTCCATCGGGACACCGCACCGCTGGCAACGAACCGAGACGTCGGGGTGGTCCATGGGCCGAATTGTAGTGCCGCATCCGGGTGGGTTGCAACACGCCGTCGCGGGGGGGCGGCCATGATTCCCGGGGTCGTGCTCGCCGCCGGGGCCTCGTCCCGCATGGGGGGCCGTCCGAAGGCGCTCCTGCCGGCGGGGCGGGGCGGGGGGACGTTCCTGGAGCGCATCGTGTCGACGCTGCGCGCGGGCGGCGTCGACGACGTGGTGATCGTGACCGGCCACCACCACGCCGCCGTCGGCGGCCGGGCGGCGCTGCTGCGGCCGATGGTCCGGGTGGTGCGCAACCCGCATCCGGAACGGGGCCAGCTCTCCTCGCTCGTGGCCGCGCTCGGGGTCGTCGACCATCCGGGGGTGCGGGCGATGCTCGTCACCCTGGTCGATCTGCCCCTGATCTCGGCCGCGACGGTGCGGGCGGTGCTCGACGCCCACCGGCGGACCGGCGCCCCCCTCGTGCGTCCCGGCCGGGACGGGAGGCACGGCCACCCGGTGGTGTTCGGCCGCCGCCTCTTCGGCGAGCTGCGCCGGGCGGATCCGGCGCGGGGCGCCAAGCCGGTGGTGCGCGCCCACGCCGGGGCGGGTTGCGTGGTCGAGGTGGACGACGCCGGCGCCTTCACCGACGTGGACACCCCCGACGACTATCGGCGGTGCTTCGGCGTGCCGCCGCCGGTCCCCGGCCCCGGCCCCCCGTCGGCCGGCGCCGGTTGATTGCCGGGCTCCGTCCGGTTAGAATGGAATCGGCTGGGCCAGTGGCGCAGTTGGGAGCGCGCGTGAATGGCATTCACGAGGTCACGGGTTCGACCCCCGTCTGGTCCACCATCCCTTCTTTCCCGGCATTCTCCGAACATCCGCTGACGGCCGCCCGTGTTCCGGGGGCGTGCCCCGCCGGGCGCATGCCGTCGGCCGGGTTCAGGCCCGGCCCCCGGCCGGCCGGCCGTTCGGACCGTGCGGCAGCGCCCGCGACCGGTGAGCGAGCGCCATCCAGTCGGCGAGATGGTCCACCGCCTGCTCGGGCGTCTCGCCGTAGAACGGCATGAGCGCCGCCGGTCCTCCCGCCACGTTCACCAGGTAGGCGCGCCACCGGTCGGAATCGACCGGGGTCGCCTCGATGACGTAGCGGCGGTCGTTTATCGCACGTTCGAAGCGTTGAACGGACACGGGTTTGTCGGGCGTGAATACGGTGTGTTTCGTGCGCGGTCGCGAGAACAGGATTCTAGCCGCCCGCCGCCGCCGATCAAGCGAAGAAGGGTACGAAGACCGGTCCACACCGCCCCGTCGCCGGGGGGCCGTGCAATGGCTTCGGGCGGAAAAAAATCTCTTTTCCACGCGTAACTCACACGCTGTGCACATGTCTTGCACAACTTTTCCACAGCGCGCGCGGGTCGATCCGGGACGGATCCCCCGCCGCGCCGGGCGGCCGTGACGGCTTCGCGCCGGACGCGGCTCTTCAGCGCGCCGGACCTCCCCGCGTTCCGCCGTGCGATCGCCGACCGCCTCGATCCGGGCGACCCGTGGGACATGCGGGCGTCGCTGGTCGTGGCGCCGTCCAACGCCGCCGCCGAGCAGTTGCGGCGGACCCTCGAGCGGCGTCTGCCCGCGGAGGGGTCGGCCTTCGCGCCGCCGCCGATCGTGACCCGCGACGGGCTGTACGCCGAGCTGCACCGCCGCCTCGGCGGGGCCCCGCCGCGGTTGGGGGCCGCGGGGCGGCTCGTGTGCGGGCGGGCGGCGGCCGAGGAGGCGCGGGCGGCCGGCGTGGAGCCGCCGTTCAAGCTGCGGCCGGGCCTGGTCGACCAGCTTCTCGGGCTCTACGACGGGCTGCGCCGCAACGGGCGGGACGTGGACGTCTTCGAGCGGGTGCTGGTCGAGGCCCTCGAGCCGGCCCGGGACCTCGACCGCGGCGCCCGCCGCATGCTGCGGCAGACGCGGTTCCTCGCCGCGGCGTTCCGGGCCTACGAGCGGCGGGTCGCGGCCTCGGGCCGGATCGACGAGCACGGGGTGCGCGCGTCGGCCCTCGCGCGCGGGCTGCGCCGCCCGCTGCGGCGGGTGGTGGTGACCGTCGCCGACCGGGCGGCCGGTCACGACGGGCTGTGGCCGGGCGACTTCGACCTGCTGGCCCGCCTGCCCGGGCTCGCCCGGCTCGACGTCGTGTCGACGTCGTCGCTGCTCGCGGCCGGCTATCGGGAACGGCTGGAGGACCTGCTGCCCGGCATCGAGGAGATGCCCGTCGCGCCCGGGCCCGGCGCGGCGGCCCGCCTCGTGGCGCCCGACGCGCCGCCGCGGCGCCGCTGGTTCACGTGGCGCGACCGCGAGGAGGAGCTGCTGGCCGTCGCCCGGCAGGTGAAGCGCCGGCCCGCCGCCGAGCGCACCGCGGTCGTGTTCCAGCGCCCGCTGCCGTACCTCTACGCGGCCCGCCACCTCTTCGCCTCGGCCGGGATCCCCTGGGAGACGGGCGACGCGCTGCCGCTGGCCTCCGAGCCCTTCTCCGCCGCCCTCGACCTGGTGCTGTCGTTCGTGTCCTCCGGATACGCGCGCCGCCCCACGGTCGCGCTGCTCCGCTCGCCGCACTTCGCCTTCGCCGACGCGGACGGGCCCCTCGACCCCGCGGCGGCACCCGCCCTCGACCGGGAGCTCCGCGAGGCGCGGTACCTGGGCGCGGCCGGCGGCGGCGGGGGCGGCCCCGGACGGGCGTTCCGCGGGCTCGCCGCGGGGTGGAGCGGCGGCGGCCGGCGGGCCCCCGCCGCCCGCGCCGCGCGGGTGGCGGCGTCCGCCGCCGAGGAGCTCGCGGCCCTGGACCGGCCCGGCCCCGCGAGCGCCCTGATCGGCTGTCTGCTGCGGTTCGTCGACGGGCGGCGCCCGCCGCCCCCGGACGACGCGGCGGCGGCGGCGCGCGAGTCGCGGGGGCGCGCCGCGGTGCTCGGCCTCCTGCGCGACTGGCGGGACGCCCACGTGCGCCACGACGACCCGGTCGTGGACCTCGCCGCGGTCGCCGCCACGCTGCGGCGTCTGCTCGAGGCGGCGACGTTCGCCGCCCCCGGCGGCGGGGCCGACGCCCGCCCGGCCGCGGCCGGGGTGGCCCTCGTGGACGCCCAGGCGGCGCGGTACGGGGCCTTCGACAACCTGTGCCTCGTGGGGCTGGTCGACCGCGAGTGGCCCGATCCGGCCCGCCCGAGCGCGCTGTACCCGGCGTCGCTGCTGCACCGGCTCGGCTGGCCGCGCGAGATCGAGCGGCGGCGGGCGGCCCGCGCCGCCTTCCGCGACCTCGTGGGCTCGGCGGCCCGGCGGGTGACGGTCTCGACCGTCGCCTTCGAGGACGACGCGGCGGTGGCGGGGTCGACGCTCCTCGAAGACCTCGCCGACCTGGACGTCGAGGTCGCCGTCGAACCGCCGCCCGCGGGCCGGGTGACGACGGACGCCGGGCTGGCGGAGGTCCCGGCCGCCGTGCCGCTCGCCGACGGACCGGCCGCGTGGCTCGCCCTGCGCGGTCGCCGCCGCGCGCGGGCGGACGTCCGCCCCGCCGGCCGGACCGCCCCGCGGGCGCCGGCCGCCTACGCGGTCGGCGCCGTCGAGCGGTACCTGAGCTGCCCGTTCCGGTACTTCTCGTCGGCGGTGCTCGGGCTCGGCGAGGAGCCCGACGACGAGGTCATCCTGAGCCCGCGCTCGCGCGGGCGCTTCGTCCACGACGTCCTGCGGGCGTTCTTCGACCGGTGGCGCGACGGGGGCGGGGGGGCCGTCGACGTCGGGTCGCTCCCCCGCGCCCGCGCCCTCGCCCTCGCCGTCGCCGAGGAGCGTCTGGCGGAGCTGCCGCCCCATGACCGGGCGGTGGAGCGGGTCTGGCTGCTCGGCTCGCCGGCCGGCGCCGGCGTCCTCGACCGCCTGCTGATGATCGAGGCGGACCGTCCGGACCGGGTGATCGAGCGGCTGCTCGAGGTGCGGTTCGACGACGAGTACCGGTTCGAGGGGGCCGCCGGCCCCCGTTCCGTGCGGCTGCGCGGCGCCGCGGACCGCATCGACCTGATCGAGGGGGGGCGGCTTCGCGTCGTCGACTACAAGACCGGCCGCGCGCCCGACCTCGCGCGGGCCCTGCAGCTCCCCGTCTACGGCCGGTGCGCCGAGCAGGCCCTCGCGGGCCGGCGCGGGCGGGAGTGGCGGCTCGCCGAGGCGGGGTACGTCGCGTTCGCCGAGCCGCGGCCCTGGGTGCCGCTGGACCGGCGGCGGGACATCGCGGCCGCGTCGGCGGAGGGCCGGCGGCGGTTCCTGGAGGCGGTCGACCGGATCGAGGACGGACGCTTCCCCGTGCGCCCCGCCGAGCCCTACCGCTGCGCCTTCTGCGACTATCCGACGGTGTGCAGGAAGGACTACGTCGGTGACGAATGAGCGCCAGCTTCCGCTGTTCGGGGAGGGCGGCGCGGAGGTCCGCCCCGGGCGCGCCGGTCCGGGCCGGCCCGCCCGCGCCCCGCGCGACGCGGCGGCGCGGGCGTTCGCCGTCGATCCGGCCAACAACGTCGTCCTCGAAGCGTCGGCGGGCACCGGCAAGACCACGGTCCTCGTGACGCGCTACGTCAACCTGCTGCGGGCCGGCGTGGACCCCTCGAACATCCTCGCCATCACGTTCACGCGGCAGGCGGCGGCGGAGATGCGCGACCGCATCGTCCGGCGGCTCCGGCGCGCGGCCGACGGCCCCCCCGCCGACCGGGACCGCTGGCGGGGGCTGCGCGACCGGCTGGGCGACGTCGCGGTCAGCACCATCGACGCGTTCTGCCTGTCGCTGCTGCGCGAGTTCCCCCTGGAGGCCGACCTCGACCCCGGCTTCGGGATGACCGACGAGACCGAGGCGCCCCGGCTCGTCCAGCAGGCCCTGGACCGGACCCTCGCGGCCTGCGGGGCGGTGGCCGCCGACGACCCCGCGGTGGCGATGGTGCTGGCCCGCCTGGGGCCGGGCCGGATGCGGACCGGGCTCGCCCACCTGCTCGACCGGCGGCTGGTGGCCCCGGCCGCGCTGCAGCGGTTCCTGATGGCGGGGCCGCGCGGGCTGACGGCGGCGGGGGCGTGCCGCGGCGCGGCGGCCCGCGTCGCGCGGATCCTGGCCGGCGTCGAGGGCGGCCTCGACCGGTTCCTCGCCGACGGCCCCGCCGCGCATCCCCGGTTCCGGGCCCTCGCGCGGGCCCTCCCCGGCCTCGCGGCGGCGGACGGGTCGGAGCCCGGGGCCCTGCGTCTGGCGCTCGACCGCGTCCGCGAGTACTTCCTGACCGGGGAGGGGCGGCCGCGCCGGCGGTTCACGCCGTTCCGGGCCGACCAGTGCCCGTCTCCCGCGGCCTGGCGGCGGCACTGCCGCCTCGCGCGGTCGCTCGCCCCCGCGGTGGGGGAGGCGCTGGCCGCCCTCGACCGCGACATCAACGCGGTGCTCGCGCGCGGGGTGCAGCGCATGTTCGCGATCGCGGTGACCGAGTACGAGCGCGAACTCGCCGCCCGCTCCGTCCTCGACTTCCCGGGGGTGCTGGCCCGCGCCCTCGACCTGCTGCGCCGCATGGACGAGTTCGCCCAGAGCCGGTACCGGCTCGAGTCGCGCTATCACCACGTGCTCGTCGACGAGTTCCAGGACACGAGCCGCGCCCAGTGGGAGCTGGTGTCGCTGCTCGTGCGGTCGTGGGGGGAGGGGATCGGCCTGGTGCACGACGCGCCGGTGCCCCCGTCGGTGTTCGTCGTCGGCGACCGCAAGCAGTCGATCTACGGGTTCCGCGACGCCGAGGCGGCGGTCATCGACGACGCCGCCGACTCGATCCGGACCCTGCGGCCGGAGGGCGGCGTGCGCCGGTCGATCTCGCACAGCTTCCGGGCCGCGCCGCCCCTGCTCGCGTTCGTCAACGACCTGTTCGGCGCCGTCGACAAGGCCGACCGCCCCCGCGACGGCTTCCGGTACGACGCGCGCGACCGGTTCCCGGTCGAGCCCGGGGCGGCGGGGCCGGGGTCGGCCGCCGCGGGCGGGCCCGTCGCGGGCGGTCCCGCCGCCGCCGACGCGCCGCTCGGGCTCGTGCCCGGCGACAGCCCCGAGGCGTGCGCGGACCGGGTCGCCGGCGAGGTCGCCAGGCTGCTGGACGGGGCGCGGGTGCGCGACCGCGACGACGGGACGGTGCGCCGCGCCGCCCCGCGCGACGTCGCGGTGCTGTTCCGCTCGCGCGAGACGCACCGGGCGTTCCAGGCGGCCCTGGAGGCGCGCGCGATTCCCGCCTGCGTCTACAAGGGCCTCGGGTTCTTCGACGCCGACGAGATCAAGGACTGCCGCGCCCTGCTCCGGTTCCTCGCCGACCCCGCCTCCGAGCTCCGGACCGCCGCCCTGCTCCGCTCGCGCCTGGTGGGGCTGACGGACCGCGCCCTCGCCGAGCTGGCCGGTCATCTCGCGGAGTCGGTGCGGCCGGCGGGTCCCGAGTCCCTCCTCGACCGGCTCGACCCGCTCGACCGCGACCTCCTGCTGCGCCTGCGCGCGGGCGTGCCGGGCTGGCTGGCCGCCGTCGACCGCGTCCCGCCCGCCGATCTGTTCGACCGGGTCCTCGCCGACTGCGCCTACGCGTTCGAGCTGGGGGGGCCGCGTCTCGTGCAGGCCCGCGAGAACCTGAAGAAGCTGCGCGGGCTCGTCCGCCGGGTGCAGAACCGCGGGTTCGCCACCATGGCCCGGGTCGCCGAGCACGTCGACCGCCTCTCGGGCGACGTGGCGAACGCCGTGGTGGACGCGTTCGACGCGGTCAACCTGATGACCGTCCACGCCGCCAAGGGGCTGGAGTTCCCCGTCGTCTTCCTCGTCGAGCTGGCGCGGGGCGCGGGCGGCCCGCCGCCGCCGGTGCGGGTGGTGGCGGACCGGGGCGACGGCGAGCCGGCGGTCTCGGTCGCCCCGTTCCGCTCGGGCGCCGACCTCGACCGGCGGGACCGCGAGATCGAGGAGAGCAAGCGGCTGCTCTACGTCGCCGCGACCCGCGCGCGGGACCGCCTGTACCTGTCGGCGACCCTGACCGACGGGGCCGTCAGGCCGGGGCCGGGGAGCCTGGCCGCGGTCGCGCCGCCGTCGCTGCTCGAGGCGCTCGCCGCGGGGTCGGCGGCGGGGGGGCGGGCGGTCTGGACGGGGCCGTCGGGCCGCGCGCACGGCTTCGCCGTCGTCGGACCGGCCCCGCCGGAGGCCTCCTTCCGCCCGCCGGGTTCGCCGGCCGCCGCCGAACCGGACCGGTTCGGGCCGTGGCGCCCGGCCGGCGGGCCGCCCCGCGTCGCCGCGACGGCGCTCGCGGCGGTCGCGCCGGGGGCGGGCACGGGGGTCGCGGACACGGAGGCGGAGGGGACGGCGGCCGAGGGGACGGAGGCCGCGGTCGCGTCGGGGCGGCCGCGCGGCGTCGACCGCGTGGTGGGCCGTCTCGTGCACCGGCTCCTGCGGGACGACGGGGAGGGGGCCGGCCCCGGTTCCGGCGGCGCGGAGCCGGCGGACCGGGCGGTCGCCGTGATGGAGCGGGAGGAGCGCGCGCGGGCCGACCATCGGGCGCTGGCCGACGAGGCGGCGGGCATCTACCGGCGGGCCGTCCGCCGGGGGGACGTGGCCGCGCTGCTCGCGGGCGACTGCCTCTTCGAGGTTCCGTTCACGCTCCGCCGCGCGGACCCCGGCGGCGGCGGACCGGTCTTCGTCCGCGGGGTGATGGACTGTCTGCGCCGATGGCCCGACGGGCGGGTGACGGTCGTCGAGGTCAAGACCGGCGCCGCCCGGCCCGAGCACGGGGCGCAGCTCGCGCTCTACGTCGAGGCGGCCCGGGCCCTGTTTCCGGACCGGCCCGTCGACGGCCGCCTGCTGTACCTGTCTTGAGGGTTCCCCGGCTCGCCGGCGGGGGCGCGGGTCAACTGCGGATGAGGACCGGGTCGGCGACGAGCCGGTCCGCCCAGGTCCGCGCCTCGGCCTCCGCCTCGGCCTGCGTGCGGCCCACGAGGATGACCGAGTCGAGCGGCTCCTCGCCGCCGTCCCGGGTGACCCAGGCTATCCAATGCGCGCCGCGGGACTTCGTCCGGATGTCCAACTGGATGCTGTCAGTCGTCATGGCCGCCCGACATCGTATCGTACCGGGCTCCCGGCCCGGAAGGCGCGCGGCGGAGCGGGCGGGCGCGGGAGGGCGTCCCGCCGTCCGCGGCGCGGACGCTCACGGCTTCCGGTACCCGCAGATGAGGCACTGCCAGCGGCCGGCCCCGCGTTCCGCGCGGTCCGTCCGGCCGGAGGGGAGCGAGTCCATCAGCGTCTGCCAGGGCGGGGCGGTGGGCTCGAGGATGCCGCCGCAGTCCGGGCAGGTCGGCAGCGCGGGACGGCCGGGGTCCGCCGCTTGGTCCGCGGGGTCGGGCATGGGGCGCACAACGGTAGCACCTGGCCCGGCCGTTGACAAGCCATTGACAACGCCGGAGGGCCACTCCTAAGTTAAGTGCCCGATGACCGACCGCCGCCGCCGACCCGGTCCGCCGCATTCGCCCGCCCTGCACGAGGTCCGGCGCGCCTACCGCGACCTCGCGCGGCGGTGCCGGGCGGGGCGGGCGGGGCCGGGCGGCGGAGACCGGCTCGATTCCTGGCACGTGGCCTACGCCGTGGACGCGCCGGATGGGGACGGGGCCGCGTCGGCGGACGCGCCGGGGGCGGCGGACGACGCCTTCCGCGACGAGGTCGACGTCGACTTCCCGTCGATGGCGAAGCTGGTCGACCGCATGCGCCGGTCGTTCTTCGGCGAGACCGCCCCGCGCCCGCTGTCGGCCGACGTGCGCCTGACCCCGTCGCAGGCCGACCGCGGCGTCAGCGTGCCGTTCGACGTGTCCCTGCCCCACACCTGCCCCGCCTGCGGGGGGCGCGGCGAGGTGTGGCCGGACCCCTGCGCCGCGTGCGACGGCAGCGGGGCGGGGCTGCTGCCTCACCAGGTCCAGCTTGTGGTGCCGCCGGGGGTGCGCGACGGCACCTGCCTGCGCTTCGACGTGACGCCCCCCTACGCCCCCGCCGCCCGCGTCCGGATGCGCATCTCGGTGCCGTGACTTTGCGGGCGCCGCGGCTCCGCCCGCGGCGAACCCCGTCGGCCGGGCCGGGCGCCGCGAACGCCGCGGGGCGGAGGCCGCGAACGCCGCGGGATTGCGACTACGCCCGCGGGGCGCCCGTTCCGGGCTTCGCGCCCCGGACGCGCCATCGGGCGGTCTCGTTCGGCGCCCTCAGAATCTGTCGGCGTACTCGCTGACGCCGGGCACCAGCAGCCGGCCCCCCTGCAGCGCCCTCGCGATGCACGCGACATGGAGGGCCAGCACGCCGAGCTGGGCCAGGGGCCAGAACAGGAAGGCGAGCCACCCCACGATGCCGCTCAGTATCGCGAGGGCCATGAACCCGACGAACTCGGCCCCGAACAGGACCAGTCCGTGCCTGGCATGCCACCTCACCTCCTGGTCCTGCTCCTCCACCAGAACGGGGACGAGCGCCAGCAGCCACAGATACGCCAGCACCAGCATCAACCCCCGGTTCGGCGGCGGGTTGCCCGGCGGCGGTGTTCCCGGTGACGCCGCCCCCGGCGGCGGGTTGCCCGGCGGCGCGGCCGCGGGCGGCGTTGCGGCCGACTCGGGAGCCGGCGGCCGGGACTCGGGAGCCGGTGTCGCGGGTGAGGCGGGCGGCCGCGGCGGTGTCGCCGAGTCGGGCGTCTGTTCGTCGGTCATCGTCGTCTCCGGGCGTGAACCGGCGCCGGGAAGCGCTTCGGGGCGCGTGGGCCGGGCCGGCCGTTCGGATTCACTTGCGAGAGTTTCTACGATCTGACTAAGCTGAGAGTTCCGTCGTGGTCGCGCGGCGCGCGGTGAACCCCGCGTTGGACGGGAGCGCGTCGGCGGACCGCCGGGCCGACGAGGCCCGGCGGGGGAGGCCGGAGGCGTCACGCCGCGGCCGGGAAGTGTCGAGGACCCATGCAGCCAGTCGAACCGTCAGCCGTGATGGAAGCGCTCCGCGTCGTACGCGACCCCGATCTGGGCCGCGACATCGTCAGCCTCGGATTCGTCAAGGACCTCCGCATCGAGGCCGGACGGGTGGCGTTCGCCATCGAGCTCACCACCCCGGCGTGTCCCGTGAAGGAGCAACTGCACGACCAGGCGGTGGCCGCCGTCTCCGCCCTCGACGGGGTGACCGGCGTTGATGTCGAAATGACCGCGAACGTCCGCGCCGTGGCCTCGCCCGACGCCGGCCGCGCCCCCATCCCCGGCGTGAAGAACGTCGTCGCGGTGGGGGCCGGCAAGGGGGGCGTCGGCAAGAGCACGGTGGCGGTGAACCTCGCCCTCGCGCTGTCCCGGTACGGGGGGCGCGTCGGCCTGATCGACGCGGACGTCTACGGCCCCAACATCCCCATCATGCTGGGGGTGCGGGCGCAGCTCGAGACCGACGGCAAGAAGATCAAGCCGGCGCGCAAGCACGGGCTCCCGGTGGTGTCGATGGGCTTCCTGACCCAGGACGAGACCCCCATCATCTGGCGCGGCCCGATGCTGCACGGCGTCGTCCAGCAGTTCTTCCGCGAGGTGCGTTGGGACGAGCTGGACTACCTGGTGGTCGACATGCCCCCCGGCACGGGGGACGTCGCGCTGAGCCTGAGCCAGACCGTGCCGGTGTCGGGGGCGGTGGTCGTGACGACCCCGCAGACCGTGTCCCTCGCCGACTCGCGCCGCGCGGTGGCGATGTACCGGAAGCTGAACGTGCCCGTGCTCGGCCTCGTCGAGAACATGAGCTATTTCGTGTGCCCGTCCTGCGACCACGAGAGCGACATCTTCGGGAAGGGCGGCGGCGAGGCGGCGGCCGAGGCGGCGGGCGTCCCGTTCCTCGGGCGGATTCCCATCTATCAGCCGATCCGCGAGGGCGGGGACACCGGGAACCCGATAGTCACGTCCGAGCCGGAGTCGCCGGCCGCCCAGGCGTTCCGCGACGTGGCGGAGCGCACCGCGGCCGAGGTGTCGATCGCCGCCCTCGGCGCCGCCGCGCCGGCCGGCGCCGCCGTGTCGTAGCCCGGTCCCGTCGACCGGGGATTCGCGGGCGCCGCTCAGCGGCGTTCGGCCTCGCCGGTCATCGGCACGAACAGCACGGGGAGCACCGCCTCCTCGGTGACGCCGTCGTCGGTGCGGGTCAGCACCGTCAGCGTCTGCCGGCGGTCGCCCACCGGGATGATCATGCGCCCGCCGACGGCGAGCTGGTCGACGAGGGGCTGGGGGACGTGGTCGGGGGCCGCCGTCACCATGATGGCGTCGAACGGCGCCGCCTCCGGCCACCCCGCGTAGCCGTCGCCCTCGCGGAGCCGCACGTTGTCGTAGCCCAGCTCGGCCAGGGTGGCGGCGGCGCGGGCGGCGAGGGGGGGCACGATTTCGATGGAGTGCACGGTGGCGGCCAGCTCCGCCAGCACCGCGGTCTGGTAGCCCGAGCCGGTGCCGATCTCGAGCACCCGCGCGCCGGGCGCGAGCCGCAGGGCCTGGGTCATGTAGGCGACGACGTAGGGCTGCGAGATGGTCTGCCGGTGGCCGATGGGCAGCGGCCGGTCGTCGTAGGCGCTCGCGCGGATGCCCTCGGGCACGAAGCGGTGGCGCGGCACCCGCCGCATGACGTCGAGCACGCGGGGATCGGAGATGTCGCGGGCGATGAGCTGTCGCTCGACCATGACCATGCGGTCGTTCTCCCGGTCGGCGGGGGCCTGGGCCGACGCGTTCCCGGCGGCGGGCGCCACGTTCCCGGCGGCGGGCGCCGCGTTCCCGGTGCTTGGCGGCGCGTTCCCCGTGCTTGGCGGCGCGTTCGGTTCCGCTGACGACGCGTTCCGTTCCGCCGCCGCCGCGTTCCCGGCGGCCGGCGGGGCGTTCGGTTCCGCTGACGGGGCGTTCCGTCCCGCCGCCGCCGCGTTCCCGGCGGCCGACGACGCGTCGACCACGGTGTCGGCCGGCCCCGCGCAGGCGAGGAGGGCGAAGCTCAGGGCCGTCGCGGCCGCGGCCCCGGCGTACCGCCCGCGCCGGCCGTGACCAGGGGTGGACGGATGTTCCTGTTGTTCGTCGCGGCCGGGGCCGGCGTGCTGGCGCTCTCCCATATCGCTCCCTTTCCGTTCCTGCTGGACGCGCTGACCCCGGCGCCCTCCCGCTGGAGCATGCCGGGCCGCGGCACCCCCACAATCTACCTCACCTACGACGACGGCCCGAACCCCGCCGCGACCCCCGACCTGCTCGACGTGCTCGCCCGCGAGGGGGCGGTCGCCACCTTCTTCGTGCTCGACCGCCACCTCACGGCGGAGACCGCGCCCCTCGTCGAGCGGATGTTCCGCGACGGGCACGCGGTGGCCCTGCACTCGCACACCCGGCGGCTGCTGCTGCTGTCGCCGGACGAGCTCGGCCGCGCCCTGACCGCGGCCGCCGACCGCATCGAGCGGCTCGCCGGCCGCCGCCCGTGCCCGGCGTTCCGGCCCCACGGCGGCTGGCGCAGCGGGCTCATGTACGAGGGCCTGAGGCGGATAGACCACACCCTGATCGGCTGGGGCTGGTTCCTCTGGGACTGGGACTGGTTCCGCGCCCGCGACCCCGACCGGCTGGTGCGCCGTTTCGCGGGCCGCGTGTCCGACGGCGACATCATCGTCATGCACGACGGCCACCACGAGGACCCGCGCCCGGACCGCCGCTACGCCGTCGACGCCACCGCCGGCCTCGTGCCGGCGCTGCGCGAGGCGGGGTTCGCGTTCGGCACGGTGTGCTGAGGCGCGTTACGGCGCCGGATCGCCGCTACCCGACAGCCAGGCCTGGCGGTTCCGTTTCTGCGCGTCGGTCGGCTCGTCGACCGGCCGCAGCTCCCAGCGGCGGCCCGGCGGCGCCGCCGTCTCGACCGGAATACGGCGGAGCGCCCCCCGCCGCGCCACGAGGACGTCGAGGGGGGCGCCCGCCCCGGCCTGCGCGATCCGGGCGCTCCACTCGGACGGCAGCACCCGGTGGCCGCCGATAGCGAGAATCTCGTCGTCGACGTTGAAGCCGGCCGCGTGGGCGGGCGTGCCCCGGGGCACCTGGGCCACGAGGAGGCGGCCGCCGGCGGCGCGCGTGACGACGCCGGTCCAGCCGTCCCCGCCCCCGTCCCCGCCCCGCGCCGGATCCTCGCCGAAGGTCAGCCCCAGCCAGTCGAGGGCCTCCGCGTAGTCGAGTTCGCCGGTCGAGTCGACGGCGTGCGCGAACCACCCCGACAGGGGCGCGCCGGCCACCGCCTCCGCCGTCGCCCTGAACTCGTTCGGCGTGAACCCGCGGGCCCCGGAATAGCGGGCGTAGGCGCGCCGCAGGACGTCGTCGAGCGTCTTCGCGCCGCCCGTCGCGGCGCGTATCCGCATGTCGAGGAGGAAGCCGACCACCGCCCCCTTGGTGTAGTAGCTGACCGAGGTGTTCCGCGAGTTCTCGTCGGCGCGGTAGAACTTGATCCACGCGTCGTACGACGCCAGCGAGACCGGCTGCACCCCGCGTCCCGGCGTGGTCTGCAGCCCGCGGATCTGGCCGGACAGCGAGGCCAGGTACTCCTCCTCGGTCGAGAGCCCCGCCCGGTGGACCGCGAGGTCCGCGTAGTAGACGGTCAGCCCCTCGACCACCCACAGGCTCTCGGTGTGGACCTCCGCCTCGTAGTCGAACGGCCCGAGCTCGACGGGCCGCAGGCGCTTCCCGTTCCACGCGTGGAACAGCTCGTGGCTGACGAGGCCCAGCCAGCGCAGGTACCGCGGCCGCGACGACGTGGTCCAGCGGCTCGTCATGAGCAGCGTCGAGTTGCCGTGCTCCAGGCCGCCGCCCGCCTCGGTGATCATGTTCAGGAACAAATAGCGCTCGTAGGGCATCAGGCCCCACAGGCGGTGCAGCTCGCGCGTGATGCGCTCCGTGTCGGCCGCCGACCGCGGGCCGTCCCAGACACCCGCCTCGCCGACGTTGACGAGTTCGTGGGGCACGCCGGCGACGGTGAACGGATGGACGGTCGGGTTGCCGGCCACGATCGGCGAGTCGACGAGGGTGTCGAAGTCGCGGGCGCGGTAGGCGTGGGGGGCGCCGCCGGGATGCGGCGGCAGCCCCGTCGCGGTGTCCGCCCACGCCGCCGGCAGCTCCAGGAACACGTCGTGCGGCCGGGCCGCGTCGTCGTCGGCCAGGGTGAGGAACGTCGGCGCGCCGTTCAGCATCGCGAAGTCGGCCTCGATCCAGTTCGTGCGCACCGACATCTCGCGCCCGTACACCCGGTAGGAGACGACGACGGCGTCCCCGCCCCCGGTGGCCGCCCGCCACCGGTTCTTGCGCGATTTCTCCACCGGCAGCGGCTCGCCGGCCGGGGTGCGGGCGGCGACCGCCTCGACGTGCCGGGCGTACTCGCGGACCAGGTACGACCCCGGCGTCCACACCGCCATCATCAGCTCGACCTCGGGCCGTCCCCCGGTCGGGACGCGGGCGTCGACGGCGACGTAGTGGGTGTGCGGCTCGGGGAACCGCAGCGTATAGGCGATCGGCTCGGCGGGCTGGGCGGGCGCGGCCGCCGGCGCGAGAGCCGTCATCAGGATCGGGAGGGTGAGACTGCGCACGTGATGACCGTCCTTTCCGGTTGCGGGCATGGTAGCTCCGTCACTGTCCCTTGGCAGGTTTCCGCGCTGGCGCATGGCGAGGCGGCTTCCGTCACCGTCCCCGGTCCGAGAGCTCGCGGGCGGCGACCGCCGCCCCGAGCAGGGCCGGGCGCCCCTCCAGGATCACCCGCACCGGCACGCGCTCGAGTAGGCCGCGCATCGGGGCCTTGTCGAGGAAGGCGTCGACGAAGCCGCCGGCCCGCACGGCGGGCAGCAGGTTGGGCGCGATGCCGCCCCCGATGTAGACGCCGGCGGTGGCGAGCGTCCGCAGCGCGAGGTTGCCCGCCGCCGCCCCGAGCGCCGACACGAACAGCCGCAGCGCCTCGGCGCACGCCGCGCACGTGCCGGCGAGGGCGTTCGCGGAGACGGCGGCGGGCCGGTCCCGCGGATCGCCGGGCAACGGACCGACCCGGCAGGCGGCGGCGCGGTGGGTGAACGCGTGCAGGTTGACCAGTCCCGGACCCGAGACCACGTCTTCGAGGGTGACGCGCCCCCGCTCGGCCGCGAACGCCGCCGTGAACTCGAGCTCGCGCGGCGTTCGGGCCGCGAAGTCGGCGTGGCCCCCCTCGGAGGGCATCGGCACCAGGCGGCCGCCGACCCGGTGCAGGCCGGCCTCGCCGAGCCCCGTGCCGGGGGCGATCAGGGCCGCGTTGCCGTCGGCCGCGGGGGCTCCGGCGTGCACGACCGCGAGTTCGCGCGGGGCGAGCCGGGGCACCGCCCATCCCATCGCCTCCACGTCGTTGAGCAGGTGGACCGACGCCATCCCGAAGCGGTCGCGGATCTCGCGCGCGTCGGCCGCCCACGGGATGTTGGTGAGCTGCGAGACCCCGTCCCGCACCGGTCCCGCCACCCCGAAGCAGGCCGCCGCCGGGGTCCCGCGGGCCCCCGCGTCGTCGAGGAAGCGGGCCACGAGGTCCGCGAGCCCGTCGAACTCGGGCGTCGCGTAGCGGGCCGTCTCGATCGGCGCGGGGCGCGGCGGGCCGGCGTCGAACAGCCCCAGCCACGTCTTGGTGCCCCCGACGTCGCCCGCGAGGATGGTTCCGGCCGTCATCGGCGGCGCATGCCCCCGTCGTCGTGCCGGCGGCGGCGCCGGCCGGTGTGGTCGTTCCGGCGGCGGCGTCGCCGGCCGGTTGCCGCGGCCCCCGATGGGCGGCGCGGGCGGCTTGACTTCGGGGCTATTCTCATTCATCTTCGCTCCGGTGGCATAGTGCGGTACCCCTCCGATTCGACGTTTCGCGACCAGGTCGTGGTCTTCGCGGGGCGGCTGGCCGCGGTGCATCGCCGCGCCGCGCGGCAGCTCGTCGAGCGGCTCGGCGGCGTCGCGGCCGACGACGTGACGGCGCGGACGACGATGCTCGTCGTGGGCGGGGGCTCCGGGGCCCCGCGGGGCTCCCCCGCGCGGTCCGCGGCGCGCGGCCCGAAGCTCCGCAAGGCGGAGGAGGTCAACGCCGCCGCCCCCGGCAGCGTGCGCATCGTCGCCGAGGACGAGTTCTGCCGGCTCGGCGGCCTGCCGACGGCGGAGGCCCTCGACCGCCGCTACTACAGCCGGCGGCGGATCCGGCGCCGCTACCCGCGCGTGCGGGAGGACCATCTCCGCTGTCTCGAGAAGCGGTCGCTGGTCCGCCCCGCCGTCCGCACCGACGTCGACCGCTACTACGGGTTCGAGGGCCTCCGCACCGTCCGCGGCGTCAGCGACGGCCTCGAGCGCGGCGCGCCGTTCCGGGCGGTGCTGCGCGAGCTCGAGGCGGCCCGCGACGGGCAGTTGACCCTCGACTTCGACGACGGCGGCCGGCCCGGGCCGCCCGCCACCATCGTGGCCCTGCCCGCCCGCCGCCAGCTCTCGATGGACCGGGCGGCGTCCGGGGACGCGGCGGGCCGGCCGCCGTCGTCGGTCGAGGCGTCGCCGGCGGTCTCCTGCTTCCAGGAGGGGGCGGCCCTCGACGAGGGCAACGAGCGCGACCGGATCCGGGCCGGCGCCGCCTACCGCAAGGCGCTGATGCTCGACCCGAACATGGTTCCCGCCCTCATCAACCTCGCCAACGTCCACTACGCCCGCGACGAGCTGGTGGAGGCCCAGGCCCTCTACGAGCGCGCCATGCACCTCGACGGCGAGTGCTTCGAGGCCCAGTTCAACCTGGGGAACATCCATCACGATCTCGGCCGGCACGGCGATTCGCTCCGCCATTACCGCCGCGCGATCGAGATCGACCCCGCGTATCCCGACGCCCATTTCTATCTCGCCGTCACCCTCGAGAAGACCGGCCGCCCCGCCGAGGCCAGGCCGCACTGGCGGGCCTACCGGGAGCTGGCCCCGCACGGCGAGTGGATCGACCTGGCCCGGGAGTTCACGGAGTAGCCGTCATGCGTGCCACGTCCCCGCGCCTCGGAAACCGAGCCGATCCGGGGGTTCACGGAGCAGCCATCATGCGTTCCACGACCTTGCGCCTCGGAATCTGCGCGCCGGCGATGCGCGCGACGCCGCCGGCGGGCCGCGCCGGTCCGCATCCTCCGGCAACCCGTGGAGCGGCCGCGCGCGGCGCGGCTCGACGGCGGCGGGGCGGATGCCGCCTGCTCCTCCTGCTCGCGGCGCTGGCCGCGCCGGCGGGGCCCGGCGCGGCGCAGACCGTCCGCGTCGAGCGGCTCCTGGACGGCCCCATCGTCCGGCCCGACATGGACGCGTCGATGGGCGCCAACATCGCCGGCCCGTCCCTCGTCCGCATGCCCGACTGGGCCGAGGGCGCCCTGGGCCGCTACCACCTCTACTTCGCCGACCACCGCGGCACCTACATCCGCCTCGCCTACGCGGACGCCCTGGAGGGGCCGTGGACGACCCACGAGCCGGGCGTCCTCGACCTCGCCGACTCGCACTTCCCGACCACCTGCCCGCCGTGCGCGCCCCCCGGCGCCTACGTGCACATCGCCTCGCCCGACGTCCACGTCATCGACGGGCGGCGCGAGATCGTGATGTACATCCACGGCCGCGACGCGGGCCGGCAGGTGACCCGCGCCGCCGTGTCGCGCGACGGGCTGCGCTTCGAGGCGCGGCCGGAGATTCTCGGGCGGCCGTACTTCCGCGCCTTCCGGCACGACGGCTACTGGTACGCCCTGGCCATGCCCGGCGTCGTCTACCGGTCGCGCGACGGCCTCACCGGCTTCGAGGAGGGGCCGACGCTGTTCAACCCCGACATGCGCCATTCGGCCCTGCTGCGGCGGGGCGGCTCGCTGCTCGTGTTCTATACGCGGCGGGGCGACGCGCCCGAGAGCATCCTGCTGTCGCGCATCGACCTCGCCGGCGACTGGCGGGGCTGGACCGAGACCCCGCCGGTGGAGGTGCTGCGCCCGGAGCGGGACTGGGAGGGGGCGGGGCTGCCCGTCGAGCCCTCGCGCGGCGGGGCTGTCAACGTGCCCGTGAACCAGTTGCGCGACCCCGCGATCTACGAGGAGGACGGCCGCGTCTATCTGCTCTACGCCGTCGCGGGCGAGAGCGGCATCGCCCTCGCCGAGGTCCACGTCGAGCCGTAGCGGGCTAGTACGGAAAGTCGTCGCGCCGCCGCCGTTTCGAGGCCTTGCGCCGCAGCTTGTAGAGGGCGCAGTCGAGGCACCACGACTCGGCGTTGAAGCCGCCCTTCCCCGCGTAGGGCAGCACCTCGGGATTCGAGCAGTACGGCGGTCCGTCGTCGGCGACCGACCACCGGCAGTTCTGGAAGCGGGTCTCGGCCGGCGTCGGCTCCGGCTCGGCGGTGGCGACGCCGGAGGAGGGCTCCAGGGTCCGGGCCGGCGCGGG
This sequence comes from Vicinamibacterales bacterium, assembly GCA_963666855.2. Taxonomy (GTDB): domain Bacteria; phylum Acidobacteriota; class Vicinamibacteria; order Vicinamibacterales; family UBA8438; genus JAJEEA01. The sequence continues at coordinate 52,801 of CAXXTG010000089.1, forward strand.
AGCCTCGGTCCGGTCCCCCGGGTCGTCAATCCGCATGCGCGTCTCGGCGGCGGCGCGGGAGGCGCCGGTCTCGGCCCGGGGGCCCGGGTCGTCAATCCGCATGCGCGGGTTCCCGAAGCTGGAGGTCGATCGAGTTCTGCAGCGCCCTGACCGCCTGCAGCTCGGCCGGCGCCGCGAGGGTCAGCGCGCTGCCGGTGGCGTCGAGCCGGGCCGTCCGCCCCACGCGGTGCACGTAGGTGTCGCGGTTGTGGGGCACCTCGAAGTTCACGACGGTCTTGATGCCGTCGATGTCGAGCCCCCGCGCCGCGACGTCGGTGGCGACGAGCACGCGGTAGCGCCCGCTGCGGAACCCGCCCACCGCCGCGAGCCGCAGCGCCTGCGACCGGTCGGCGTGGAGGGCGGCGGCCTTGATGCCGGCGCTCGACAGCGCCCGCGCCAGCCGTTCCGCCCCGCGCTTGGTGTTGACGAAGACGAGGACCGATCCCGAGGACCTGCCGAGGAACGACGTGAGCCACGCGGTCTTGCGGGCCGCGGGCATGCGCTCGACCGCGTGCGAGATGCCCTCGGCCGGCTTCCCCCGGCGGCCGATCTGGACGTAGGCGGGGTCGTGGGCCAGCTCCTTCAGGGGGTGCAGGACCCAGTCGGGTATCGTGGCCGAGAACAGCAGGGTCTGCCGCCCCGACCCCGCCGACCGCGGGCCCGCGGGCAGGTCGGCCACGATGCGGCGCACGTCGGGCCAGAACCCCATGTCGAGCATGCGGTCGGCCTCGTCGAGAATCAGGGTGTCGATGCGGTCGAACCCGGGGATGCCGCCCCGCAGGTGATCGATGAGGCGTCCGGGGGTCGCGACGACGATGTCGACGCCGGCCTCGAGGGCCTGCGACTGCGGGGCCATCGGCGTGCCCCCGAAGACCGCCGCGCTGGTGAGCCCCGTGTGGTAGACGAACCCCTGCAGGTCGTCCTCTATCTGCACCACGAGCTCGCGCGTCGGCCCCAGCACGAGCGCCCGGGTGCCGCGGGGGCCGGCGCCGCCGGGGTCGCGCGGCTCCCTGAGCAGGCGGTCGAGCACCGGCAGCAGATAGGCGGCGGTCTTGCCGCTCCCCGTCTCGGCGCTGGCGATGAGGTCGCGTCCGCTCGCCACGAGCGGGAAGACGGCGGACTGGACCGGGGTGGTGGCGGCGAAGCCGCGGTCCCGGACGCCCTCCGCGAGGGCCGGGTCGAGGTCCAGCTCGTCGAACGCGATCGGGGCCGCGTCGACCACCGCCGCCGGCAGGGTCAGCTCGGCCGACGGCGCCGCGAAGTCTTTCGCCGACGGGGCCGCGCGCCGAGCCGGACGGCGGGCGGGGCGGCCCCCGCGCCGCGGTCGTCTCCGTTTCGTTGTTGAATCCAAGATGTGTTCAGCGAGCCCGGAAGGTGATGATGCCGCGGACCGGATCGTAGGGAGAGACGCCGACCGTCACCCGATCGCCCGGTACGACCTTGATGCGGAACCGCCGCATGCGGCCGCTCAACTGGGCCAGAACTTCATGGCCGGCATCGCACTGCACCCGGTAAAGCCCGCCGCTGTGCACCGCCATGACCGTGCCTTGTACGTCGATCAGGTCGTCCTTTGCCACGCGCCTCCTTGCCACCGTCCCGCGACGCGGCGCCGCCCCCGCCGACGGGAACCCGGGCGCCGTCCGTCGAGGACGGTACTTCTCCACCGCCCCGGGGGACGGACCGGGGGCGCAGGCGGCGGTCCGGGGCGCCCCGACCGCCGCGCCTGCGATCCTCCAAGTCTCGCACATCGGCCCGGCGCATGCAAAACCGCCGTTCGGCGCGCCTTCGCCGCCGCCTCGGGCCCGGCGGCCCGTCGCGGCGCGGTTCGCGGCGTTTGGGGCCGCGGCGGCGGACGGCGCCCGCGCAGCCGGCCCGGGCGAGTCATGCGGCGCCGGGCCCCCGGCCGCCGGCTCAGAGCGCCTTCACCGCCGCCTCGAGGTCGGCGGCCATCGCCGCGTAGTCCGCGCCCGCCAGGCGCCGCGGGGGGCCGAAGCGCACGCGGACCCGGCCCGGGCGGGCCATGCGGCGCCCGCGCCCCATCACGCGGTCGACCCCGCGCAGCCGCACCGGCACCACCGGCACGTCGAGCTTGGCCGCGAGCATCGTCGCGCCGGGCTGGAACCGGGCGACGGCCTCGCCGGTCACCCGCAGCCCCTCGGGGAAGATGAGCAGCGAGTTGCCGGCGCTGACGAGCTCGCCGGCGTAGCGCAGGGCGTCGCGCGCCCCCGCCTCGCGCTGCGGCAGCGGGAACGCGTTGAAGAAGCCGGCCGCCAAGTAGTAGTTGACGCTGCTCGTGAACCGCCGGAGCCGCGTATGGCCCGCGGGGTCGAAGTGGCCGGCGAAGAACTCCTTGGACATCGCCGTCACCACGCGGTGGCGCCGCCGCCCCGGCAGCGCGGCGAGGATCACCGACGGGTCGATGAAGCTCTGGTGGTTGGCGGCGAAGACCGCCGGCCCGTCGAGGGCCCGCACGTGCTCGACCCCCTCGACCCGGATCCACGCGAACAGGCGGGTCATGGGCAGCAGCCACACCGCGAGGGCGGCCCGGCGGAGCTGACGCACCGGCCACGCCTGGTTCCAGCGCGGGGCGGGGAACGGCGGCGCGGCCGGCCGCGGCGCGCCGGCGGACCCGGCGACGAGGGCCTCGAGGTCGGCGACGGTCGCGGCCCCCGCCACCCCCCGCTCGTCGACCGCGGCGTCGAGCTCGCTCTCCAGGGTCATCAGCAGCTCGACCCGCTCGAGCGAGCTCAGGCCCAGCTCGTCGAGGCGCGTGCCGCCGTCGACCGCGCCGCCCGAGATGCGGGCGATGATCGACGCCACCGACCGCCCCCCCCCGGCCGCGGCGGCCGGGGCCGGGGCCCCGCCCTCCTCCGCCCACGTCTTCACCGCGCGCCGCATGAGCTTCCGCGTGCCCTCGGTGCGGGGCAGCCGGCCGCCGGGCCACGCCAGCACGCCGCGGACCTTCTGGTGGTCGGCGAGCCGGCGGTTGGCGGCGCGCGCGACGTCGCCGGTCGCGGTCCCCGCCGCGAGCACCGCGACCGCGTACACCCGCTCGCCGCCGTCGCGGGCCAGGCCGACGACGGCCGACTCCTCGACCCCGGGGACCGCGTCGACGACCCGCTCGACGTCCTCGGGGAAGACGTTGAGCCCCTCGGCGGTGACGATCATCTCCTTCTTGCGGCCGTGCACCCGCAGGCGGCCGGCGTCGTCGAGCGCGCCGAGGTCGCCGGTGTGGAACCAGCCGTCCTCGAAGACCGCGTCGTCCTCGGCCGTCCCCCCGAAGTAGCCGGTGGTGACGTTGTCGCCCTTCACCAGGATCTCGCCGTCGTCGGCAATCCGGACCTGCATGCCCGCGATGGGCTTCCCGACCGAGCCGCGCCGGGTCCGGAACGGGTGGTTCAGGGTGACGATGGGCGCGGTCTCCGTCAGCCCGTAGCCCTGCACCACGAGGAAGCCGAGCCGCTGCCAGAACGCCTCCAGCGCCGGGTCGAGGGGGGCGGCGCCGACGATGAAGCACCAGAACTTCGGTCCGAACAGCCGGTGCACGCGGCGGTAGCGCCACCACCGGCGGGCGACCCCCAGCCCCTCGGCCGGCTCCGCCGTCTCGGGGGCGGCCTGAATCACGTGGTCCTTCAGCACGTCGAGGATCTTCGGGACGCAGACGAGCACCGAGATGCGCCGCGTGCGGATCTGCCGCACGATGGCCGGCGGCGAGTAGCCCTTCATGAACACGCACGTGCCCGGCAGCATCGGGGGGATGAACGTGGCCAGGGCCTGCCCGAACAGGTGGCTGAGGGGCAGCAGGTCGAGGAACCGCAGGGGCCGGAAGGGGCGCGCGTAGCGGCGGTACTTCAGCACCTCGCGCTCGACGGGGACGATGTTCGCCAACACGTTCCGGTGGGTGATGACGACCCCCTTGGGCTCGGACGTCGCGCCCGACGTGAACACGATCTCCGCGGTGTCGCCGGGGGCGGGGGCGTGCGGGGCGTCCGGCGCGTCGCCGCCGGCCGCGGCGGGGTCGTGCCCGGCCGCGGCGGTGTCACGGTGACCGGGCGGGGCGGTTGGCGCGGCTTCGCCGGCCGCGGCGGCGCGGGGGGGTACCGTCGCGCCGGCCTCGGGCCCTCCGGGGGGCGTCGTCGCGCCGGTCTCGGGTCCTCGGGGGGCGGGCGGCCCGCCGCCGGCCCCGGGTTTGCCGGGGCGGGCGGGTCCGCCACCGGTCTCGGGCTTCCGGGGACGCGCGGGTCCGCCGCCGGCGCCCTCGGCCCCGCGCAGCTCGGCGAAGCGCCAGGTCTCGACGCCGTCGAGCCGCGTCGGGACCGTGTCGTCGCCGACGAGCAGCAGGCGGGCGTTGACGCGCCGGGCGACGCTGTCCAGGAACGCGGACGAGGCCCGGTAGTCGATGGGCACCACCACCGCGCCCCGCAGCAGGCAGCCCCAGAAGGCGGCGATCCACTCGGGGCGGTTCTCGCCCCAGAACAGCACCGCGTCCCCCGCCCCCACGCCCGCCCCCGCGAGGCGCGCCGCGAACGCCCGCCGCCGCCCGCCGCACGTCGTCGTAGCTCTGCCGGCGCACCCGGTAGCCGTCGTCGTGGACGAGGAACTCGGTGTCCCCCCGCAGGCGTTCGTCGAAGTAGTCGAGCAGGGTGTCCCGTTTCATGGGCGCATTATGGTCGAACGGCGCCGCCCCCCCGCCGTCGGCGAAGCGGGCGCCCCGGGCTGCGTCATGGGCGCATCATGGCCGGAGCGGGCCGCCCCGCCGGGACCCGTCACCGGACGGAGACGCCGACGTTGGCCGCCATCAGGGTCTGGCGCGGCGACCCGGGCTGCTCGCCGAGCTGCTCGATCGGGCTGATGGCGAAGAACCGCAGGTCGATGGACAGCGCCACGTTGGGGGTGAGGAACCACCGGGCCCCGCCGCCGTAGTTCAGGGTGCGGGCCCGCCGCTGCACCGGGGTCGTCGGCTGCTGCGGGTACACGTTCAGCCGCGAGACGCCGAGGCCGCCGCCCACGTAGCTCCAGCCGTTCCGGTGCCCGAAGTTGAACGAGATCTGCGGCGAGATCGCCGTGAACCGCGAGGTGACCGGCAGTCCCTCGATGATCGGTTCCATCTCTTCCTCCTCGTCCGTCGCGGGGTTCCCCGTCGTGAACCCCGGGAAGCCTCCGGGCGTGGGATCTTCCGGCTCGACCGGCGGCAGGTGCGCCGCGGCGGACAGGAGGGAGGCGCCGAGGCCGAAGGTGACCGGGCCCAGACGCAGGAAATAGACGTGGCCGCCGAGGTCGACCGCGGTGCCGCGCGAGGGGAGCTGGTTCGCCCGCAGCCGCCGCACCCGCGCGAGCTCGTCGTTCCGGCCCAGGCCGACCGTCGAGCCCCGGATGTCGAAGACGTAGCGGCCGATGGGCTCGTCGTCCTGCGCGGCCACGCCGGAGGCGGTCGCCGCAAGCAGGCACGCGACCCGCAACGCGGTCCGCACGTGGGCGCTCGACATCACTCCGTCCAGTATACCGGGCGCCGGGGCTTCCGCCGTGCGCCGCGGCGCGGGTGCCTGCCGGTATACTCCGACGCATGCCCAGCGACGTTCCCGTGAGCGCGGTCGAGGAGGCGGCGCGGCGCATCGACGGCGCCGTCCGCCGCACCCCGCTGCTGCGGCTGCCGCTCGACGGCGGGCCGCCGGTCTACGCCAAGTGCGAGAACCTGCAGGCGGCCGGCGCCTTCAAGATACGCGGCGCCACCAACTTCATCGCCCAGCTCGATCCCGACGCGCGCCGGCACGGCGTCATCACCTACTCGTCGGGCAACCACGCCCAGGCGGTGGCGATGGCCGCCCGCCGGGTCGGCGCGCCGGCGGTGGTGGTCATGCCGACCACCGCCCCCGCCGTCAAGGTCGAGGGGGCGCGGGCCCTCGGGGCCGAGGTCCTCTTCGAGGGGACGACCTCGGTCGAGCGCCGGGTCCGGGCCGAGGCTGTGGCGCGGGACCGGGGGCTGGAGATGGTGCCGCCGTTCGACCACCCGTGGATCATCGCCGGCCAGGGCACCGTCGGCCTGGAGATCCTGGACGACTGCCCGGACGTCGCGCGCATCCTCGTGCCGGTGGGGGGCGGCGGGCTCGTGGCCGGCGTCGCCGCCGCCGTCAAGCGGCGGCGTCCCGGCGTGAACCTGGTCGGGGTCGAGCCCGCCGGCGCCGCCAAGATGAGCGCGTCGCTCGCGGCGGGCCGGCCCGTCGCCCTCGACCGGGTGGCGAGCCTCGCCGACGGCCTGCTGCCGGTGCGGCCCGGCGACCTCACCTTCCACCACGTCCGGCGCTTCGTCGACGGGATGGTCACCGTCGACGACGACCCCATCGCCGACGCCGTCCTCTGGCTGTTCCGCCGCGCCAAGCTCGTCGTGGAGACGAGCGGCGCCGCGGCCCTGGCCGCCCTGATGGGCGGGTCCGTTCCGCCGTCCGACGGCGGTTCTACCGTCGTCGTGCTGAGCGGGGGGAACCTCGGCCCGGAGACGCTGGCCGAACTCGCCGCCCGCCGGCCCCGCGCTTGACGCGCCCTGCGGCTCCGCCCCTCCCGCGTGCCTCAGAAGCCCACGCGGACGCCCGCGAAGGCGCTGCGCGGCTGGCCGGGTCCTATATGAACCGCGGGTCGGCGGCGTCGGGCACCCGCGAAGCCGGGACGCGCGCGCGTGCGGCTCCGCCCCTCCCGGGTGCCTCAGAAGCCCACGCGGACGCCCGCGAAGGCGCTGCGCGGCTGGCCGGGCCCGATGAACCGCGGATCGGCGGCGTCGGGCACCTCGTGGAGGAACACCTCGAGCTCGGCGAGGACGCCGGCCGTGGCGTAGCGCGCGTCGAGCAGGTTCTCGACCCGCACGAACAGCTCGACGCCCCCGTCGAGCCGGTACGTCGAGCGCAGGTTCACCACCCCGTAGCCGTCGAGCCGCGCCTGGTCGTTGCCCTCGTCGCCGACGAAGACCCGGTTTGACGCCACCACCGTCTCGACGGCGGCGTCCCAGGCGTCGGTGATGCCTTGGCGGATGCCCGCCTTCAGGCTGTGGCGGGGGATGCCCGGCAGCCGGTCGCCCGGCTCGACCGCGACGCCCTCGTCGGTCGCGGCGTCGTTGACCTCCTCGTCGCCCGGCAGCAGCAGCGGCGACTGGAAGGTCGCGTCGAGCAGCCCGTAGCCGACGTACCAGCCCGTCCGGGCGTGGCGGCCGCTGATCTCGAGGTCGAGCCCCGCGCGCCGGGTGTCGCCCGCGTTCTGGAAGTACCCGGTCCCGATGAGCTCGGGCGACGCGATGAACAGGATGTCGTCCACGATGCCCGTCCGATAGACCGACGCCGACCATTCGCCCCCGCCCCACCGGCCCCGCAGCCCCGCCTCGACGGACCGCGCGACGGCCTGCTCGAGGGGCGGGTCGGAGATGAACGCGTTCGGCACCCGGCACGGTTCGGCGGGGTCGGCGCAGCTCAGCTCGGCCGCCGTCGGGGCGCGGTTCGATTCCGAGTACCGCGCGAAGACCGAGGCCCCGCCGCCGGCCTGGAAGACCGCGCCCACGGCGGGGTTGAAGCGCGCGAACGCGTGCGCGCCGTCTAGCGACGTCCCGAGCCGGTCGGCGATGTCGATGTTGGCCCGGTTGTAGCGCCCCGAGAGGGTCAGGTGGACGCGCTCGGTCGCCGACAGGGTGTTGCTGAGGTAGAGCCCCACGGCCCGGTTGCCGGTGTCGATGGCGGTGTTGAACAGGTCGTCGCCCCCGAGGCCGTAGAGGCTGGCGAGGAGCCCCGAGCCCGCGACGCCCCGCTCGGCGGTCAGCGAGCCCACCTCGCTGCTCGTCGTGAAGTCGACGTCCGCCAGATCGGCCGACGCGCCCACCACGAACACGTTGTCCCGGCCGCCGACCTCGGCCGACGCCGTCGCCTGCACGGTGGCGCCGTACCCCGTCGCGAGCGTCCTCGTGCGGTTGTAGGCGCCGTCGCCGGCCGCGTCGAGCAGGGTGATGAAGCGTCCCGACACCACGTCGACGAGGGGCGTGGCTTCCTCTTCCTCGTCGTCGTCGTCCCCGTCGTCGTCATCGTCGTCATCGTCGTGATCGTGGTCGTCATCGTCGCCGTCGTCATCGTCGCCGTCGTCATCGTCGCCGTCGTCGTCGTCCCCGTCGTCGTCTCCGTTGTCGTCGTCATCGTCCCCGTCGTCGTGATCGTGGTCGTCGCCGTCGTCGTCCCCGTTGTCGTCGTCATCGTCGTCGTCGCCGAAACAGAGCGTCCGGGCGGGGGCCCCCTCGGGCAGGGCGTCGTCCTCGCAGACCCCGAACTCGGCCTCGTCGCCGTTCAGGGTGCGGCGGTCGAGGTCGCGGTAGTAGCCGGTCACCTGCACCGACCACGTGTCGGAGGCCGCGACGTCGGCGCGCCCCTGCACGAAGGCGAGCCGGTTTTCGGTCGTGTCGGGGAAGGTGAACACCGCCGAGCGGTGCGCGTCGAGCAGTTCCACCGGGGCGGGGGCGTTCCCGTTCAGGCTCGTGTCCGCATACGTGAAGCTGAGGCCGGCGTCGGTCCGCCCGTCGCGGTACCCGACGTCGGCGAACGCCTGCGTGACCTCGGACGGCGAGGCGGTGCGCCACCCCGTCTCGGAGAAGTGCGTGGCCCCGGTGTAGAACGCCCACCGCCCGCGGCTGGCGCCGTACTCGGCGGTGGCGGCGTAGCGCCCGAACGACCCGCCCGAGACCTCGCCCCGGAATCCGGTGTGGTCGAAGCCGTTCTTGAGATCGAGGGCGAGGGCCCCGCCGAGCGCGTTCAGCCCGTAGGTGGGGTCGGCCCCGGCGCTGAGCTGCACGCGGTCGATGGCGAACTGCGGGAACAGGTCGAACTGCACGGTGTCGCCGAAGGGCTCGTTGATGCGCACCCCGTTCTGGTAGACGGCGACGCCCTGGGGCAGGCCGAGGAGCGGCGAGGCGGTGAAGCCGCGGAAGCGCAGCGTCGGCTGGAAGAGGTTGGTGGTCGCGCCCTCCAGGGTCACCGGGCCGAGGCGCTCGTTGAGGGCGTCGGCCATCGAGGCCGCCCCGCGCGCCGCGAGATCGGCCCCGTCAATCACGGAGACGGCCGCGGGCACCCGCTCGCGGGGGATGCGCGCGCCGGGCAGGGGGGTCACCCCCACCACGTCCACCTGCTCGGCGAGCCCGGCGAGGGCCAGCGTCACGTCGAGGGCCTGCGCGCCCCCCGCCGTCAGCCGCACCTCCTCGCTGCCGCGGCTCGAACCCGCCGAGGGTGAACGTCACGGTGTAGACGCCCGGCGGCAGCGTCAGGGCGTACCGGCCGGCGTCGTCGGTGGCGGCGGTCACCGGCGCGGCCGTCCCCGGCGCGGCGGCGGCGACCGTCACCCCGGGCAGCACCGCGCCCTGCGCGTCGGCGACCTGTCCGGCGAGCTGCGCCGTCTGGGCCGCGGCGGTTGGCGGGGCCGCGAGCGTGGGGAGGCCGAGCAGAAGGACCGTTGCCAAGGAACGGAGGAGGACCGCGTATCGTCGGTGCATCGGCGTGGAAAGGACGTCGAGTCGGAGGACAGTCGCTTGTTCCATACAGGTACATTCCCCGCGGCTTCGATCTGTTCAGGGGAATCGTGCTCGCGAAGCGGTCGTAGAGAGGGATGTGCACGGACGGGAGGTCGAGGGTATAGGCGCCATGGGCGCCCCGGCGGGGCGGGCATCGAACCCGCGCGCAGGCGCACGAGTCCGAGTGTCGTGGCCGGCATATCGAACCCGCACGCAGGCGGACGAGTCGCCCACGATGTGTCCGCCCGGCGCAAGATCACCAGCGGCCGAGCGGACGGGTCGGAGCCGCCGTCTCCTTCGCGCCGGAGATCGCCCGCGCGCGGGGCGGGCGGACAATCGCGCGGGCGTGCACGCGCCGCGGACGGCCGCGGAACCCGGCCACGCTCACCGACCACCGTCCGCCCCACGCACTTCCAGCCCGCCGCCCGGTAGCTCGTCGCCGGTCGGGACGCCTCCACGCAGGTCTCCAACAGCACCGGACGAACCCCGTGACGGGCTGCCGACCACTGCCGACCACCGCGCCCCGGTATAGACTGTCCGACGATGGCCTTGGTGCCTTCGATGCACGATCCCGTCCTCGATCTGCCGATCGGGCTCGACGAGGCCGCCGCCCTCCCGCGGCCGGCGGAGGCGGCCGGGGCGCACGACGCGGTGCTGCGGCTCTTCGACGCGCACCGCGACGGGGTGCACCGCTACGTGCGGGCCCTGGGCATCGCCGACGGGGACGGCGAGGACCTCGTGCAGGATGTGTTCCTGGCCCTGTTCCACCATGTGGCCCGCGGCCGGCCCCGCACCAACCTGCGGGGCTGGATCTTCCGCGTCGCCCACAACCTGGCCCTCAGGCACCTGACGCGCGAGGCGCGGCGCCGCCGGTCCGCGCCGACCTCGCGGCGGGACGGGCCGTCGCGGCGGGGCCGACCCCGGAGGACCGCTACGCGAGCCGCCAGCGCGAGACGCGGCTGGCCGCGGCGCTGACCGCGCTGCCGCCCCGCGAGCGGCGGTGCCTGCAGCTCCGCGCCGAGGGGCTGCGGTACCGCGAGATCGCCGGCGTGCTCGGGCTGTCGCTCGGCACCGTGGCGAACACCATGGCGCGGGCCCTCGCCCGCCTGCGCCGCGCCGACGAGAGGTAGCACCATGTGGCGCACGAAGAGACACGTCCCGGACGGCGAACTGCTGCTGCTCGATGAAGACGGGGCCCTCTCCGCCCGCCGGCGGGCGGCGGTGAGCCGGCACGTCGCCGCCTGCCCGCACTGCGCCCGCCGCCGGGCCGAGCTCGCGGCGATGCTGGCCGGGGCCGCCGCCGCCTGCCGGGCGACGCCGGCCGGGGCGTCCCCGCCGCACGCCGCCCGCGCCCGGCTCCGCGCCGAGATGGAGGCGCGGTCGCCGCGCTGGTCGTTCGCGCGCTGGCCGGTGCCTGCGGCCGGCGCCGCGGCCATCGTCGCCCTCGTCGCGTTGCTGTCCTGGCCTGCTGCCGACCGCCGGGTGCCGTCCCGCGGCTCGGTCGGCGGCGTGCCGGGCCCGGCCCGCGTCGGGGCCGGCGCGCAGGCGTCGAACGGTCTCGAGCGCCCCCGGCAGGACCTGACCCCCGGCCGCGTCCTCCCCGTCGGCGTCGACGAGGTCTGCGGCCCCGGCGTCAGCGGCTTGCCCCCCGTCGCCGCCCAGGTGCCGCGCCAGGTGTTCGAGGCGTACGGCGTCGACTACCGGCGCGCGGCCGACTACGAACTCGACTTCCTGATAACCCCCGAGCTGGGCGGCGCCCCCGACCCCCGCAACCTGTGGCCCCAGCCCTACCGCGCCGGGGTCTGGAACGCCTACGTCAAGGACGAGCTGGAACGCGAGCTCCAGGCCCTCGTCTGCCGGGGCGCCCTCGACCTCGCGACGGCCCAGCAGGAGCTGGCCGACGACTGGATCGCCGCCTACAAGCGCCGCTTCAACACCGACCGCCCCCTGCGCGACTACGGCCGCTTCCCGCTGGGGCCGGACGACGTCGAGGCGCTCCGGTCGGAGCTCGCCGAACGGCGCCTGCTGCCGGCGGGCGAGCCCATCGCCGACGCCGGCCTTCTCATCGCGGCGCCGTCCCGGCTACCTGCAAGGGCGAGCTGACGCCGACCCGGCTGCGCCGTGACGGTGCGGCGCCCGGCTGCGGGCGGTTGCCCGGAGCACCCGCCGCATTCCCGACCGGTCGGTCTGTGCGGCTCGTCGACGCCTGTAGATGGTGTTACGCTGAAACTGTGAGGCTGTGCCCATGAGGAACATCACGGTATCCGTGGACGACGACACGTATCGGCGTTCCCGCATCCGGGCGGCGGAGCTGGAGACGTCCGTGTCGGCGCTGGTGCGTGGCTTTCTCCAACGTCTCGTTCGGGAACAGGCCGGCGGCGGCGGGCAAGGGGCGGCGGCCGAGACGGAGCTGGAACGGCGTCGACGGCTTCTGGAGGAGGTGATCGCCGACTTCGACGCGCGCGGCGTGGGGTTGCGAATGGCCGACAATCTGCCCCGGGAAGAGCTCTACGACCGCGGCCGCGCTCGGGTCGAAGCAGCCGAGGCGGCCCGGAAGGATCCGGGCAGTCCGGAGTGATGGGCGCCCGCTTCGTCGACACCAACGTGCTGTTGTACGCCGCCAGCCGCGCGTCAGAGCACGCCGTGAAGCGTGACCGTGCGCTGGAGATACTGGCGGAGCCCGAGCTTGCGGTGTCGGTTCAGGTGCTGCAGGAGTTCTATCATCAGGCCACGCGCCCCACCCGTCCCGGAAGACTGACCCCGGCTGAGGCTCTGGCCTTCCTGGAGCCGGTGGTGTCGTTCCGGGTACAGGCGATGACCATCGACGTGTTTCGGGCCGGCGTGTCCATCAGTCGACGCTTCCGGCTGTCGTACTGGGACGGAGCGATCCTCGCGGCGGCGCGGGCCTGCGGCTGCGACGCCGTGTACACCGAAGATCTGAATGACGGACAGGACTACGGTGGCGTGCGCGTCGTCAATCCGTTCCGCGAGCCGTCGGACGCGCGGTGAGCCGCTGGGCGCCTGCTTGGTTCCACCCGCTGTCGCCGACCCGTCGACGCCGGTTGCCGACACGGGGAGACGGTTCAGTTGTCGAGTCGCGCCGCGCGCCTACCCTGGCCCCGGGCATACCCGCGTTTGAGGATCCCGCGCCGGCGAGGCCCCGTGACGATGAGGCGGAGAGGCGGGCTCGGACGGCCGATTCCGCGTGGTAGCATGGTCCATGGCCGTCCGTCGCCTCGCCGCTCCGGCCCCCGCCGCGGGCGCGTTCGTCCCCGAATCGGTGTCGGCGGCCGCTCTGGCCGACGTTCGGGAATCCACCCCCGAGTTCCCCGGATGCCGCCCCGTGCGCATCGCCCGCGACGCCATCGACGACTACCAGGGCCGCTTCGAGTACTGGGACTCGCAAACCGAGACGGCGTGGGTGGCGCGCGAGCCGACCAGCGTGTATCACGAGGGTCCCGGCCAGCAGCTCGCGGGGTTGCTGACGCGGATCGCCGCGGTCCGGGGGGCACCCATCGTGACTCTCGGCACGGCGGACCTGGTGCTGCGCGACGCGAAGGGCGATCGGCGGCGCATCATGCAGGCGGACCAGATGGTCTACCTGGACCCGGTGGACACGCGGCCGCGGGGCATGTACGTCGAGGTGGGGTCGGACCACCTGCCCGACGTCGTGTTGGAGGTGGACTACGCCACCGACGCGCTCCGGGGCAAGCTGGGCCTCTACGAGGCGTGGGGCTTCTCCGAGGTGTGGGTCGAGGTGCCGGCGGGCGGTTCGCCACGGCGGCGGCCGGGCCTGACGATTCACCGGCGGGCGGCGGGCGGCTATCGGGCGGTTCCGGCGAGCGTCGCCCTGCCGGGGTGGACGGCGGCGGAGATCCACGCGGCGCTGAACGAGCCGGTGCTGTCGGAGGCGACGCGCGTTGTGCTGGAGCGCGTCGGGCGCGCCCTGGGGGCGGCCGGGGGGACCGGTCCGGACGACGATCCGTGGCTCGGTGTCCACCGTCGCGAGGCGCGTGCGGCGGGTCGGGCGCAGGGCCATGCCGCCGGGCTGGCGGAGGGCCGGGCGGACGCGAGCGCGGAGATGGTTCGTTCGATTCTGCGGAGCCGCGGGCTGGCCGTCTCCGAGCGACTGGCGGCCCGGATTGCTGGAGCGGACCCCGCCGCCCTCGCCGCCGCCGCGCTGGCCTGTCGGGACGAGGAGGACCTGCTGGCCCGCCTGGATGCGGCGCGCCGCGCCGGCCGGCGCGATCGCTGACGGGGATTCGCGAAAACGGAAGCGCTTGTCCCGTTCCGTTCGAGTTCACGCCCCGAAGCCTGGCGGACATGGGGACCGCCCCGCCCCCGACATCCAGACCCCGAGGTCGGTGAATGATGCCGCCTGACCCTCCCTCCGAGCGTTTCGACTGTGTCGACTACATGCGCAACGCGCGCGACCGAATCAGCGCTGAGATAGCCACCATGGACCACGGGGAGTTGATGCGATGGCTGCGCGCGTACCGCTATTCCGACCCGGCGCTCCGGCGCATCGCCGACCGGCCGCGGCCGCGGGAACGTCAAGACGGCGAGGACGCTCGGGTGCCTGACGACGGGTAGCCGCGATGAGGAGCATCACGGTATCGGTCGACGACGATACCTATCGGCTTCCCACATGCGGTCGGCGGCGGGCGACACGTCGGTGTCCGCGCTGGAGCGATTCCGCGTGGTAGCATGGCCCATGGCCGTCCGCCACCTCGCCTCTCCGGCTCCCGTCGCAAGCGCGTTCGTTCCCGAATCGGTGTCGGCGGTCGCTCTGGCCGACGTTCGGGAATCGACCCCCGAGTTCCCCGGATGCCGCCCCGTGCGCATCGCCCGCGACGCCATCGACGACTACCAGGGCCGCTTCGAGTACTGGGACTCGCAAACCGAGACGGCCTGGGTCGCGCGCGAGCCGACCAGCGTCTACCACGAGGGTCCCGGCCAGCAGCTCGCGGGGTTGCTGACGCGGATCGCCGCGGTCCGGGGGGCGCCCATCGTGACTCTCGGCACGGCGGACCTGGTGCTGCGCGACGCAAAGGGCGATCGGCGGCGCATCATGCAGGCGGACCAGATGGTCTTCCTGGACCCGGTGGACACGCGGCCGCGGGGCATGTACGTCGAGGTGGGGTCGGACCACCTGCCCGACGTGGTGTTGGAGGTGGACTACGCCACCGACGCCCGGCGGGGCAAGCTGGGCCTCTACGAGGCCTGGGGGTTCCCCGAGGTGTGGGTCGAGGTGCCGGCGGGCGGTTCGCCCCGGCGGCGGCCGGGCCTGACGATTCACCGGCGGGCGGCGGGCGGCTATCGGGCGGTTCCGGCTAGCGTCGCCCTGCCGGGATGGACGGCGGCGGAAATCCACGCGGCGCTGAACGAGCCGGTGCTGTCGGAGGCGACGCGCGTCGTGCTCGAGCGCGTCGGGCGCGCACTGGGGGCGGCCGGGGGGACGGGTCCGGACGACGATCCGTGGCTCGCCGCGCACCGTCGCGAGGCGCACGCGGCGGGTCGGGCGGACGCGAGCGCGGAGATGGTTCGTTCGATTCTGCGGAACCGCGGGCTGCCCGTCTCCGGGCGGCTGGCGGCCCGGATTGCGGGCGCGGACCCCGCCGCCCTCGTCGCCGCCGCGCTGGCCTGTCGGGACGAGGAGGACCTGCTGGTCCGCCTGGATACGGCCCGCCCCGCCGGCCGGCGCGATCGTTGACGGGGATTCGCGAAACGGAAGCGCTTGTCCCGTTCCGTTCGAGTTCATGCCGCGAAGCTGGCAGATACATGGGGGCTGCCCCACCCTCGACATCCAGACCCCGAGGTCGGTGAATGATGCCGCCTGAGCCTTCCGCCGCACGTTTCGACTGTGTCGACAACCATACCTATCGGCTTCCCACATGCGGTCGGCGGCGGGGCGACACGTCGGTGTCCGCGTTGGTGTGAGTCGGCGTGGTAGCATGGCCCATGGCCGTCCGCCACCCCGCCTCTCCGGCTCCCGTCGCAAGCGCGTTCGTTCCCGAATCGGTGTCGGCGGTCGCTCTGGCCGACGTTCGGGAATCCACCCCCGAGTTCCCCGGCTGCCGCCCCGTGCGCATCGCCCGCGACGCCATCGACGACTACGAGGGCCGCTTCGAGTACTGGGACTCGCAAACCGAAACGGCCTGGGTCGCGCGCGAGCCCACCAGCGTCTACCACGAGGGTCCCGGCCAGCAGCTCGCGGGGTTGCTGACGCGGATCGCCGCCGCCCGGGGGGCGCCCATCGTGACTCTCGGCACGGCGGACCTGGTGTTGCGCGACGCAGAGGGCGCCCGGCGGCGCATCATGCAGGCGGACCAGATGGTCTACCTGGACCCGGTGGACACGCGGCCGCGGGGCATGTACGTCGAGGTGGGGTCGGACCACCTGCCCGACGTGGTGTTGGAGGTGGACTACGCCACCGACGCCCGGCGGGGCAAGCTGGGCCTCTACGAGGCGTGGGGCTTCCCCGAGGTGTGGGTCGAGGTGCCGGCGGGCGGTTCGCCCCGGCGGCGGCCGGGCCTGACGATTCACCGGCGGACGGCGGGCGGCTATCGGGCGGCGCCGGCGAGCGCCGCCCTGCCGGGGTGGACGGCGGCGGAGATCCACGCGGCGCTGAACGAGCCGGTGCTGTCGGAGGCGACGCGCGTTGTGCTGGAGCGCGTCGGGCGCGCCCTGGGGGCGGCCGGGGGGACCGGGCCGAACGACGATCCGTGGCTCGCCGCGCACCGTCGCGAGGGGCACGCGGAGGGCTGCGCGGACACGTGCGTGGAGATTCTGCGGAACCGCGGGCTGCCAGTCTCCGAGCGGCTGGCGGCCCGGATTGCGGGAGCGGACCCCGCCGCCCTCGTCGCCGCCGCGCTGGCCTGTCGGGACGAGGAGGACCTGCTGGCCCGCCTGGATGCGGCCCGCCGCGCCGGCCGGCGCGATCGTTGACACGGATTTCGAAACGGCCGCACTTGTCCCGTTCCGTTCGATCTCACGCCGCGGAAAGCACCGGCAGAGCGACGGTGGTTCGCCGTAACGCCTCCCGACCGGAGAAGCGGAGCGTCCACCGTCGGGACGGGGAAGACCCGCCGGCCCGCCTGGATGCGGGGCGATGACGACGAGCAGCGCCGACCTGCACTGGATCGCCAACTACATCTGGGGCATCGCCGACGACGTCCTGCGCGATCTGTACGTCCGCGGCAAGTACCGCGACGTCATCCTGCCGATGGCGGTCCTGCGCCGGTTCGACGCGGTGCTGGAGGACACCAAGCCGGCCGTGCTCGACATGAAGCGTCTGCTCGACGGGGCCGGCGCCGTCGAGCAGGACAGGGCCCTGCGGGCGGCGGCGGGGCAGGCGTTCTACAACACGTCGCCGTTCACGTTGCGCGACCTGCGCGCGCGGGCCAGCCGCCAGCGCCTCGAGGCCGACTTCCGCGCCTGGCTCGACGGGTTCTCGCCCAACGTGCAGGACATCCTCGACAACTTCGAGTTCCGCAACCAGATTCCCCGGCTCTCGAAGGCCGACGCCCTCGGCACCCTCATCGAGAAGCTGACCTCGCGCGACGTCAACCTCGGCCCCGCCCCGGTGAAGGACGCCGACGGCTCGGTCCGGCACCCCGGCCTCGACAACCACGGCATGGGCTCGATCTTCGAGGAGCTGGTGCGGCGGTTCAACGAGGAGAACAACGAGGAGGCGGGCGAGCACTGGACGCCGCGCGACGCGGTGCGGCTGATGGCGAGGCTCGTCTTCCTGCCCGTGGCCGGGAAGATCAAGTCGGGCACCTACCTGCTCTACGACGGCGCCTGCGGCACCGGCGGCATGCTGACCGTGGCCGAGGACACCCTGCGGGGGCTCGCGGCCGAGCACGGCAAGGACGTCTCCACCCACCTCTACGGGCAGGAGATCAACGCCGAGACCTACGCCA
>CAXXTG010000090.1:0-16140 GCA_963666855.2 Vicinamibacterales bacterium
GGCATCCGCCAGACAAGCAGGAACGCGCCCGTCGCGCCGAGGATTGGCTTGTGACCGCGGGAGCCAGAATCGGTGCCCATCCCGACTTCGGGCGAGCTGACCTCGTGGCGGCGAAGCCGAACGTGGCGACTGTCGTCGTCGAAGTCGAGGGCGACTCGTCACGCCAGCGGGAACAGGCGCTCTACTCGGCGCTCGGGCAGACCGTGCTGCTGATGACGGCAGACGGGGAACTTCGTTACGGGCTCGCTGTCCCAGACACCCCCTCATGGGAGCGGCAGATGGCGAAGATCCCCGCCTACGTCTCCGATCGGTTGTCGCTGACGCTCTGGTTGGTGGACAAGACCGGGGTTCGGGAACTGAGAAACAGACCGGTCGGTTTCGCTCAACGCACCCCAGGCGCGTAATGTGATCAGAACCCGCCCCTGTTCTGGAACCAACGGCGAGCGCACTTGGAAGCCAGTCGGGCCGCCCGGCCCCTTGTGCGCTCGCGGCGGACGAACGATCATGAACGACGTCAAGGGCGTGAACCAAGCCGTCGAGCACGGGCCTGCCGGCCCCCACGACCGGCCACGGGCCGGTTCTCCGGGCCACGGTCCCATCCGGGTTGGCGGCACGTCGTGGGCGCCGGCGACACTCCTCCCGCCGTGCGCCTTCAGCGACGACCCAGCGACGGACCGGGACTTCAAGCGACTCGGGGACCCGAACGCGCGAACCGGCAGACACGTCGACGCCGTGCACTTCCGCCTGATGAGCAGTTGCGCCGGGTGGAAGACCCGGCCGACCGCGAGCGAGTTCTACGACGCCGTGAGAGCTACCCGCCCGACAGCGCGCCAGCGAGCGATCGTGTCCGCTTGGGGCCGCGAGGCGACCTTCTTCGAGCTCCTCGAGGCATGGGCGCAGCGGGCATACACGGACCGCGAGCTCGTGCGCGCGCTGCACCTGGCCGGCTTCGACTGCGGCGAGCGAATCCGCGAGATCAACCGTTGGGCGAAGTACTCACTCTGAGAACCACCGTCGGGCTCGGGCTCAAGTGCGGCGACCGCTCAACACAGAGCGGCCAGCGCTGGCACGGCGCAGACCACGTACTGCCACGTGGTATGGTACGCGCGTCGGTCGTCATTTCAGTCGCTGGTTGGTGGCAGCCATGAGGGTCATTCTCGTTGCGCTCGTCCTGTTCGGTGTGTTGATGGCGGTAGCCGTGGGCCGTGCTCAATGGTGGCCGTTCGGCGGCGGTGCCCGAGAGGAGATCGCGGAGCTTCGGGTCGAGGTCGCGGAGTTGGAGCTGACTGAGCGCCGCCTGCGCGAGGAAAACTCGGCTTTAGCGGCGACAAATCGAACCCTTCGGACCGAACTCGACCGGTTGCGCGATTCCGAGGTTGAGATCGAGCGGCTTCGGGGCGAGTTGGCTCGTGCGCTCAGCGACCTCGAGGGTTCCCGCGCGCGGACCGAGGAGGTTCGCGGGCAATTGTCCACATCTCTTGCGGACAACGCGCGCCTCGAGGAGCGCCTGAGAGCGGCTCCTGTGCACCTGTCCCCAGGCCCGGAGTCCTCTCCCCGGGGAAGTCCGTGGGTCGTGATCAGTATCGTCGCCATAGTCGCGGTCCTCGTGTGGCGAGAGCTGTGGTGGCGTTCGCGATGGGTCGTTGGCGAACCGCCTCGCGTCGTTGATGGCCCGGCGCGCGGGCTGGCCCATCAGGGGCGGGCCGCGCCCGCGACACGGGCGCGGTCGTCGGAACACTCGCGGAGCCGTCGGGTCTAGATCTGGAGCTAGACCACTACCGTTCGCGGGATCGTGATGCAAATCCCGAGCCTCCTCCGCCGAACGTTCGCCGGCGCGGCCCTCGGTGCCTCGTCGGCTGCCTGCTCAGGTCCGGCCGAGGAGCGCATCGGCGATTGGCTTGACTTCAGGAGCGCCGGTTTCCGGGTTCGGCAGGTCCACCCAGGGCAGCCTTCGGACTATCCAGGGAATCTGGCCCGTCGGAAGCTGGTCGCGGCCACCGACGGCGACGGGAATCAGTCGGTTGCTGTAGTTCGTCGAGCCCAGGGCGTACGCCATCTCGGCCTTGACGTGCGGCGAACTGACGGAGTTGGGCGTCAAGAGAACGACCATCGCGTCGGACTCTTCGAGGGCGCGGCCCACCTGGGCCGGCCAGTTGTCGCCCGGGAGCAGGTGGACCTCGGGATCCCACACGTTCAGACCGGTCTTCCGGAGCGCCTCGGACACGCGGGCCGCCAAGGGCGAGTCGGAATGGGAATAGCTGATGAAGACCTGCATGGGATCTGATCCTCAACGTACCCGACGACGCTACGACCTGTCAACGCGCCGCCGCGCCGGGAATCGGTCCGCATGGTACCATGCTCGGCGACGTCTGCCGGCGCAAGGCCGGGCTCGACTTCCCGGAGGAGCGTGCGATGTTCCGACAACGCCCTGGACTCTCCCTTGCAGTGCTTGCCCTCGCTGCGCTCGCGCCGCTCGCCGCTACTGCGCAGTCCGATGAAGACGCCGGCTTCGTCCCCGTCACCGACGCGATGCTCCAGGATCCCGCACCCGGCGACTGGCTGACGTGGCGCCGCACGCCGGACGGTTGGGGATACAGCCCGCTCGACCAGATCGATCAGGACAACGTCGGAGAGCTGCGCATGGTGTGGACGCGCGCGCTCGGCGCGGGCAGCCAGCAGGGCACGCCGCTGGCCTACGGCGGGGTGCTCTACATGCCGAACCCGCGCGACGTCATCCAGGCGATCGACGCGGTGACGGGCGACCTGCTCTGGGAGTACCGCCGGGCGCGGCCCGACGACCTCGACGACCACGTCGCGGCCGGGCTGTCGGAGGCGAAGCGGAACATCGCCGTCTACGGCGACCTCATCGTCTCGACCAGCGCCGACGACTACGCGTACGCCCTCGACGCGGCGACCGGCCGGCTCGCGTGGGAGACGCAGATCCTCGACTACAGGGTGAACCCCGCCCATCAGTCGTCCGGCCCCATCATCGCCGGGGGCAAGGCCGTTTCGGGGCGCGGCTGCATGCCCGAGGGCGGCCCCGAGGCGTGCGTCGTCGTCGCCCACGACGCGCGGACCGGCGAGGAGGTGTGGCGGACGCGGCTCATCCCCGCGCCCGGCGAGCCGGGCGACGAGACGTGGGGCGGCGTGCCGTTCGAGGAGCGGCGCCACGTCGGCGCGTGGATGGTGCCGAGCTACGACCCGGCGCTGAACCTGGTCTACGTGGGGACGTCGGTCACCTCGCCGGCCCCCAAGTTCCTGCTCGGCGGCGCCGAGAACCAGCACCTGTACCACAACTCGACCCTCGCCCTCGACGGCGACACCGGCGAAATCCGCTGGTACTACCAGCACCTGAACGACCACTGGGACCTCGACCACCCGTTCGAGCGGCTGCTGGTCGACACCGCGGTGGCCCCCGACCCGTCCGCGGTGAGCTGGATCAACCCGCGCATCCAGCCCGGCGACGTGCGGCGGGTGGTGACCGGCATCCCCGGGAAGACCGGCGTCGTCTACACCCTCGACCGGGCTACGGGCGAGTTCCTCTGGGCCACGCCGACCATCACCCAGAACGTCATCGCCGACATCGACGGCGCCACCGGGGCGGTGACCGAAAACGCCGAGCTCGTCTTCTCCGGCCGCGGACAGCAGGTGCTCGCTTGCCCGACCTACAACGGCGGCAAGGACTGGGAGGCCGGCGCCTACAGCCCCCTCACCAACCTGATGTACTTCCCGCTGCGGAACACGTGCGCGCGGATGATGGTGGTCGAGAGCGCCGAGACCCTGGCCCTCGAGCTCTACTCGCTCGCGGTGCGCAACGAGATAGCGCCGGGCACCGACCAGGTCGGCGCGGTGCACGCGATCTCGGCTGAGACCGGCGTGACGGCGTGGCGCTACGATCAGCGCGCCGCCACGACGTCGCTCGTCGCCACCGGCGGCGGGCTGGTCTTCGGCGGCGACGCGAACGGCCGCTTCCGCGCGTTCGACCACGAGACCGGCGAAGTGCTCTGGGAGATCAACCTCGGCTCGCCCCTGACCGGCTTCCCCATCACCTTCGCGGTGGACGGCCGCCAGTACGTCGCGGCCAGCACCGGCGTGGGGGGCAACCCGCTGGCGTTCCTCGCCCTGACCCCGGAGATCCGGCCGAGCTTCGGGAACAATTTGTTCGTGTTCGCCTTGCCAACACCTTGAACGGCCCGGGGTCGTTCACGCAGCCGGTGACCGCGATCCCGCTCGACGGTGATCGCGCTCACGCTCGCGACGAAGGAGACCGCGCCGACCACCCGCCGAGCTGTCCGACCGATTCCTGGCGAGACGATTCCACGCACCGGCACCCGCGGATCACAATCGCTGTAAAAGTGTTACTGGGGAGCACGGGAGCACGTTGTACCCTCGCGGCCCCGGCCGCGTATACTTGCACCCGCCGCGGCCGGAGCCGCCGCGGCCGAGGCCCGGACCCCCCACCGGATCCGACGCCGACTGAACTGAAGAGGTAGAGCGCCCCCGGCGATGCCTGAAGAAGAACCGGCGATGATCGCCGATTCTCTCTCGTTCGATCCGGCCTGCGCTACCCCAAGTGTGCGCGGCCCCCGTAGGCGCTGACAGCGCTCGCCCGAACGATCACCCGGACATCGCCGGTCAGGGCGGCGGGGCGGATGGCGCCGGGCGGGGACAGACGCCGCCCGCGTTGGCGGACGCCGAACCGGGCGGCGCATCTGACGGAGCTGCGCGCCGCGGTGATGGCGCTAGAATGGGCCTGTGATGAAGACACCATCCCCCGTTGTCCGCAACGTTCCCGGCCTCCCCGCCATCCTGCTGCTCGCCGCGCTGGGTGGCGCCCCCGCGGTCCCGGCCGCCGCGCAGGCCCCGTCCGCCGGCGACTTCGTGCCCGTCACCGACGCCATGCTCCAGGACCCCGCGCCGGGCGACTGGCTGATGTGGCGCCGCACCCTCGACGGCTGGGGCTACAGCCCCCTCGACCAGATCGACCGCGGCAACGTCGGCGACCTGCGCATGGTGTGGACCCGCGCCCTCACCGAGGGGCGGCAGCAGGGCACGCCGCTCGCCTACGGCGGCGTCCTCTACATGCCGAACCCCGCCGACGTCATCCAGGCCATCGACGCGGTCACCGGCGACCTCGTCTGGGAGCACCGCCGCGAGGTGCCCGACGACATCGGCGACTACGTCTTCAACACCCTCTGGGAGAACAACCGGAACATCGCCATCTACGGCTCGACCATCCTCGACACCAGCGCCGACGACCACATCTTCGCCCTCGACGCCGAGACCGGCCGGATGGTGTGGGAGACGCGGGTGCTCGACTACCGGACCCATCCCGCGACCCAGAGCTCGGGGCCCATCGTCGCCGACGGCAAGGTCGTCTCGGGCCGGAGCTGCATGCCCGCCGGCGGGCCCGACGCCTGCGTCATCACCGCCCACGACCCCCACACCGGCGAGGAGCTGTGGCGCCGGGCGCACCATCCCCGCGCCGGGCGAGCCCGGCGACGAGACCTGGGGCGGGGTGCCGTTCGAGGAGCGGCGGCACGTCGGGGCGTGGATGGTGCCGAGCTACGACCCCGCGCTGAACCTGCTCTACATCGGGACGTCGGTCACGTCGCCCGCCCCGAAGTTCCTGATCGGCGGCGCCGACCTCCGGCACCTGTACCACAACTCGACCCTCGCCCTCGACGCCGACACCGGCGGGATCGCCTGGTACTACCAGCATCTCAACGACCACTGGGACCTCGACCATCCGTTCGAGCGGCTGCTCGTCGACACCGCGGTCGCCCCCGACGCCGCCGCCGTCGATTGGATCAACCCCCGCGTGCAGCCCGGCGAGACGCGCCGGGTCGTCACCGGCATCCCCGGCAAGACCGGCGTCGTCTACACCCTCGACCGCGAGACCGGCGAGTTCCTGTGGGCCAAGCCCACCATCACCCAGAACGTCATCAGCCACATCGACGGCGCGTCGGGGGCGGTGACCGAGAACCCCGAGCTCGTCTTCACCGGGGCGGGGCAGCAGGTGCTGACCTGCCCCCACGCCAGCGGCGGCAAGGACTGGGAGGCGGGCGCCTACAGCCCCCTCACCAACACCATGTACATGCCGCTGCGCAACGTCTGCGCGCAGATGATCGCCGAGGGCCCCGAGAGCACCTCGATCTACGCCATCAATTGGCGGCCCGAAATAGCCCCCGGCACCGACCAGGTCGGCGCGGTCTGGGCCATCTCGGCCGAGACTGGCG
The DNA here is from genome assembly GCA_963666855.2 of Vicinamibacterales bacterium. Lineage (GTDB taxonomy): Bacteria > Acidobacteriota > Vicinamibacteria > Vicinamibacterales > UBA8438 > JAJEEA01. The sequence continues at coordinate 6,240 of CAXXTG010000090.1, forward strand.
AGACGGCCTGGGTCCACGAGCAGCGCGCCGCCACGATGTCGCTGGTCGCCACCGGCGGCGGCCTCGTCTTCGGCGGCGACGTCAACGGCCGCTTCCGCGCCTTCGACCACGAGACCGGAGAGGTGCTCTGGGAGGTCAACCTGGGGTCGTCGGTGTCGGGCTTCCCGATCTCCTACGCGGTCGACGGGCGGCAGTACGTGGCGGTGAGTACGGGCACCCAGCGGTTCGTCAACCTGACCCCCGAGCTGAACCCGAGCCAGGGGAACAATCTGTTCGTCTTCGCGTTGCCGGAGTGACCAATGGATATCCCTCAGAGTCCAGGATTGCGGCGATCCTGACGGCCGCTCCGAACAGCGGCCGTCCGACGGGGATGGAGTTGTGACGGACGACACGAGGCGGCGATGAACCCGACCGTATACGTCGAGACATCGGTCGTCAGCTACCTGACTGTCCGGCCCTCCCGGGACGGCCTATCAGGAGGTAACGCGCGACTGGTGGCGCGGCGCCCGGGACCGTTTCGTGGTCTACGCGTCGGCGCTCGTGGTCTCCGAGGCGCGGACCGGCGACCCGGAGGCCGCGCGTGCTCGTCTGGGAATCCTGGGAACGCTTCCGCTGCTCGACGCGACGGAGCCGGCAGTCGAACTGACCGAGAGGCTGCTCGACCAAGGGGCCGTACCGCGCGGCGCGGCCGAAGATGCGGCGCACATCGCCATCGCCGCCGCGAACGGCGTCGCCTACCTGGTGACGTGGAACTTCCGGCACATCGCCAATGCGACGATGCGATCCCGAATCGAAGACGTGTGTCGGCGGTCAGGCTTTGGACCGCCGGTCATTTGCACCCCCAGCGAACTGGTGGAGACACGCCATGTCAGAGACGCAGACCGACCCGATCATCGATGAACTCCGGGCGGTGCGCGACGAGCACGCCGCGCGGTTCAATTACGACGTTGAAGCGATCTTCCGGGACATCCAGGCCCAGCAGGAGGCCTCGGGGCGAGAGTACGTCCGCTTGCCGCCGCGCCGTTTGGTTGCCGCCGGGAAAGATCGACCAAGGCCCTGACGAAGCCGCTCGGGCCGTCCACAGCCCCGCCGCCGCGAACCGGTCAGCTCACGTAACCCTCGTTTCTGACAGGTAACCTGAGAGCGGCCCTACCGACTCCGCATAGTCCCGAACCGCGCATAGCATGCATGTCCTATGCAGAGTTCCGCATAGGATATGGAAACCGCGACGAACGCGGTTCCCACAGCGCCCCACAGCCGTCTCTGTTCCCCCTTCATCCCGATCCACGAAACCGGTGCCGGAGAGAGGGCCGGCTTGGCCCTAGTGGATGGAACTTTGAGCGTTGCGGATCACCGGGTTCGCCAAACCGACAAGCTTGTCATTCCACGATATCGCATCGAACCGTGTTTCACTATGCCTCTGACGTGCCTGGCGGATGGTTCGTCCGTCGCCCCCGCTCGGAGAGGAGGACAGGATGCCCCGTCGACAGATGCAGAATCCCGACATTGGCGAGCTGCGTCGCGCCGCCGACCAGGGCGACGCCCTCGCGCAGGGCGACTGCCTCGAGCATGAGCGGATTCTCGCGAACGCCGGTCGCGCCGCGGGAGAGGGGAGCAGGACGTTGCGGATTGCCCAGGTCGCCCCCCTTGCCGAATCGGTGCCGCCGCGGGAGTACGGCGGCACCGAACGTGTCGTCTCGTGGCTCACCGAAGAGCTGGTGCGCCGCGGCCACGACGTGACGCTGTTCGCGGCGGGAACGTCGCGGACGTCCGCGACGCTGGTACCGGTGGTGGAACGACCCATTCGGCGTGGCGGCGACCGCTACGACCCGCTCGCCTGGCACTGCCTGCAGGCCGGCCAGGCGCGAGCGCGCGCCGGCGAATTCGACGTCGTGCACCTGCACCTCGAGGTGCTGGGGTTGGCGGCCTGCCGCGGCCCGACGACGCCGATGCTCAGCACCATGCACGGCCGCCTCGACGGTCCGGGGTGCGCCGAGCTGCTGGCGCACCATGACGATCATCCGTTGGTGTCGATCAGCCGGTCGCAGCGCGCGCCGGTCGAGACGGCGACCTGGGCGGCCAACATCTATCATGGCCTGCCGCTCGACGGCTACGCGGCCGGGCCCGGCGACGGAGGGTACTTCGTCTTCCTCGGTCGAATGTCGCCGGAGAAGCGGCCGCACGTCGCCATCGATACCGCGGTGCGCGCCGGCGTGAGGCTGATTCTCGCGGCCAAGGTCGACCACGACGACCGCCCGTACTTCGAGGAGTTCGTGCGCCCCCGACTCGCGCACCCGCTCATCGAGTTCGTGGGCGAGGTCGACGAGGCGGCCAAGGTCCACCTCCTGCGGCACGCCGTCGCGCTGTTGTTCCCCATCCTGTGGCCGGAGCCGTTCGGGCTGGCCATGGTCGAGGCGTTGGCTTGCGGGACGCCGGTCATCACGCGCCGCTGCGGCTCGACCCCCGAGATCGTGACCCACGGCCGGGACGGGTTCATCTGTGACGACGATGACGCCGTCGTGGAGGCGATCCGCCGGATCGAGGGTCTCGACCGGGGGGCCTGCCGCCGTTCGGTGGAGGAACGCTTCTCGGTCGAACGCATGACCGCCGACTACGAACGTCTGTACCGGACGTTGACCGAGCGCGCGAGGGGGACGCTCGAATCGAGAGCAAACGAAACCCGCTCGACGGTCGCCGCGTGAGGTGGGCCCCGCCCCGCGCGATCGAGACTGCCGTAAATGAGGCGGCGGGTGGCTCGAATCGAGAGCAAACGAAACCCGCTCGACGGTCGCCGCGTGAGGTGGGCCCCGCCCCGCGCGATCGAGACTGCCGTGACGAGGTAGATGGACGGGCCCGCGGCACCGGAGGCTCCGGCCAGGTGGCGCGGGCCGCGGTTCCCGGCCGCGGCCCGCACGTTCTCCGCGGTCAATAGATCGCGACCGGCACGACGGTCGATCCCGTGGCCCCTTCGATCTTGAGGGGCTGGACGACGAAGGCGAACTCGTGGACGCCGGCCGCGGCCAGCTCGTCCAGCCTCATCCGTTCGACGAGGTGGATGCCGTGGACCACCAGCATGATCTGGTGGATGGGCAGCGACACCTGCGGGTCGGGGTTGGGCGAGACCTCGACGGGCTGGTTGTCCGCGCCGAGCAGCATGGGGTCGTGCTCGACGAGCCACTCGGCGGCCGCGACGCCGATGCCCGGGTTGGTGGCCATGAAGCGGTCCGGGTCGCTGTCCCAGAGCACGCCCCAGCCGGTGTGGATGAGCACCGCGTCGCCCGGCTCCAGGGCCACGCCCTGCCGGTCGAGGGCCTGCCGCAGGTCGTCGACGGTGATCTCGTAGGTGTCGGGCAGCATGTCGACGCCCTTGAGGGCGGCCACGTCGATCAGCACGCCCCGGGTCATCAGGGTGCCGACGTTCTCGACGCCGAGCCGCGTGAACCCGTCGCGGGTCATGACCTCGTTCATGTCGACGCAGTTGTAGAGGCTGTCGCCGATGGTCTGGTGGGTGAAGCCGTCGAACTGCGTGCCCACCTGGCCCATCTCGGTGACGACCAGCTCCTCGTTCGATCCGCGCCGGTTCGACCCCGTGAACGGGCCGGTCGGCTTCATGTAGAGGTCGAAGTGGCGGGCCCCGAGGGGCATCGAGGGTCTCAGCACCTGTCCGAGTTCGATCACCCGGCCGGTCTGGATCAGGCGCGCGGCTTTGAGCACCGTCTCGGGGCCCATGTGGTTGGCCGCGCCCCGCTCGTCGTCGGCGCCCCACTTGCTGGGGCAGCGCTCGTCGGGCGGCGGCGGGGTCCACGACTGGGCGGCGGCGGGCGCGGCGGCGCCCGCGGGCAGGACGGTGAACGCGGCGAGGGCGGCGACGCTGGCGAATCGCATGATTCTCCTCCGTGGGCGGTTTCTTCAGTCGCCGGTGATTCTACCGAAACGCGCCGCGCGGCTCCCCGGGTCGAGCGCGACCCCGGCCCGCGCTACCGACCGTTCTCGCGCGGATTCGTTCCGTCCGACCGCGCGGCGGGGCCGGATTCGCCGGGACGGATTCGCACGGGAGGACCGCCGATCCGGAACGGCACCACGGCGCCGCGGGCGCGCGCTGAGCCCCGGGCCTCGGCGGCGTCGACCTCGAAAGCGCGCCCGATGCGGTTGCCGGCGACATCCTCGAGGGTCGCCGCCGCGACGAGTCGGTATTCGCCCGGCCGCCACGGCGCGCGCGGCGTGAAGGTCCAGCGCGTCTCGCCCCGCTCCACCCGGACGGTCCCGGCCAGCGGCCGGCCGTCGCCGGTCGCCACCCCGAGCGCGCGCTGCAGGAGGCCGTAGTCGAGCGGCACGGCAAAGCGCACGGCCAGAGGGTCCCGGGTACCGGGGGCCGGGAGGTCGAGGCGCCAGGCGGCGGGATCGAGGGCGCGCTCCCGGGCCGGCCCCACCCGGAACTCGCGGCGGAACGGCGCCGCCAGCGGCTGACCGGCGGCGTCGCGCCAGTCCGCGTCGATCACCAGGGTGTACCGGCGACCCCCCTCCAGCGGGCGGCCCAGCTCGGCGTTCGGCCGGATGCCGCGCTTGACGCGCCCGGGGTCGTAGAGGACGGTGAAGCGCGTGCGGTCCGCGTTCCACAGGTCGACGTCCAGGGGCAGGAACGGGTCGGCGAGCGGGCGGCCGTGCTCGTCGAGCAGCCGGACGTGCTCGCCGCCCCCGCCCAGTCCCATCGGCGCCGAGAAGACGACGTACAGGCGGAGGTGGTTCTCCGGCACCTCGGGACCGGTCGGATAGACCGCGACGACGCGGGTCGACGGCTCGCGGTCGGGGGCCGGCACCTCGACCATCGTGCGGAGGGCGCGCGACGGGGCGCCTGCGGAACGGCCCCGCGCGGACGGGAGGGATGACGGATCGAACACCACCTCGTAGCGTTGACCCGCATCGAACGGGAACCGCGGGGTGAAGCGCAACGCGTCGGCGTGGACGGCGTAGTCGCCGAGGACCGGCGGCAGCTCCGCGGCGGCCGCATCGGCCTGCGCGACGTGGACGCGCAGGATGGCCTGCCACCCGTCGCGCGACAGGGCGGCGCGTTCGAGGTGCGCGAGGTCCGCGGCCGCCAACCCCGCGACGTCGACGGTGCGCTGACCGGCGGACGGGGCGGCCAATCGGATGCGCGGCCCGCCGGGAACGGGTTCCGGCGCCGGGCCGCCCGTCTGCGAGCACGCGGACGCGAGCGCGAGGGCCGCCGCCGCGGCGGCCGCCCTCGCTGCATGTCTCATCGTCGGCAGGCGCCTACGGCAGCGCCACCGCTTCGAGGTTCACCCCGCCGCCCGCGGCGTCGACGAGCAGCATCGCCCGGGAAGCGTCCAGCCGGTCGAGCTGCCGCACGCCGTCGAGCGACGCGATGGTCTCGAACGGCACGCCGGCGGTGTCGGGGATCGGGTCGGCGATGGCGTCCGCGGCCCCGAACGGCTCCGTCGGCACCTTCATCACGCCGCGCTGGTTGTTCGACAGCAGGATGTAGTCGCGCCCGTCCTTCTCGTAGACGATCATGTCGATGGGCCGGTTGCGGTTCCCGAACTCGGCGATCGTCGTCCCCTGGATCTTGCTGCCCGGCTCGAGCGCCGCGATGGGGAACTTGACGAGGGGGGTGCACAGGTAGCTGGCGACGATCGACGGCTCGCCGTCGATCTCGTACGGGACGAACGTGAACACCGGCGAGAACGTCTCGAGCTGGCCGTGCGACCCGTGGTATATCTCCACGCTCGTCCCCGCGTCCGCCACCCGGAACGGATAGGGGATGACGCGCATCTTCGACGCGAACTCCTCGTTCGACAGGCCCGAGACGAACAGGTTGCCGTCGATGTAGGCCATGTGGGTGATGGTCTGCACGCCGATCAGCCCCGCGGGGTCGATCTGGTCGGGGTAGTTGGCGATCGGGATCTCCCGCCCGTCGGCGAGCACCAGCGGCGTCTCGGCCGGCGGGGGATTGGGCACCCCGATGCGCGTATAGCGGACCTCGTCGAGCGAGACGACCTCGATTTCGCCCGCGCCGTCCACGCGCACGAGGACCGGCACGGCGCCGGCGCCCAGCCCGCGCATCACCGAGAGCCAGGTGTTGCGCGTCCGCGGGTCGACCACCATGTCGGTGATCAGCAGGTTGCCGGCGTCGATGCCGAGCAGCGCGGCGATCTGCCGATCGATCGCGGGCACGTCCCGCGTCCCCGGCGTCCCGGCGGTCATCTCCCCGCCGAGATGCAGGGCGGTGATGGACACCTCCTGGGCGTCGGCCGCGAAGAGCACGCCTTCGGGTCCGAACGCCAGCTTGCCGATGTACTGGAACTCGGGCGCGACGCCGGTCGTCGCCTCGGAGTTGGCGGCCGGCCGGGCCCCGGCGACGGCCAGGCTGGCGCCGATGACGAGCAACAGGCCGAAACGGAATGTGGACATGCGGTGGTCTCCTTCCTGGGCATCATACCGGTTTGTTGCAGTCCCCGGCACCCCCGGCACCCCCGGCAGCGCGGGGCGAGGGGCTCCGCTGCACTCGAGCGGCTGCTGATGCGGCGCCTGCGGCCGGCGGGAGAGGTCGGCCGGGCCTGACGGTTGCGGCCCGTGGCCGCCCGCCGCGGGAATCGTCGGTCACCAGCGAGGCGCTCTCTCCGGGCAACACGGCGTCTCACCACGGGATGCCGGGGAGCGAGCGGAGCGAAGCGGCGAATCCTGACGCGTCAGGGCGCCGCGACGGCCGCCCGCCACGCGGCGGCGGCGGACGCCTTGAGCGCCTCGGCGTCGGCGGGCAGCAGGTACCGCTCGGCGACCAGCGCGTCGGCCGCTTCGGCGTAGCGCCGCACGTACTCCGCCTCGCCGCCGGGATAGCGCTCTTCCAGCGAGAGCCGCGAATCGCCCGACGCCGTCCGCTCGGCCGTCGTCCGCGGGAACGGAATCGTGGAGCCGTTCACGCCGCACAGGTCGCCTTCCGCGAAGCCCGCCGCGCGGACCGCCTTGCCCATCGTGGAGAGCGGGGCCGCGACCTCCGGCACGATGACCCCGGCCACGATGTTGCCGTCGGCGTCCAGGCTCGGGACGAACAACGGGTAGCGCTCGTCGCTCTCCTTCGGCGGCCAGACCGAGAAGTCGCGCACCCCGAGGGTGCTGATCGCGCCGTTGTAGGGGCGGTCCGGGATGGTCGGATACTGCCCGCCCTGCCTGTCGACCGTCACCGCCGTGCCGTCGGCCACCGACGGCGCGCTCGTCGCCGGCGGCTCGACGCCGTCCCGCACCCACTTCACCACGGCGTCGAACGCCGACCGGTAGTACGGCCACGGCTGCACCGGGTTGCCGGGGTCGCGGCACCCGGCGCTGCCCTGCAGGTGCGCGGTCGCGAGCACCCAGTAGCGCACGTTCGGCGGCAGCTCGAGCGCCCGGCCGCCCGTGTCGGTGACGATGAGCGAGGCGTGGGCGCCGTAGTACTCCGACTCGGCGTCCACCTGGATGATGTGGGGGCACGTGCCCGAGGCCGTGCACGCGGCCAGCAGCCCGTCGGTCCTGCCCGTCAGCGCGTCGGTCGTCGTCGCGAACGTGAACGGGAACTCGTCCATCGGGTAGTTGTGGTCTTCGTGCTGGCGCGTGTAGCGGCCCGTCTGCGCGAAGCGGGCGTTGACCCACGTGAGGCGGGCGCCCGCGACGTACGGCGTCATGCCGTCGAAGACGCGCCGCCCCGCCGGATCCTCGTTGAAGCCCTTGTAGACGAAGTCCCGGGCCATCCGGCCGCTCTGCGACGAGCCGACGGCCACCGCGTGGTCGAGCACCGGCCCGCCGTCCACGAAGAGCGGGTTGGGCGTGCCCTGATCGTCGGCGGGGCGGTAGCGCGCGAACGACACGAGATCGCGCATGGCGGCGAAGCCCAGGCCGTGCACGATCGGGTCCCGGGCCTCGTACACGAACTCGTAGATGGTCCCCGCGTCGGTTCCCGCGGGGGGCGTGACGGCGACGGTCGTGTCGTCGACGTAGCGCCAGCGGTCGGCCGGCACCGTCTGGCGCGGATCGTCCTGAAGCTGGCGGTGGGTGAGCGTCGCGGCGCTCTCGTCGAGCGTCACCGCGGGGTACGTCAAGCGCCCGAACGCGGCGCTGTCCGGGTCCTGCCACTCCTCCATCGACGTGCCGGTGATGGTCCGGCCGTCGTCGGTGGCGGGCGGCAGGGTCGCCAGCACCGGACGCGGGTCGCCGGCGCCCGGCGCGCCGTGCAGCCAGCCGCTCGAGACGTACGTGTAGCCCTGGTTCATGAGGAACGCGCTGCCGGCGTTTTCGGCCGCGTAGCCCCGCCCCGCCTCGTGGAAGTAGCCGAAGACGATGTTGCGGCCGCGGTTGTTGATCTCGTACACGAGGACGCCGTTGCCCCGGGTGATGTCGACCGGCTTGAGGATGTCGACCTCGAAGGTGTACTCGACCAGCCCGTCGGCGTTGCGCGGCGCGTTCTCGAGATCCACGATGCCGGCGTCGAGGGGGGCGTCCGGATCGGCGACCGCGGTGGCCGTGCCGAGGAGAATCTCGTACGGGCCCACGGTGCCGAACGACCGGCCGCCGAACGCCGGCCCGCGGCTGGTGATGTCGAGCCGGGTGACCCGCGAACCTTCCGGGGCCGTCGCCGCGGACTCCTGCGCCTCGCCGACGCCGTGAAACCCGCTCAGCCCGATCCCGAGTGCGACCGTCAACAACTGGCGTCCTAACCGCATTCGCTCACCTCCGGCCGCATGATACCGCCTGCCGTCATCGACCGCCAGCGACGAGAGCCGGCCCGGGAGCGCCGGCCGCCCATCGCGCTGAGCAAGTGGATCGGTGCCCCGAGTCCCGCGTCGGTGCTCGAGCCCGTCCTCGGGCCGGGCGGCGCCACCGGGCCGGCTCAGCGACCACTTGTCGACGGTGGGGAGTCCTTCGCCGCGCGGCCTCACGGGTCTCGTGGTTGCCGATGCCACCGCGGGGTGATAGCGTGGGGCCGCCGTGACGACGGGCGATCCGGCTCGGCGCGTCGTGGACGAGGACGGGACTGCAGCGAGGGGGACATGATGGTGGATCCGACCAGACGCACGATACTCAAGACGGGGGCGGCGGCGACGGTTCTCGCCGCCACGCGGGGGTTCGCCGGGCAGGCCGGCCAGGACGGCCAGGACGGAGCGGCCATGTCCTTCTACGAGAACGGCCCCGTCCGCATCCGCTACGAGGAGGCCGGCTCCGGCTTCCCGCTGCTCGTCATCGCCGGCGGCGGACTGAACTCGTCGATCGCCGGTCTGGCCACGCATCCCTTCAACCCGTTGGAGGAGTTCAAGGGAGAGAACCGCGTCATCGCGGCCGACCTGCGCAACTCCAACCGCGGCCAGTCCTCCGGTCCCCTCGAGATCGATCGGCCGTGGGATTCCCACACCGACGACCATCTCGGGGTGATGGATCACCTCGGCATCGACAAGTTCATGGTTCTCGGCTTCTGCATTGGCGGCCCCTTCATCTGGAACCTGCTGCGGCGGGCCCCCGACCGGGTCGTCGCGGCCGTGCTGACGCAGCCGAGCGCGTGGAGCGCGGAGCATCCCACCCTGTTCTACGACAACAACATGGGAAGTTGGGGGCCGGATCTCGTCGCGCGCCGGCCCGAGCTCACGATGGACATGATCGACCGGTTCCTGACCCGGATGTACCTCGACACGGCGGACTTCGTCTTCACCGTGACCCGGGACTTCGTGCGCGAGCTGCAGACGCCGATCCTCATCCTGCCGGACGACATCCCGGCGCACCCGTACGACGTCGCCATCGAGGCCGCGATGCTCGCGCCGCAATCCGAGCTGAGCATGTTCCCGTGGAAGCGGCCCGAGGAACGGATTCCCCTGGCGGTGCGCCAGATACGGTCCTTCCTCCGGGCGCATCGGCCGGCTTC
>CAXXTG010000091.1:0-23657 GCA_963666855.2 Vicinamibacterales bacterium
TCGACGAACGCCTCGCCTTCCAGGGGCAGACGCTGTGTGATGCCGGTCGACGCGACCACGGGCTCACCCGCCAACCGCGCCAGGAGGTCGTCGTAGAGCCGGATGCGGCCCTCCGGGTCGTAGCGGGACGCCGGCGGATTCAGATCGACGGCGACGACTGCGGCCGCCTCGAACCCGCGATCGACCCCCATCACGCGCAGGAAGCTGGCCAGCAGCAGCCCCTCCCGTCACGAGCAGCACCACCGTCAGCGTGACCTGAACGCCGACCAGCACATCGCCCGAGCCGGCGCCACGAACCGTCGCTCCCGGTCCGCGCGTCGGCCTTGAGGACCGCGGCGGGAGCGGTGCGGCTGGCGCGCCACGCTGGCGGCAGGCCGCAGCCCATCGCGCTGACCGCGGCCGCGCCCCGCGGCCAGCGCCAGCGCGGGCCCGTCGATGCCGACCTCCGCCGCGGCGTGGCACCTCGAGCGGGGCCGCCGCGACCGCGAGGCGCAGGCACGCGTGCGCGACGGCCACGCCGACGACGCCGCCGAGCCCGGCAAGAAGGGCGCTCTCGGCGAGGACGTGCCGTACCAAGTCCCCGGCGCCGCCCCCGAGGGCGCTCCGGACCGCAAGCTCGTGCCGCCGGCGCAACCCGCGTGCCGACAGCAGGCTCGCCACATTGACGCACGCCACCAGCAACACCGCCCCGACCGCGGCCAGCAGCCATCCCAAAGGGGTGCGCACGTCGCTGGCGATCTGCAGGTCGAGGGGCGTGACGATGGGCGTGATGGTGAACGGGGCCTCGCTGAAGGCGTCGCGGGTCAGCGCGGTCAGCTCCGGGCGCGCCTGCTCGGCCGAGATCCCCGGAGCAAGACGCACAATCGCCGGGTAGTCGAACTCGCCGAACCGGCTCGCCTGCTCCGGCGTGTAGCGGAGCGGCTGGAAGATCTCCGGAGGACCGCCGCCGCCGGCCGACAGCGGCGTGAGCCGATCCAGGTCGGGAAGCCAGAGCGACTCGGGGAGCACGCCGATCACCTCGACCCGTTCGTCGTCCAACGTGAGCACCCGCCCGACAATGCGCGGGTCGCCGCCGAACGCCCCCTGCCAACGTCGTGGGTGAGAACCGCGACGCCGGGCTCGCCGACGGCGGTGTCGGCGGCCCGGAACCCCCGGCCGAGAGCCGGCGCCACGCCGAGCAGGTCGACGCTCCACGGGGAACTGTTGCCCGGGGACGCGGATGTCGATCGGTTGTTCGGGCCGGTTGGCGCGGTTCGCCTGGCGGCGGGGTGCTTGCTCCGGCCGCAACGGGCGGTCAGTGCCCGGCGGTTGTGGTGGGCCGGTACTCGACGTTGATGTGGTGTATCTCGGGCTCGTCGTCGAGGTCGTGGTGAGGCACGTTCGGGTCGTGGGGCGGCGGCGTGATCACGAGGAGCCCGAACGAGGTCCCGGCGGGAGGCGGGGTCGGCCGGCTGTCGATGTGATGGGACACCGCGAGCCGGGCGGCGATGTCGACGTTCGGGGCATCGACCTGGATGGCGGGCAGGTGGTCGAGGGCGACCACGGCTTCACCCGGGCGGGTCTCGGTCTCGAGGATCACTCTGTAGGTGGTCGGCATACTGGCTGTCCCGTGGGTCCGCTGGCGGTCAGGCAGCGGTGGCCACGCGCGCGATCGTGACATCGTACAGCCGCATGGCGTCTTCGGCGATGGAGCGGCGGAGCTCGGCCAAGGCCTCGAGGTCAGTTTCCATGTCAGGTTGTCATCGGCCTCCCTCCTCGAAGCTGCGGACGTAGCGCGAAACGGTCCACGCCGCGATGCCGAGGGCCTCGCCGATCTTCTTGAAGCTAAGGCCCTCGTCGCGGAGCTCGAAGATGCGCGCGACGGTGTCGACCGAGAGCGGCGGGCGCAGATAGCCGCGCCGGCTGGACCATCTTCATCGACGACGGTGCACGCGATGGTGGGGGCCACCACCTGCGGCGCCATGGGCCTCGCGATGCTGGCCAAAGCCGCCGCTGGCGGCCGGACCTCCGGCTTCATCGGGTCGACGACGTTCAACGAGTTCAAGCAGATCGCTCGCGACCCGGAGCTGGCGCGCCGCCTGCAGCGCGTGGTCCTCGGGAGCCGAATGTCGACCAGACGGTCGGGGAATCCTGACCCGCGCTGCGGTCGCGATACGAGGAGCACTACCGGGACGTCCGTGCTCCCCGGCTCGTTCCCACGTGGAGCGGCTCGTGCCGCTGCCGCCCGGTGGCGGTCCCGGCAGTGAACCGCTGGCCGCGGGCCGAGCGCTGGAGCTGGTGGCGTGGTCCCACGTCCCAAGGCTGCTGTCGGCGCGCCCGCCGCCTGTCGCGATCTCGGTCGGCGTAGGCGTCGCGGACGCGTGCATGCGCCTCCCAGTGCCGACGCTGGAGCTGCGCCCCTCGGCGAAGCCCGCGTCGACGGGCTACCTTGGCCGCCCGAGCCGCCCTGGCCTGCGCGCCCCGCTGCGGCCCGCCCCCGCTGGCGTAGTGCGCGCCGCCGACCTGTTTGGTCCACGCGCAGGTCGCGCTGACCGTCGTGTTCCTGGCCGGGCCTGCGCCGCGGTGTTGATCGACGAAGGGCCGGAGACGTTCACGCTCGGGTTGAGCAATCCGCAGCCCGCCGGCAGGCTGCGGCTGGCGGCGCAGGCGACGGGACGATCACCGGCGGGAACCGGCTCAGGACGCCGGTGCCGACCCGGCAGGCGGTCGGAACGATCGCATTGGCGCTGATCCTGCTCGTCAACGCCGCCCGTCGGCGGACAACCAACTGACCCGCGAAGGGCCGGCGGACGAGCCGGCGGCTCTCCGCGGCGGGTGCCTCGATGGTCGAACGGTGGAACCTGTGGCTCCGGCGGCGGAACGCCCGGCGCCGGCGACCGACCCCCGCGCACTCGAAGTCGCTCAAGCGGGATCGGAACCGGCGGGCGCTGCCGGTCCCGTACCGCAACCGGGTGCGGACCCCTGAGACCACAAAAACGACCCCGGCGGCCGCTTCGGGGATCGCGAAGCGTCGGCGACCGGTCCAGCGGATCGCCGAGCTCGCCGCGATGTTCCACCAGAGTGCGGCCGATGCGGCCAGCCGCGCCGCGGCCGACCGCGATCCGAGACGTTCCGTCCATCGGTTGGACCGCGGAGCGGGAGGCTACAGCACCATCCGAGGCGCGCCGAGACGCGTTATGATGGTCCAGCGAACATCGACGAACGGGAGAACGCCGACGTGGCCACCGCGCAAGCCGCCGTCAAGCTCACCTACGAGGACTACTGCGCCGCACCGGCGGACAACCGCTACGAGCTGCTCGACGGTGAACTGATCATGGTCGCCGCCCCGAACATCAAGCACGAGAGCGTGCGGTCCCTCCTGGGACACCACCTCGGCAACTTCATCATCGACCACGGGCTCGGCAAGCTCTTCTACGCGCCCTGCGATGTGATGTTGTCCGAGAGCGACGTGGTTCAGCCGGACCTGCTGTTCGTCTCCCGGGAACGGGAACACCTGCTGAGCGGGGGCCAGAACGTGCAGGGCGCGCCCGACCTCGTGGTCGAGATCCTGTCTCCCGGCACCGCCCGGCGGGACCGAGGCGACAAGCGTGCGCTCTACGGCAAACACGGGGTGATCGAGTACTGGCTGGTCGATCCGATGGCCGAGACCGTCTCGATTCATCGCCAACGCGCGGGTGTGCTGGTACTCAGCCGCACCTTCGGTCGGGAACAGACGCTTCGGTCGCGACTACTGGCCGGCCTCGAGCTGCGCCTGGACGACATTTTCTCGTCTTGAGCGGAGTTCCGCACCGGTCCGTGGCGCGACAGCGACCAAGCCGGGCGGGACATCACGCTGAAGTGCCTCCGCCGAACCGCCGAAGACCCGATGGGGCTGCCGCAGCGGTTCCTGATCTCCTCGGAGGTCAAGTGCGCCCACTTCCACGGGACGCGGGTCGCCAAGCCGATTCCCTCCCACCAAGTGTACAAGGGCACGGTGTTCGAGCTGGTCGACCACGCCGTGGACTTCGTCCTCAGCAAGATCGCCCTGTCGGTCGGCACGCGGGCGGAGAGCGTTCAAGCGCCCGTCGCCTACGAGATATCGAAGGAGGTCGTGACCGAGGCCATCGTCAACGCCGTGGCGCACCGCGACTACACGAGCGACGCCAGCGTGCAGGTCATGCTGTTCGCGGACCGGCTGGAGGTCTGGAACCCCGGTGCCCTGCCGCCGCCGCTGACGCTGGACAAGCTGCGGGTGCCCCACGAGTCGGTGCCCGGCAACCCGTTGCTGGCGCGCGCGATGTACCTGGTCAAGTACATCGAGCAGATGGGGACGGGAACCCTTGACATGATCGAGCGCTGCGTCGGCGCGGGCCTCCGCGAACCGGACTTCGAGGCGGCCGGGAGGTTCGTGACCAGAATACGGCGGGCGGCGCTGGCCGGGCAGCCGGTCGTGTTCACCGACCGGGACGATGTACGGAGCAAGACGAAGTGGAAGGCCGATTCGCAGCCAGAGTCGCGGCGGGAATCGCAGCTCGGAGTCGGAGCAGCTAGAGTCGGAGTCGGAGCAGCTAGAGTCGGAGTCGGGGCAGCTAGAGTCGACCCAGCTAGAGTCACGGCCAGAGCCGCTGAGGACGAGGGTGCTTGGGCTATTGGTTGGCGGGCCCCTGTCGAAGGCGGAGCTTGTCCGGCCGGTTGGGTCAGAAGCAGGCGTCCGGCCAGCTCCACGAGGTGGTCGGTCGGCTCTTGGCCGACCGTTTGATCGAGTACACGGTGCCCGACAAGCCGCGCAGCCGACTGCAGAAGTACCGACTGACAGAGACCGGCCGGGCCGCGCTGGCGACCTCGGAGCCGACGTGGGCGGGCGAATGAGCCCGTCGGGTGACGGAACAGCGGTCGCGGACATGAGCGAGAGCCAGAACGTGGAGTGGAAGAGTCGCTGGCGCGACGAGTATCTGCGCTGGATCTGCGGCTTCGCGAACGCGGAGGGCGGGGTGCTGGTCATCGGCCGGGACGACGACGGCGCGGTCGTCGGTCTTTCCCGGGTCCGCAAGCTGCTGGAGGACATTCCGAACAAGGTGCGTGACGTCCTGGGGATCGTCGTGGACGTCAATCTGAGGGCCGAAGCCGGCAAGGAGTACCTGGAGATCGTCGTGGAGCCGCAGGCGCACCCGGTCAGCTACAAGGGGGAGTACCACTACCGCAGCGGCAGCACGCGGCAGGAGCTGAAGGGCGCCTCGCTGTCCCGGTTTCTCCTGCGCAAGCAGGGATTGCACTGGGACGGCGTGCCGGTGCCGCACGCGCGCCTGGAGGACCTGTCGGAGGCGGCGGTGGACCGGTTTCGGGAAGAGGCCGGGCGGAGCGGGCGTCTCGATGCCGCGCTGCTGGTGGAACCGACGCCGGCCCTGGTCGACCGGCTGCACCTGCGGGAGAGGTCGCACCTGAAGCGGGCTGCCGTGCTGCTGTTCCACGCTGACCCGGAGGTCTTCTTCACGGGCGCGTACGTGAAGATCGGCTTCTTCCGGGACAACGTCGATCTGCTCTATCACGACGAGATTCACGGCGACCTGTTCACGCAGGTCGCCCAGACGATCGATCTGCTGTCGACCAAGTACCTGCGGGCGGGAATCCGGTACGAGGGCATTCGGCGGGTCGAGTCGTTCCCCGTCCCGAGGAACGCGCTCCGCGAGGCGGTGCTCAACGCCGTGGTCCACAAGGACTACGCGTCGGGGGCGACGATCCAGATCAGCGTCTACGACGACAAGCTCATGATCTGGAACCCGGGCCAGCTTCCGCCGGACTGGCGGGCCGAAGACCTGCTCGAGAAGCACGAGTCGAAGCCGTTCAACCCCGATGTGGCGCATGCGTTCTTCCGCGCGAGCCTGGTCGAGGCGTGGGGACGCGGCATCGACCTCATCCTCGCAGACTGTCGGCGGGCGGGCGTTCCCGCGCCCGACCTTCGCTTCAAGCGCGGGGGCTTCTGGGCGGTCTTCCGTTTTCCGGCGGGCTATCCGGTTCCGACGGGAGGGCCGGGAACGGGCGGAGAACGGACGGATTCGGCCGAGCCGACGGGGAGGCCGGCAGAGAAGCCGGCGGGACGTGCGGCACTGGCCGGGCAACCGGCCGCGGTCAGGGAACGAAGCACTACCCAAGAAGCCGGTTCCACTACCCAAGAAACGGGCACGACTACCCAAGAAACCGGCCCCACTACCCAAGAAACGGGCACGACTACCCAAGAAACCGGCCCCACTACCCAAGAAACCCCCCAGGAAGACCCCGCCGCCACCCAGGGGAGGATTCTGGACCTGCTCAAGACCGAGCCCGCGATCAGCCGGCGCGTGATGGCCGAACGGCTCGGCATCACGCCGGACGGCGTCAAGTACCATCTGACGAAGCTGCGGGCGGCCGGCGTCGTCCGGCACGTCGGGGCGACCAAGGGCGGGCGCTGGGAGGTGCTGAAGTGAGCGCCGTCAACGGGGGCGGGCCGTGAGCCCGGTCGGCGAGCGGGAGATCCGCACGCAGCGGCGCGCCGCCGCGTTCTTCCGCGACGTCCTCGGCTACGCCCATCTCGGCGACCGGTGCGACCGCGCCGGGAACGCCAACGTCGAGGAGTCGGCGCTCGCGGGCTGGCTCGGGCGGCGGGGCTGCGACGACCGCATCATCGCCAAGGCGCTGCACGCCCTGCGCTAGGCGGCGGCGGTCGGCGGCGACCGGACCCTCTACGACGCCAAACCGCGCGGTCTACGACCTGCTGCGCTACGGCGTGAAGGTGCGGCCGGCGGCCGGCGAGCAGACGGTCACCGTGAGGCTGAATCGACATGCCCATCACATTCGAGACTGAGTGGGTGGCGGCCGAGGGGGTCAAGGCGCCCGAGCTGGCCGCGACGTGGGCGTCCCTGCTGATTCAGGTGGACGACTCGGTGGTCACGCGCGTCGTGGACCGGCGGGCGCAGACGGTCCGCGACCGCGTCTACGTGCCGCTCTATCCGCTCGCCGAGTCGCTGGTCGCGAACTGGTGGTTCCTGCTCCACGAGGTCGGGAACCCGGCGAAGAACGACGACGACGCGTTCCGGCGGCGGCACGCCCTCGTGTCGGTCAGGGACGGCTACGCGTTCCCGAAGCTCCAGGTCGCCTCGTCCGGCGGCCGAACGGCGCTCGCTTGGACACCCGAGTCGCTCCCGTGGGCCAGGCTCGACTACCAGGGCGGGGACGAGGTCTCTGTAGACACGGACGCGTTCCGCGGGAGCTGCGCCGAACTGGTGGACCGCGTGGTCCGCCGGCTCGTGTCTTGCGGCATCGAGGGAACGTTCCTCCAGGAGGAATGGGCCGCAGTTCAGGGCGCAGACGATGACGAGTCGCGGTTCTGCCGGACGGCAGCGGGGCTGGGCTGGGACCCCTACGCCCTGGACGACTCTCAACGGAAAGCCGTGATCAGGCTCGAAGAGGTTCTCGACGAGTCGATCTTCGACGAAGCCATCGCGGTGCTCGACGCCGAGTACCTGGAAGCGGAAACGACGGCCATCGCCGCCGCCCTGCAACCCGGCAACGGGACCCCGCTTCCCTTGGAGCACGTCCGCGCCGTCGGCACGCGGCCGAACGCGCGCAGCGGCGGCAGCCCATGGCTGGCGGGGTACGCGCTCGCCGGAGACCTGCGACGGCGGCTCGATCTCGACGGCGCCCCCCTGCCGACAATGGAGACCCTCGGCGCCGCCCTCCGCGAGAATCCAGACTCCCTGGTCGAGGCGACCCGGCCCCGCGACCTCGGCACCGCCGACCTCTTGAACGGTGTGGTGACGTGCAATGAAGACGATCTCCCGGCGTTTGTCCTCCGGCGGGGGCCCGAGAGCAACCGCAGGTTCCACTTCTGCCGCGGGCTGGCCGAGATTCTGACCTCACCTGGTTCGCCTGCCTTGCTCACGCAGGCGCGGTCCGACCGCCAACAGCGGAGCCGCGCCTTCGCGGCCGAGTTCCTGGCCCCGGCCGCCGCCCTGCGGACCCGGGTGTCCCGCCCGGTCCTCGACGAGGAAGACGTCGACGAGCTGGCTGCGGAGTTCGGCGTCTCGCCCTGGCTGATTGCGCACCAGCTTGAGAACCACCGGATCGCCAGGATCTGGAAGCAGGCGTCACCGCGAGACGGCGCGCCATCATCGAGCTGAACCACCGAGAGCCGCCCGCACGATCACTTTCGTACGATCGCATCGCTCATGCGCCGCAGCGGGATCTGCGAGGAGCGCGGCGGCTGGGACAAAGGGCGATAGCCCGCGATTCGCGCGTGGCGACCGGAGGATGGCGTCGACGGGGGCTACCGCGACAGGTCGAACGCCGCCATCTGGCGGGCGTTCCGCACGAGGATGCGGCCGCCGGCGAAGGCCGGCACGTTCCACGTCTTGCCGTCGATGGCGCGGAAGCGGGCCACCTCCTCGTGGCGCTCGGGCGTCGCGCGCACCAGCACGAGGTCGCCGCGCTCGGTGAGGACCACGAGGTGGTCCCCGGCCGCGAGCAGTTGCCCGGAGCCGTAGCGGCCGCCCTTCCACAGGAGCTCGCCGGTCGCGGCGTCGAGGCAGGCCAGAATCGAGTTGTCGAGGCCGTAGATGTGGCCGTCGATCAGCACCGAGCTGCTGAACCGGTTGCGCATCCGGTGCGTTTCCCAGACCGTGGCGGCGGTGAACCGGTCGCCGTCCGGCGTCAGCTCCATGAGGGCCGCCCCCTTGCCGTAGCTCGCCGACAGGAACAGGCGCGCGTCGCCGACGACCAGGGGCTGGGCCATGTTCGGCACCGTCCGCACCCGCCAGGGGTATTCCCAGAGCAGCGCGCCGTCGTCGGGACGGAGGCCCGCGGCGCGCGCGGCGGTGACGACCAGAATCTGGCGCACCCCGCCCAGGGTGACCAGCATCGGAGACGTGTACGACTGCACGTCGTCCAGCCCGTGCCAGACGACCTCGCCGGTCAGCCGGTCGTAGGCCGCCACCGACCAGCCGTCCCGGCCGCCCGGCTGCACGACGACCACGTCGTCGACGACGAGGGGGGCGCCGGACATCGCCCAGGTCAGGTTGAACGCGGCGGCGTCGTCCAGGATGTTCCGCGCCCAGACCTCGTCGCCGGTGGCGGCGTCGAGGCACACGAGCCGGCCCGTCGCGCCGAGGGCGTAGACCCGGCCGGCGTGCCACGTCGGGGTGGCGCGCGGCCCGGGACCGCCCATCGACTCCCGGAAGTGCGCCGGCCAGGCGTGGGTCCAGCGCTCGACGCCGGTGTCGACGTCGTAGGCGGCGACGACCTCGTCGTCGCGGCGCTGTTCGATGGTGAACGCCAGCCCGCCCGCGACCGCGAACGACGCGTAGCCGCCGCCGATCGGCTGGCGCCACAGCGGGTCGAACCCGCCGGCGGGCCAGTCCGTGCGGATGGCCGGCCCGGTGTAGCGGCCGTCGCGGTGCGGTCCGCGGAAGTCCGTCCAGGCGGTGTCGTCCCGACCGACGGCCGCAACGGACGGGGCCGGCGGGTCTGCCGACGGGGCGCCCGCCGTGCCGGCCCCGGGCCCGGCGGCGGCGCCCGGGGTCGTCGCGGCGTCACCCGCGGCACGCGGTTCCGGCGCCGGCTCGGCTGCCCCGCCGGCCACCGCGTCCGCGGCGCCGACAGGCCCGGCGGCGGAGCGCTGGCTCGCACGGTCCGCGTCGAGCCCGGCGAAGTGGTCGTCCGGGTCGCCGAACGAGAACAACGGCCGGAAGCCGCTGCCGGCCCACTCGATCTGCAGGTCGAAGACGCCGATCAGGAAGGCCGTGCCGGCCGCGGTCAACGCCGCGACGATGGCAAGGCCGGCCAGCACGCGCAGGAGCAGCGTTGTCATGGGTCGTTCCGGAACCACGTTACCACAGGCGCCGATTCCCCGCCGGTCCAGGCGACTACGTCCGTCACTGCGAGACGGCGCGCCATCATCGAGCTGAACCATCCGAGAGCCGCCCGCACGATCACTTCCGTACGATCACGTGGGCTACCACGAGACTCGAACCGCGTACTGTGCAATCAGGCGGTCCGGCGTGAGCAGTGTCATGCCATGCTCTATCGCCTGACAGACGAGTATTCGGTCGAACGGGTCCTTGTGCAGCGGCGGCAACCGCCGCAACTGGAGCACACTCGCCTCGTCGATGGGCAAGCTCAGAAAACCGTGGAGGTCTCTCTGCCGCGGTAGAAACACGTCGGGCGGCTGTGGAAGAGGCAGTCTGCCCAGGCTGTTCTTGATGGCTATCTCCCAGATCGACGCCGTGCTCACGTAGACCTCGCGTGCCGGATCGGCCACCGCAGACCGGACTCCTTCGGAGAGCCGGGGAGAGTTCTCGGTCCACCACAGGAAGGCGCACGTGTCGAGAAGCAGCCTCATGCCTCAGGCAGGATCGACCCGCCCTCGAACGAGTCGATGATATCGTCGGGCAGCGACTCGAAGAACGAGTCCGGGACCGTGAACTGCCCCTGAGCCAATCCGATCGGCCGCGGGCTGCTGCGCGCGCGGGGCAGGGCCCGGATCTCGGCGACCGGTTGGTTGCGGCGGCAGAGCAGTATCGTCTCGCCCTCCTTGAGTTGTGCGACGTAGCGCGACAGGTGGGTCTTGGCCTCGTGCATGTTGAGTCGAATCATGATCTAAAATCTAGTTGACTTGTTGATTCAGTGTCAATGTTCACTTGATGGATGCTTGGTGGCCCGGGCGAGTCCCGACCCACAGGTCCGTACTTGACGGTACTTGATCGGATAGTGACGATGCGCCGACCCAGGAGGGCCGCTTGAACAGTAAGTTCAATTTTATAAACAACTTGTACAGATACCGTTTACTTGACAGGTACTTGATGGAACGCTCCATGACGACCGACGAGAGACCGAAGAACGCCGAGGACGAGAGCGTGGCGGCCCCGGTGCCGCAGAACCCCGAGGACGAGCGCATGGACACCGCCCCCGTCCTGCCCAAGTTGGTCGGCCAGCGCGTGAAGCGGCGCGAGGACCCGCGGCTCGTCCGCGGGCGGGGCACGTACGTCGACGACGTGAAGATCCACGGCCTGCGGCACCTCGCGTTCAAGCGCAGCGACGTCGCCCACGGCCGCATCCGGTCGGTCGACACCCGCGCCGCCGCCGCGATGGACGGGGTCGAGGCGGTGTTCACGGGGGCCGAGATCGCCGGGTTCCTCGACCCGATGCCGATCGGCACGCCGTTCCCCTCGCCCGAGCACCGCGCGGTGGCGGTGGACACGGTGCGCTTCGTCGGCGAGCCGGTGGCGGTGGTCGTGGCGCGCGACCGCTACGCCGCGCGGGACGCGGCCGACGCGGTGGTCGTCGATGTCGAGCCCCTGCCCGCGGTGGTCGACCCCGAGGAGGCGATGACCGGTCGGCCGGCGGTGCTGCACGCCGACTATCCGACCAACGTCGCCCTCGGCCCCCTGTCGCGCGGGACCGGCATCCGGCGCCGCGAGCCGGTGGACGACACCGCCGTCGACGAGGCGTTCGCGGCCGCCGACGTGGTCGTCTCGCAGCGGATGGTGAACCAGCGTCTCGCCCCCAACGCGATCGAGGCGCGCGGGGTGGTGGCCCACTACGAGGCGGGCAAGGACGAGATGACCATCTGGTCGTCGACCCAGAACCCGCACATCCTGCGCACGTTCGTGGCCCGGATGGTGGGCCTCGGCCAGGACCGGGTGCGGGCCATCGCCCCCGAGGTCGGCGGCGGGTTCGGGGCGAAGATCAACATCTACGGCGAGGAGTACGTGGCGGCGGCGCTGTCGAAGCGGCTCGACATGCCCCTCAAGTGGATCGAGGACCGCTCCGAGGCGTTCCTCGCCACCGTGCACGGCCGCGACCTCATCGGCTACGTCGACCTCGCGGCCCGGCGCGACGGCACGGTCCTCGGCCTGAAGCTGCGCCTCGTGGCCGACATCGGCGCCTACAACATGCTGCTGACGGCGGGCATCCCCACCAACAGCATGACCATGGCCAACGCCACCTACGCGTTCCCCGCCGTCCGCGTCACCCTCACCGAGGTCTTCACCAACAAGACCCCGACCGACGCCTACCGCGGCGCCGGCCGGCCCGAGGCCATCTACTTCGTCGAGCGGGCGATGGACATGCTGGCGCGCGAACTCGCCATCGACCCGGCGGAGCTGCGCCGGAAGAACTTCATTCAGCCCGACCGGTTCCCGTACCGGACCCCGGTGGGCGCGGTCTACGACTCGGGCGACTACGAGAAGACCCTCGACCGCGCGCTCGATGCGGCGGGCTGGGCGGGGCTCAAGGCCGAGCGCGACGCCGCGCGGGCCGAAGGGCGGGTCGTCGGGCTCGGGCTGTCGATGTACGTCGAGATCTGCGGCATGGGGCCGTCCGCCTCGGTCTCGCCCGGCGGCTGGGAGCACGCGCAGGTCACCGTCGAGCGCGACGGGCGCATCAGCGCCGCCACCGGCGCGTCGCCCCACGGCCAGGGCAACGAGACGACCTTCGCGCAGATGCTCGCCGACCAGTTCGGGGTGCCGATGGACCACGTGACCATCCGCCACGGCGACACCGCCGTCGTCAAGCAGGGCATCGGCACCTTCGGCAGCCGCTCGCAGGCGGTCGGCGGGGCGGCCCTCCACAACGCGGGGACGAAGGTGAAGGCGAAGATGGCCCGCTTCGCCGCGTTCCTGCTCGAGGCGCACGAGGAGGACCTCGTGTTCGAGAACGGAACCATCGCCGTCAAGGGCGCGCCCGCGTCGGCCAGGCCGTTCGCCGAGGTCGCCGCCTACGCCTACAAGCCGAGGAGGCTGCCGGCGGGGCTCGACCCCGGCCTGAGCGACGAGGCGTTCTTCGAGCCGTCGAACAACACCTACCCGTTCGGCTGCCACATCGCGATGCTCGAGGTGGACCGCGAGACCGGCGAGCCGAAGCTGCTGAAGATGGTCGCGGTCGACGACGCGGGGCACCTCATCAACCCCCTCATCGTCGAAGGCCAGATCCACGGCGGCCTCGCCCAGGGCATCGGCCAGGCCCTCGTCGAAGAGGTCGTCTACGACCGCGACGGCCAGCCCCTGACGGGGTCGTTCATGGACTACGCCCTCCCCCGCGCCGCCGACTTCCCGCGCTTCGAGCTCGACAACACCGTCACCCCGACCCCCGTCAACCCGCTCGGCGCGAAGGGCGTCGGCGAGGCGGGCACCATCGGCTCGACCCCGTGCATCGTCGCCGCCGCCGTCGACGCCCTGAGTCCGTTCGGGGTGCGGCACGTCGACATGATGCTGCGGCCGGAGAAGCTCTGGCGGCTCATGCGCGGAGAGTCGTCGTGAGTCCGTCGGGCATCCGTCCCGCGAGACTGGAACGAGCCGAAATGCCGCCGAAGCTCCGGGAACTGATCGCGGAGCTGGAGCGAGCCGGGTTCGTGAACCGCGGCGGCAAGGGCGGCCATCGGAACTTCGTGCATCCGCATGTGGCCAGACCCGTTACCATAGCGGGACGGCTCGGCGATGATGCGCGCCCGTATCAGATCCTGGCCGCTCGTCGAGCCGTCGAGGAGTCCCGGCGATGAAGGAGAGCACGCGGTACGTCAAGATCGTGGAGTGGTCGAAGGACGACGGCTGCTACGTGGGGAGCTGCCCCGGGCTCTTTCTGGGCGGCTGCCACGGAAACGACGAACGCGCGGTGTTCGCGGAGCTGTGCGCGATAGTGGAGGAGACCATCGACCTCTACCACGCTGACGGAAAGCCTCTTCCTCCGGCTACGGCCGGGCGCGGTCTCGCCAGCAGACTGCAGGAGCAGGACGTAGCGTGACCAGCCCGCGGTGCTCACCGGCGGGGACGTCCTCCCCGGGGTTCGAGCTGCCGGTCGACGACATCGAACAGGTCGCGGTCTTGACACCACAGGTCCAATCGGGCACACTTCCATCGTTTGGCGATGGGAAGAAAAAGCGGCCCTGAACTCCTCCCCGGCACCCTCGATCTGCTGATCCTCCAGGCGCTCGTTGCCGGCTCGCAGCACGGCTACGGCATCGCCCACCACCTCCAGAGCGTCTCGGATGACGTCTTGCAGGTCGGGGAGAGCTCGCTCTACCCCGCCCTGCAACGGCTACTGCTGAACGGATGGGTCGAGGCGACATGGGGCACGTCCGAGAACAACCGCCGCGCCCGGTTCTACACGTTGACCGCGGCCGGCCGCGAGCAGTTGACCCGCAAGCGAGACGAGTTCGATCGAATCGTCTTCGCGATTCACCGCGTCCTCGACGCGACGTAGGAGGTCCGGCATGACGAGGCTGCTCCGTCGTCTGTGGTACGCGCTGCAGCGCGGTCGCCGCGAACGCGAGGTCGCCGACGAGTTGCAGTTCCACCTGGAGATGAAGCGGCGGGAGCTGGAGTCTCGCGGCCATGATCGGACCCAGGCGGCCGCGGCGGCCCAACGCGCGCTGGGCAACGTGGCGCTCACCCACGACCACGTTCGCGACGTCTGGATCGCGCCGTGGCTGCAAGGCGTGATGCAGGACATCCGCTACGGCCTGCGGACGATGCGGCGGCATCCAGGGTTCGCCGCCATCGCGATTGCGACGCTCGCGCTCGGCATCGGCGCGAACACGGCCATCTTCAGCGTAGTCAACGCCGTCCTGCTGAAGCCGCTGCCGTACAGAGACTCGGACCGGTTGGTCCGGATCTCGATTCGGCGGTCATCCTGCCGCGGCTCGACGAGGTCGGCATCGACGCGTCGGTCCTGACGTTCGCCGTCGCCGTGTCGTTGCTGACCGGGATCCTGGTCGGCGTGGTCCCGGCCCTTCGCCAGACGCGCACGGAATCGATCGACCTGCTCCGTCAGGGCGGCGGGTCCGCTGCTTCCGGGCTCGACGTTCGGGGCCGCAGCCGCGCCCAGGGCCTCCTGGTCGCGTTCGAGATCGGAATCGCCCTGGTTCTGTCTGTAGGGAGCGGCCTTCTGATACGCAGCTTCATCGAGCTGGCCAACGTCGACCCCGGCTACGACGCCAGGGGAATCGTCACGTCCAGGACTTCAGAGAGTTCGGCGCTGCGCTCGCGGACAGCGGCATCGAGGTCCGTTTGCGCAACTGGTATCCGGTAATCCGCGCCCGACGGTAGTCGCGAGCTCAACGGCAGATGGATGCAGGCACTTCGTGGAGGACGAACCGGTGGCGGGTTCGATAGCCCGAACGACCGTATCGCTGCTACCATTCGATCCGGGGGGCGTTGGTATGGAACCTACCTTGCATGAGTCGACCCGGCCGGTGACGGGAGACGAGTTGCTGTGCATGCCGCAGGGCAAGGCGTGCGAGCTCGTGGCCGGCCGCGTCGTGCCCATGACGCCGACCAACCCCACCCACGGACGCATCGAGGTGAACGTGGCCGCCGCCCTCAAGCACTTCGTGCATACGCAGAATCTGGGGATCCGCGGGGACCGGACCATCCGAGCGCCGGACGCGATTCAACTCGCCTGCGCCGCGGCCGGCGGCACGGACCTGTTCATCACCAATGACGATCGGCTGAGCCGCAAGAACGTGCCCGGCATCGCGTTCATCCAGTCGCTGGACCGGACGTTCCTCTGAGCGGGGGCCGGCCGAGATCGGAACGGATTCGCACGCTGATAAGTCGAGGGAAGCGATGTTTGCGGTCTCGCAAGCAGACTGCGGGAGCAGGACGTAGCGTGACCAGCCCGGCCGGCACGTGCGCTCATCGAGCGGTCTATTTCTTTCCCTGCAGCAGGTCGCTTGAGGGTTTCAGAAGTTTGGGCGTTTTCGCGAGCCGTTCCTTGGTCTCACGCGTCAACCTCGGGATCGCTTCCCGCACGTAGTCCATTATCTCTTCGCAGAGCTCCCTGCTCCCTTCCAGCGTCCGCAGGTCCCTCTCAGGGTCTGGAGCGCTGTAGCGTCCACCTTCCGCGTACGCCGTCATTTCTTCCAGCAGCTTGTCGTTACGGCTGGCCCGCACGACCTCTCCTTCTTCTTCGGCACTTGTCCAGAGGCTTTCGAGGCTGTGTACGTGTTCGAACGGCCGGCCCTGGGCGATGATGACGCCCTTTAGGCATTGCTCCACCGTTTGGTGCCGAAGGTAGCACCTCGTTTCGTCGTCGTTCTGTTCGACGTTGCTGCTTCGCCACTTCTTCTCGGCGCGGTCAAGGTACTCTTCGCTCCTATCCGGCCGCAGCCTTGTACTCTTGACCATCCCGTCCTCGTCCGTGAACCAGCTCTGGCCTACGGGTACGAGCGGCGTCCCCTGCCGGCTCCAATGGACTATTATCCCCTCTTCAAGTCCGGGCTGCTGCACCGCGCCGGCGGTCCGCCGATGGCGTTCCGCTTCCTGCGCAGTCATCCTTAGGATATCGATCCGTTCGCCGTTGACGTTGATCCTCTCTCGATGGACTCCGGCCGTCTCTTTCCCTCTGCTCGTGATCACCATCAGGTCGATATCGCTGCCCTCAGTCATCGTCCCCCGGGCGGCGGAGCCGAAGAGGATCACCTGTTCCGGGTCGTACCGCGCGGTCACCGCCTCGACCGCAGCGGCTAGTCGCTGCGGACTCAGCTTCCCCGCGTGCTGCGTCGAGTCCATTGTTCGTATCCCAACAGCTTCCTCAACGGCATTCCGCCGCCTCGCGCGGGCGGCTCCCGTTCCGCAGCGCGGACGCCTTACCGGGAACCGTCGTTGATGCTCGTGGCGCCGAGGCGGCGGAGCAGCCGCTCGGTGTCGGGGTGCAGCGGACGGGACACGGTGCCGACGTCGAGCGGGGTGAGGCCGCGGCCGTCGGCGATGTCCACCCGCGCGCCGTTCTCGGCGAGCACCTCGACGATGGCGTTCTTGGCGAGGCGGGCCGCGCCGTGCATGGCGGTGCGGCCGCGCCGGTCGACGGCGTTGAGGTCGATGTCCATGCCCACGAGCAGGCTCACCAGGTCGAGCGACTGCTCGTCGGTGGGCTGGCGCGCCTCGTTCAGCACCACGCCGACCGCGGCCATGAGGGGGGTGGTGCCGTCGTCGGCGGGCAGGCCGGGGTCGCCGCCGGCCGCCGAGATGGCCTGCAGGATCTCCGGGTCGGGCACCCGCGCCGCCGCGGCCAGCCAGAGGGGCGTCGCCCCGACGTAGCGGCCGTACGAGATGAAGTCGCCCTTGAAGACAAACGGGGCCTGGGTGAGCCGGGCGTTGGGATCGGCGCCGTGATCGAGCAGGGCTTTCACTAAGTCGGCCTTGCCGGTCTCGACGGCGGCGTGCAGGGCGGTCCGGCCGATGCTATCGGGCACGTTGGGGTCGGCGCCGCGCTCGATGAGGAACAGGGCGAGGGCCTCGTGGGTGCTCGGCTCGACGTCGAGGTGGTACTCCCAGCCGCTGGTCGCCACCTGGCTGGCGGCCGCGACCACGAGCGGGGTCCGGCCCGAGGTCTGCGACTCCTCGACGTCGACCCGCGCGTTGAAGGCGAGGTACGGCTCGCCCGCGTTCACGTCGGCGCCGCCGTCGAGCAGCACCCGCGCCGTCTCGACGTCGCCGTTGCGGGCCGCGAGAAGCAGGGCGGTGGTGCCGTGCACGGACCGCGCGTGCACATCGGCGCCGGCCGCGATGAGGAACCGCGCGACGCCCGCGTGGCCTTCCGACGCCGCCCACATCAGCGGGGTCTGGGCCCGGAAGTGCGCGGTGCCGCCCACCGCGGCGCCGGCTGCGACCAGCAGCCCCACCACGTCGGAGTTGCCGGTGCGGGCGGCGGTCATCAACACCGTCTCGCCCCCTGGGCGCACCGCGTCGGGGTCGGCGCCGGCGCGCAGCAGGATGTCCGCCATCTCCGCGCTCGCGTTCAGCGCGGCCAAAGCGAGAGGGGGCACGCCGAGATCGTTCGCGGCGTTCACGTCGGCCCCGCCCGCGACGAGCAGCCGGGCGGTTTCGACGTCGTTCCAGTGCGCGGCCCAATGGAGGGCGCTGGCCCCGTCGGGCTGACGGGCATCAACCGCCGCCGCCGCCGCCAGGAGCGCCCGCACCGCGCGTCGATCCTGCCGCTGCGCGGCGTCGGCAAGCGGCGCGTCCTCGGCGGCCGCGGTGACCGGCAAGGCCGCGAGCGTCATGATCAGCCCGGCCACCAACGCCCGGCGGCGGAACTGCCGCACCCGTCCGCGTGCGGCTTCGGCTACCGTTCGTCCCTGCATTTCCGTTACTCCCTCTGACCTGAACGAACGCTCTGCCGAGTGTTCCCCGCTCGAACGATCGGCACCGGTCGCGAGTGCGCCCCGACGTGAGACAACGGTCGGGCAGGTTCCCGCTCGGAGAATCCGCACGGGCGCTGGCGCAGCTTAGTCCGAAAACCCCGACACCCGGGGGCGTCCGTCGCCGCAACGCGACACCGGCACCCAGGCGGCTTCGCCGCCGTCCCGCGGCGGCGAAGCCCTGGGCGACCCGACCGAAACCCGCGCCGACCCCACGCCGTTCTACGACCCGGCTCCGGCCGTCACACCGACAGCACGTCCGCCCGGCCGGTGCTGTCGCCCATCGTGTCGATGGGCACGCCCAGCTTGTCGAGCATGGCCAGGAACAGGTTGGTGTTCGGCGTCTCCTCGGCCACCTGCACGTGGCGCCCGCCGCTGAGGCGGCCGCCGGCGCCGCCCACGAGCAGGGTGGGCAGGTCGTGGTGGTTGTGGCGGTTGCCGTCGCTGAGGCCGCTGCCGTACATCACCATCGCCGAGTCGAGGAGGGTGCCGTCGCCGTCCTCGGTCGCGGCGAGCCGGTCGATGTAGTAGGCGAACATCTCGGTGAGGTGGTGGTCCACCTTCTTGAGCCGCTCGATGAGCACCCGGTCGCCCCCGTGGTGCGACAGCGCGTGATGGGCATCGGGCACCCCGATCTCGGGGTAGGCGCGGTTGCTCGTCTCGTGCCCCAGCATGAACGTGGTGATCCGGGTGAGGTCGGCCTGGAAGGCGAGCACCTGCAGGTCGAACATCAGCTTGGCGTGGTCCACGAAGCGGTCGGGCACGCCGGCCGGCTGGTCCATCGCGGGCAGCTCGCGCGCCGACTGCTGCTCGGCCATCTGGATGCGCCGCTCGACGTCGCGCACCGCGCCGAGGTACTCGTCCAGCTTCACCTGGTCGCGGGGGCCCAGCTCCTTGCGGAGCCGCGCCACCTTGGCCGTCACCATGTCGAGCAGGCTGCGGTCGTGCCGCCGGGCGGCGAGCCACGCCGCGGGGTCGGTGGTGCCGCCGGTGCCGAAGAGCCGCTCGAAGACGGCGCGGGGATCGCTGGCCATCGGCAAGGGTGTCGTGGGGCTGCTCCAGCACAGGGTGTTGGCGTAGGCGCAACTGTAGCCGGGGTCGCACGACCCCGCCCGGTCGGCCGACTCGAGCGACAGCTCGAGCGACGCGAGCTGGGTCTCCTGCCCCAGCACGCGGGCCGCGATCTGGTCCATCGAGATGCCGGCCCGGATGTCGTGCCCCTCGGTCTTCTTCGGGTGCACGCCGGTGAGGAACGCGCCGGCCGCGCGGGCGTGGTCGCCGGCCCCCTCGCCGGGGCGGGCGATGCCCTCGTGGCTGCACAGCCCGCTGATCATGACCATGCGCTCGCGGTGCGCGGCGAGCGGCCGCAGGGTCTCGGTGATGTCGAGGGCCCCGGCCGCGGACGGCGTCCAGTTCTGCATGTACATGCCGTTGGGCACGTACACGACGCCGAGGCGGCGCACGGTTTCGGCCGCGCCCGCGCGGAGGCCGAAAGCCGGCACCATGCCGTCGAGCATCGGCAACGCCAGGGTCACGCCGAGGCCGCGGAGGAACGTACGACGCGGGAGGTGCTTCTTGGTGACAATCATGGCTCTCGCGATCTCCTCAGTTGAAACGGAGTGCTCTCGACGACGCCGAGAATCATCGACGACCAGCGGTAGTCGTCGGCCGCCGCCCCGCGCGCGACGGCGCGGACGGCGGGCCCGTCGGTGTACTCGACCCCCCGGCCCAGGGCATAGGTCAGGAGCTTCTCGGTCACGGTCTCGACGAAACGCTCCTCGGCGCCGAGCAGGATGTCGCGCAGCCCCGCCGGCCCGTCGAACCGCGAGCCGTCGGGCAGGGTGCTCGACACGTCGATGGGGGCACCCTCCTCGGTCGTCCGCCACGCCCCGATGCCGTCGTAGTTCTCGAGCGAGAAGCCCAGGGGGTCCATCAGCACGTGGCAGCTCGCGCAGACCGGGCTGATGCGGTGGACCTCCATCCGCTCGCGCATCGAGAGCCGGCGGGCCTCCTCGGGGTGGTTCGCGTCGGGCAGCCCCGGCACCTCGGGCGGGGGCGGCGGGGGCGGCGTGCCGAGGAGGTTCTCAAGCACCCACAGCCCGCGCTTGGTCGGCGAGGTGCGGTTCGGGTACGACGTGGCGGTCAGGATGCTGCCCTGCCCGAGCACTCCGCCCCGCCCGTGGCCGGCCACCTTCACCTGCCGGAAGTGGTTGCCGTAGACGTTCGGCACGCCGTAGTGCCGGGCGAGTCGCTCGTTCAGATAGGTGTAGTCGGCCCGCAGCAGGTCGAGGACGCTGCGGTCGCCGCGCACCTGGCTCTCGACGAAGAGGGCCGTCTCCTCCTCCATCGCCTCGCGCAGGTTCTCGTCGAAGTCGAGGAAGGCGTCGGGGTCGGGGGCCACCGTCCGCATGTTGCGCAGCAGCAGCCACTGGCCGAAGAAGTTGTCGATGAACGCGTCCGAGCGCGGGTCGCCGAGCATGCGGGCGATCTGGCCCTCCAGCACCCCCGGCTCGCGCAGCCGGCCCGCCGCGGCGACGTCGATCAGCTCGTCGTCGGGGAGGCTGCTCCACAGGAAGAACGACAGGCGCGAGGCCAGCTCGAGGTCGCGGACGGGATAGGCCTTGCCGGGCGCCGCGCCGGCCGGGTCGCGCTCGATGCGGAACAGGAACTCGGGGTCGATGAGCACGCCCCGCACCGCGAACTGGATGCCCTGCTCGAAGCCGCCCTCGCGGCGGCCCTCCTCGTAGAGCGCCAGCAGCGGCTCGACGTCGGCCTCGGTGACGGGACGGCGGAACCCGCGCCGGGCGAGGCCGGACAGGATCTCGGCCGCGCAGGCGGCCTCGTCGGCCGGCGCCTCGGGGTAGCACGAGAACACCCGCCGGCGGCTGGGCGTGTCCTCGGGCGTCGCCCCGCCGTAGGGGCCGCTGATCTCGATGCTGTCGAGGGCCATCGCCGCGTTCCGGTCGCGCGAGTAGGCGAGGCTCGACACCCCCGGCACCGGCTCGAGGACGCCCTCGGCGACCGCCGCCCGGTCGAGGAACGCGGCGCTGACGAGGCGCGTGCCCGCCTTCACCTGCAGCCGCACCGCCATCCCCTCGTCGGCCGTCTGCTCGTAGAGCGAGGGCCGCGACACCGCGTTCCACGGCGCCCGCACCCCGTCGCCGCCGATCGTGAACTCGCCGATGCGGGCGCGGTCGAGGCGCAGCTCGACGTCGTTCGGCTCCTGCAGCCCGCGGATGTGGTTGCCGTAGGCGCGCTGCAGCTCGAGGCGGATGACGTACTCGCCGTCGAGGGGGAAGTGGTGGCGCACGGCGAGGCCGCCGCGCGAGCCGAACGGCAGCTCCTCGCTCATGCGGCCTTCCTGCCACTTCGTGTAGGGGACCGTGTAGGTCTCGACGGCGGGCCGGATCGAGGCGTCGCCGAGGGCGAGCCGGCTGATCTTCTCGGCCGCCACCATGTAGCGGTCGAGGAGGACCGGGGAGATGGCCAGCACGTCGGCGATGTTGTCGAACCCGTAGCCCGACTCGTCGGGGGGCAGCAGCTCGCGCTCGTCGATCTCCAGCGCCAGCAGGTCGCGGACGGCGTTGCGGTACTCGACGCGGTTGAGGCGGTGGATGGGGGGACGGCCCGGATTCGGGTCGGCCGCGGCCGCGGCGTCGAGGGCGGTCTCGATGACGTGGGCGGCCGCGTCGTAGGCCTCGGGCTCGGGCCGCGGACGGCCCGGCGGGGGCATCGCCCGGCCGCGCAGCTTGCGGACGACCTTCTCCCACGCCTCGACCTCGTCGGCGACATGGCCGACGCGTTCGGCGTCGATGGACTGCAGGGTCAGGCCCGCCTGCAGCGTGCGGTCGTTGTGGCACGCCACGCAGTAGCGGTCGAGCAACGCACGCGGCGTGGAAGCGGGTTCCGGGGCCAGTGTCGCCGCCGGCGACGGTGTCGCCTCCGGCGCCTGTGCCCCTGCTTGACCCGCACCGCCGGCCGCGAGCACGAGACCGAGCAACCCCACCAAGCCTCTGGCCGTCATCCCAGTCAACCTTCCTGCACGCCCCGACCCGGTACCGGCACAGTCGGGCCGTACCCAGCGTACGCTCAGAGCCAGTCGTGCATGGTACCCCAACTGCCGCCGCACACCAAGGCCCGCCAACCCGCCAACCCGGCCGCGGTTCCGGGTTCGATGCGCCGCCGCGGGACGGCCGTGGAGGCCCGGGCGGCCAGGGTCACGGCAACAGCCGCGTGATGGCCACGGTGAGGGCCGCGGCCAGCGTCAGTCCGCTGATGAGTCCGCCCAGGATGGCCTTGTAGATGAACTCGCGCGAGGCCATGTGGTCCATGTGCGCCTCGATCCGGGTGATGGACTCTTCGACGCGGCGCAGGCGGGCTTCCAGGTCGCCGCCGCTCCCGTTCCCGGCGCCGTTGTCGAACGGCCGTCGCCCGCGCCGCTGACCGACCACCTCGAAGGCGCGATTGGGTTCCGTCATCGCTTTCTCATCGCGTCGAGCGCATCCCAGAACGCCATGAAGTAGTAGCCGTCGCCATCGGTCATCCGGAAGACCAGCCCCATGGGCTCCGCCGGCTTCACCCCCATGCCCAAAGCGTCCGCCACCTTCCCGCAGGTATCGATGTCGGTTCCTATGGCCCACACGCGATCCGGGACGATCTCCTGGGCATCTCCGAACTTCTGCTTGACGGCTGCGGGATCGATCCCGCCGTCGTCGGGAACGATGACGAGGTAGAGGTTCATCCTTTCGGAATTGTACCTGAACGCTCAGTCTGGAATTCCCGCAGCTTCCGCAGCTCGTGGGCACCGGCGGGCGCGGAACGCCGGATGCAGCCGCCCCGGCCCGCCCCGGACAATGTTCCGACGGGGCGTCCGTCCGCCGACGAGGCACCGATATCGATGCAACGGCACGCGGCGACCCCCGCGCGGCACGAACCGCGGCGCCGACCCGGCCGTCAACGCCGCCGGGCGGCGCGGGTCAGCCCGTGGCCGGCGGGGAACCCGTCGCCGAGGGTGATGGGAAGGCGTCCGCCGATGGCCGCCTCGCCGGCGACGGCCCGCACCGCGGAGGCCTCGGCGAGATCGTAGAGGTCGTAGGTCAGCAGCATCGCGGGCAGCTCGGGCAGGGCCGTCGCGACGTAGGGGTTGCCGAAGAACACGGTGACGAACGGCTGGTTGCGCCGCGCGGTCCCGCGGGCGACGTCGCGCAGGAGCCGCACGACGCCGGGGGCGAGGTCGAGGCGTCCGCTGAACGAGGCGGCGCGCACGAAGACCGAGGCGACGACCGCGTCGTAGCGGCCGGCGGTCGCCTCGAGGAGGTCGAGCTCGGCCTGCGGGGTGTGGTCCGACACCTCGACCGCGGTCACGTCCGGCCACCGGCCGCGCAGCTCGGGGATGAACGTGCGGCTCGGGGCGCCGTTGCCCCAGCCCGAGGGATAGTCGAGCACCGACAGGTAGAGGATGGCCGCCGACCGGGGCAGGGCCAGCGGCACGTCGCCGCGCTCGTCGCGGATA
>CAXXTG010000092.1:0-9193 GCA_963666855.2 Vicinamibacterales bacterium
TCGATCATGGCCAAGTGGTGCCTCGCCCACCACGAAGAGAACTTCACCTACACGCGCTTCCGCGAGATCTGCGAGATCATGCGGGCCTACGACGTCTCGTTCTCGCTCGGCGACGGCCTGCGCCCGGGGTCGATCGCCGACGCCAACGACGAGGCGCAGTTCGCCGAGCTGAAGACGCAGGGCGAGCTCACCCGCATCGCCTGGGAGTACGACGTGCAGGTGATGAACGAGGGGCCGGGGCACGTTCCCATGCACCTCATCAGGGAGAACATGGAGCGCCAGCTCGAGTGGTGCGACGAGGCCCCGTTCTACACCCTCGGGCCCCTGACCACCGACGTCGCCCCCGGCTACGACCACATCACGTCGGCCATCGGGGCCGCGATGATCGGCTGGTACGGCACCGCCATGCTCTGCTACGTCACCCCCAAGGAGCATCTCGGGCTGCCGAACCGGGACGACGTCAAGGCGGGGGTCGTCGCCTACAAGATCGCGGCCCACGCCGCCGACCTCGCCAAGGGCCATCCGCGGGCCCAGGCGTGGGACGACGCGCTGTCGAAGGCGCGCTTCGAGTTCCGCTGGGAGGACCAGTTCAACCTGTCGCTCGACCCCCAGACGGCCCGCGCCTTCCACGACGAGACCCTGCCCGCGGAGGGGGCCAAGGTCGCCCACTTCTGCTCGATGTGCGGCCCCAAGTTCTGCAGCATGGAGCTGACCCAGCAGGTGCGCGACTACGCGGCCGGCCGGGGCATCGACGCGTCCGAGGCGATCGGGGCCGGCATGCGCGAGAAGTCCGCGGAGTTCCGGCGGGAGCGCGAGGTCTACGTGCGCGCCGCCGGGCGGGACTGACAGGGGGCTGGCTGGGCGACCGCGCGCCCTGCGGGCGCGTTGGGAGTTTCGTTGGCGCGAAACTCCTGGGCTCGCCCGCTTCGGGACTTGCGCCGGCGCGAACTCCCGGGCTCGCCCGCTTCGGGACTTGCGCCGGCGCAAGAACTCCCGGGCTCGCCCGCTTGGCATTCGCGGCGGGCGTCAGGCCGGCGCGGGGCTCCCGCGGCGTCAGCGGCCCGATTGCGGGGGGGCCGGGACGATCTGTATGATCGTCCGGAACCGGGCGGGCTCGCCGCCCTCGGGGTTCAGGTACCCCTCCGACCCGTTCCAGGCATAGTCCTTGATGGTCACGCTCGGGGGGAAGGCCATCTCCCGCTCGCGGAAGCGGCCGACCTCGAAGATGTGGGTCGGCGGCTCGTCGAACACCCGGTTTCCGCGTTCGCGGAGGACGTTGCGGTAGTAGCGCACCATCGCCTCGAATTCGGAGTTGGTGCCGTAGAGGTAGTAGCGTTGCCGGCGGCCCGCGTCGTACGACGTGATGAACTGCGCCGCGGGGTAGACCGGGAGCCCGAGCATCGCCGCGGTGGGCGGTGCGGCCGGGGCTTGGCCGGCCGCCGTGATCGCCGCCGGGCCCGGGTTCTCCGCGGGCGGCCGGATCTCGCCGGGCGGCCGCGCCCCGCCGCGGTCCGGCTCGGATTGGCCGGGCCGGGGGAACGGCCGCGGCACGGGACGGCGCTGTTCGCCGGCCGCCGCCGCGTCGAGGGCCGGTGACGCCGCGATCAGGGACACGACGCAGCCGGCGACGATGGTGCGGAGCCGCATGCCGCCCATTATGCGGCCCGGCCCGCCGCCGTGCAAGGTCGGTCCGCGTGCGCGACAGGGTTGCGGGGTCGTCGGTCGCGGTTGGCCGGGGCGGCCGTGTGCGGTTCGGTGTCGCGGCCGGCCGCGGAATCCGCACGTGCCGGCGGTGCGCGCGGTCGAGCCGGGCGGTGCCCGCGCCGGCCTGCGGCGTCGGGCGGCGCGCCCCCCGCGCGGCCGGGGGCGGCGCGGTCCGGCGGGATCGATTACGCTTGAACCGGTGGTCGGCGCCGTACGCCGGCGGGGAGTCCCGCGGGATCGGTTGGGCGCCCGGCGGCGGCGATCGGCGGATTGGTGGGATGAATACGGGAGTAGACGTTTCGCGCGCGGCGGCCGGGCGGGCGCTTCTGGCCTACTGCGAGTCCCGGCGCGATTGGGTCGTCGAGACCACGCTGGCCCTCGCGCGCCTGGAGTCGCCGACGGGCGACAAGGCGGCCGTCGACGTCTGCGGCCGCGAGCTGCAGCGGCGCATGGAGGCGATCGGGGGGACGGTCACGCGGCTCGCGCAGGCGAAGGCCGGCGACCATCTCCGGGCCGAGTTCGGGAGCGGCGGGAGCCAGGTGCTGCTGCTCGGCCATTTCGACACCGTGTGGCCGGTCGGACAGCTCGACCGCATGCCGCTCGAATTCCGGGACGGCCGCCTGTACGGCCCCGGGGTCTTCGACATGAAGGCGGGCATCGCGCTGGGCCTGCTCGCCGCCCGCGCGGTGCTCGAGGCGTCGCCGGCCGCCGGGCGCATCGTCATGCTGTGGACCTCGGACGAGGAGCGCCGCAGCCGCACCTCGCGCGCCCTCATCGAGGAGGAGGCGCGGCGCAGCCGGGCCGCCCTCGTGCTCGAGCCGGGCCTCCCCGGCGGGGGCGTGAAGACCGCCCGCAAGGGGTGCGCCGAGTTCCGGATCGCCGTCCACGGGGTCGCCGCCCACGCCGGGGTCGAGCCCGACAAGGGCGCGAGCGCGGTGCACGAGCTGGCCGCGCAGGTGGTCGACCTGCAGCGGGTGCGCGACCTGTCCCCCGACGTGTCGCTGAACGTCGGGACGATGACCGGCGGCACCCTGCCCAACGTCGTGGCCGAGGAGGCCCACGCGGTCGTCGACGCGCGGGTCGCGTCGGCGGCGGACATGGCGCGGGTGATCGACCTCGTCCGCGACCGGACCCCGACCGTGCCCGGGACCCGCATCGAGGTGACCGGGGGGTTCGACCGCCCGCCCCTGGAACGGACCGCGGCCGTCGCCCGTCTCTATGAGAAGGCGCGGGACATCGCCGGCGGGCTGGGCCGCGACCTGCCGGAGGGCGCCACGGGCGGCGGGTCCGACGGCAACTTCACGGCCGCCGTCGGCACCCCCACCCTCGACGGGTTGGGGGCGGTCGGGGCGGGGCCGCACGCCCTGCACGAGCACATCGAGGTCGACTCGCTGCCGTGGCGGGCGGCGCTGGTGGCGGGCCTGGCCGCCGACGTCCTGGACGGCGGCGCGGGCCCGGCCGGCGCGGACCCCCCGTCCTGAGCGGGTGTTTTCGACCGGGGCAGGCCCGGCGAAGAGGGCACGGGGAAGAGAGAAGAGAGAGGGAGAGCTGCACCCATGGGCAACTCGGTGAAGACGGTCGCGCTGCTCGGTCTGTTGAGCGGCCTCCTGCTCGTGATCGGCGATCTGCTGGGCGGCCAGGCCGGCCTGATGTTCGCGTTCGTCATCGCGGTCGCCATGAACTTCGGCTCGTACTGGTTCTCGGACCGCATCGTGCTGCGCATGTACCGGGCCGAGCAGGTGGGCCCCGGGCATCCCCTGCACGAGATGACCGCGCATCTCGCGAGCCGGGCGGGGCTGCCCACGCCGAAGGTCTACGTCATCCCCGACGACTCGCCGAACGCGTTCGCGACGGGGCGGAACCCGCGGCACGCGGCGGTCGCGGCCACCCGCGGCATCCTGCGCCTGCTCGACCGCGAAGAGCTCGAAGGCGTGATCGCCCACGAGCTCGCCCACGTGAAGCACCGCGACATCCTCATCGGCTCGGTCGCCGCGACCATCGCCGCCACCGTCATGATGGTCGCGCGCATGGCCCAGTTCGCGGCGATCTTCGGGGGCTTCGGGCACCGCGACGACGGGGAGGGAAGCAACCCCCTCGCCCTCATCGCCACCATCATCCTCGCCCCTATCGCCGCGATCCTGATCCAGTCGGCGATCTCCCGCTCGCGGGAGTTCGCGGCCGACCGCGGCGCCGCCGGCATCGTGGGCAGCCCGCACGGGCTCGTCCGCGCCCTGCGCAAGATCGACGCGGGCGCGCGGCGCACGCCCCTCGACGCCAGCCCCGCCACCGCGCACATGTTCATCGTCAAGCCGTTCTCCCGCGCCGGGGTGATGTCGCTGTTCAGCACCCATCCCCCGACCGAGCAGCGGGTCGAGCGCCTGCTCCAGGCCCGGTAGCCGCGGGGCCGGCGGTCCGCGCCCCCGCGCGCCGCCCCCGCCCGCCGGGTCGGCC
This sequence comes from Vicinamibacterales bacterium, assembly GCA_963666855.2. Classification (GTDB taxonomy): domain Bacteria; phylum Acidobacteriota; class Vicinamibacteria; order Vicinamibacterales; family UBA8438; genus JAJEEA01. The sequence goes on from CAXXTG010000092.1 coordinate 4,156, forward strand.
GGGGCGGCGGGCGGCCTTCCCCGCGCCCGGCCGCCGCGGCGATCCTCCGGCGCCCGGCGCGGCCTTCGCCCCTCCGGCGCCCGGCGCGGCCTTCGCCCCTCCGGCGCCCGGCGCGGCCTTCGCCGCATCGCCGGCCGGCGCCCCGCGCGCGGCGCGGATTCCCGCTCAGAGCAGCCCCGGCTGGCGGGGCGCCGGCGCGGGTTCGTCCGCCGCCCGCGCGGGCCCCGGGGCGGGGCGCCGGGGCGGCAGGCGGTGCCGGCGCCGCATCAGGTCCAAGACCCGGTGCACCTGGTCCCGGTAGCGCCGGGGCGCGTACTTGCCGGCGTAGAGCCGGTCGATCCGGGGCGCGAGCTCCGGGAACTCGCGGTCGAGGAACCGCATGAAGTGCTCGCGGGTCCCCCCCTCGAGGTGGAGGACGACCGCGCCGCAGAACCGCGCCCCGTGGTCGGCGATCGCCTTCACGGTCCGCTCGATCTTCGCGGGGTGCGAGGTCAGCCCCGGGACGATCGGGGCCACCAGCACCCCCGCCTCGATGCCCGCGTCGGCGAGCGCCCGCACCGCCCGCAGCCGCTGCAGAGGGTGGGCGGTGCCCGGTTCCAGGGCCGCCCACGCGTCCTCGTCGACGGTCGGCACGCTGACGTGCACCGTGCAGTCCGTCCGGGCCGAGAGGTCCTTGAGGAGGTCGGCGTCGCGCACCACCATCGGCCCCTTCGTGATCAGACCGACCGGCGACGGCCGCTCGACCAGGGCCTCGAGCGTCCCCCGGCTGAGCCGGTAGCGGCCCTCGATGGGCTGATACGGGTCGGTGGCGGTGCCGAACCCGAGCGGCCCGGGGGGCCGCCGCGGGCCCGCGAGCTCGCGCCGCAGCACCTCGACGAAGTTCACCTTCACGAGGATCACCGACGCGAAGTCGTCGCCCGCGTCGAGCTCGAGCTGGAACTGGTACCGGCGCGCGAAGCAGTAGTGGCAGCCGTGGGTGCAGCCGCGGTAGGGATTCAGCGTCCATCCGAACGGCATGCCCCGCACCCGGTTCAGGGCCGAGCGGCAGCTCACCTCCTGGTAGCGCGCCTCGTCGGCCCGCCGGACGGCGGAGGGCAGGGCGGCGGGGCGGGACGGGTCGCCGGCGCGGCCCTCCCGAATCCCGTCCGCCACCTGCCGCGTCGTGGGCCGGGGGGCCGACAGGTCGAACAGGGCCGGCCCGGCGCGCCCGCCGTCGATGTTCGACGTTTGTTCGCCCATCGGCGCATGTTGCACCGGGCGCGCCCCCCGCGTCAAGGGGGGCGGGGGCGTCCCGCCCGCGGCCGGATGACGCGGACGCCCGCCGCGCGGCGGCTCCGCCGCGTCAAGGGGGGAACGGGGGCGTCACGCCCGCGACCACCGCGCGCCAGTAGCCGAGCAGGTCCGCCAGGGTCTCGGACAGGGGCCGCCGGGGCGCCCACCCCAGCTCGGCGGTGATGCGCGACCGGTCGCCGAGGAGCACCGGGTTGTCGGCCGGCCGAAGCCGCGCCGGGTCCCGCCGGACCGCTATCGGCACCCGGGCCAGCGAGAGCAGGGCGTCGAGCACGTCGCCGATGCGGTGGGCGGCGCCCGAGCACACGTTGTACGGCCGCCCCGGCGCCCCCGCCGCCATCAGCATCCGGTAGGCCCGCACGGTGTCGCGCACGTCCGTCAGGTCGCGCCGCGCCTCCAGATCGCCGACCCGCACCACCGGTTCGGCGCGCCCCGCCTCGACGCGGGCGATCTGCTCCGCGAAGCCCGCCGCGGCGTAGGCGGGGGCCTGCCCCGGACCGATATGGGTGAACGACCGCGCGAGGACGACGGCCGGCCCGCCGTCCCGGGCGGCGGCGAGGGCCAGCCGCTCCTGCGCCAGCTTGCTGGCGCCGTAGGGGCTGACCGGGCCCAGGGGGGCGGTCTCGGCGAGGGCGGCGCCCGAAGGCCGGTAGACGAGCGCCGATCCGGGAACGAGGACCCGCGGCGGGTCGGGCAGGTCGCCGAGCGCCGCCAGCAGGTGGCCGGTGCCCAGCGCGTTGGTCCGCAGGGCGGCCGGCCGCCCGGCCCCGGCGCCGTGCGCGTTCGCGACCCCCGCGCAGTGGTAGACCTGGGTCGGCGGCCGCCCCGCGACCGCCCGCCGCACCGCGGCGGCGTCGAGGAGGTCGACGCCGCGCCAGGCCGCCCCCGCGGGAAGGGGCCGGGGCGGCGCCCCCCCGGCCGCCCCGGCGCCCCCCGGCGGGCGCCGCCAGGCCAGCAGCTCGGCGCCGGGCTCGGCGCGGCGCAGCAGGGCCAGCAGATGGCTGCCGGCGAATCCGGCCGCGCCGGTGACGAGGATGGTCCGGGGCACGGCGGGACGGCGGCTAGTACTGCCGGACCCCGGTCCCGCCGCCGCTCAGCGGCACCGCGAACGTGCTGAGCCCGGCCAGGGTGAACGAGACCTTGAACACCTTGTCCGCGAGGGCCCGGGTCCGGAACCCCAGGTTGGCGAGGTTGTACGTCTGGTACTCGAAGCTGAACCCGCAGCACTGCGCGTTGTAGTAGGCGGCTATCCGCTGCTGCACCATGCGCGTGAGCTGCACGTCGTAGTTGAACTGGTAGACGCCGCCCCACTTGTTGTCGAGGGCCCGGACGTTGGTGAACGAGTTGATCACGTGGTCGAGGTAGTCCGGGTTGTCGAATCCCGACAGCCCCTCGATGAACCGGCGCTGGCTCCAGCCCGCGCGCTGGTTCAGCCAGCCGCCGAACGCGATGTCGGCGTCGGCCCGGATGGTCCGGAGCGCCATGAAGTGGGTGTCGTACTCGGCCCTGAGGGATCCGCCGATGGCCTCGGTCAGGGCGGCGCGCACCGTGAGGGCGAGGGGCGACAGCTTGCTCGGCTCGGTCTGCTGGAAGCTGGTCAGGAACTGCTGGTCGAACTGCGAGGCCCGCTCGTCGGTGTAGTACGTCTGCTCGACCCCGATGGTCAGGAACTCCTGCGCCCCGCTCTCCCCCCGCCGCGCGTACAGCCGGTTGTCGATCCCGTACCGGAGCTGCGTCGTGTTGCCGACGATCGAGTCGGTGCTGTCGATCCGGACGATCTGGTCGAAGTTGTCCACCGCGGTGGTCCGCGCCACGGTGATCCACGGCTCGATGACGTGCTTCATCCGCTCGGAGTAGGTCGTGTTGGGCGTGTCCCAGATCTTGACGAACACGGGGCCGGTGATCTCGGCCTCCATCTCGAACATCGACCGCGAGATGGGGAGCCCGATCTGCTCCATCGTCTCCGGGTCGACGCTCTCCCGCCAGTGGGTCCGGCGGTACTGCGCCGACGTGTTGAACGTCAGGAACGGCCAGCGGGTGAACGGCACGCGCAGCAGGGGGTTGAGGTCGTAGCGGGTCAGCCCCGAGTCGGTCACCTCTTCGCCGAAGCTCTGCTTCTGGAGCAGGTTGGCGTACTCGCTGTTGAAGCCGTAGTACACCGGCAGGGTCCCGATCTGCCGCTCCGACTGGCTGAACGAGACCCGCGGTCCGGCCCCGTGCAGCGAGGAGTCGGCCACCCCGAAGAACGTCTCCCGGAAGTCGGCGGTCCCGTTCAGGGTGTACGCGTCCCACGAGCCGGTCACGTTGCCGCCGAACGTGCGCGAGCTGTTGGTCGCCCGGAAGATGTCCCGCTGGTAGGTCTGCTGCACCTCCACGTCCGAGAAGAAGTCGACCTGGCCCCGCGCCTGCACGGCCTCCGTGATCGAATGCTGGAGGTTGCCGCGCATCTGGAAGCTGCGGCGCGCCGGCAGCATCGCGTCGCCGCCCCGGAAGGGATCGACGGTCTCGCGCTCGTTCAGCAGGTAGGTCTCGAAGTCGCCGCGCGAGCTCTGCCCCATCACGTAGCGGTACTCGCCGCCCAGCCCCTGGCCGGTGGCGGTGAGCCAGTCGTGGAAGACGGTGGCGTCGTGGCTGCGGTTGATGGCCCAGAAGAACGCGTTGCTGATCGACTGCCCCTGCACGGTCGAGGCGCCGTAGGTCGGCATCAGGAACCCGGTGGCCCGGTCTTCCCCCTGGAGCGGGTAGTGCACGAACGGCAGATAGAAGAGCGGGACCCCCTTCACGAGCAGCAGCATGTTGCGCAGCCGGGCGTACTCGCTCAGGTCGATCGTCGCCGAGGTCGCGTGCACCTGCCACCGCGGGGTCGGCTGGATGCACGAGGTGAACGCCCCGTCGGTGAGGCGGTATCGGCGGGGGCCGAGCTTCTCGATGAGCGCCCCCCAGAACCGCATCTCCGCATCCTGGGCGCCGAACATGCTCTGCTCGACGTCCTCGACCAGCTCCGTCGAGCCCGAGGCGCTGAAGAACGTCCCCGTCCCCGTCTCGTAGTTGAACTCCGCCCGGTCCGACGAGAGCCGGGCGTTCCCGCCCGCGAACACGACGTTGCCGGTGGCGACGAGCAGCGACTCGTCCGTGTAGAGGTGCGCGTCGTCGGCATGGAAGCGCCAGCTTTCGCCCCCCCCGCCGTCTATCTCGACCTCGCCGCTCAGCCACAGGTGGTTGGGCGCGATCTGCTCCATCCGGAACTGCCGGGAGGCGCCGATGCCCGCGGGGAGGTCCTGCGCGCAGACGGGTCCGGCGGCGGCGAGGGCCGCCGCGACCGCGAGGGGCCGGAGGCGGAGGCTCCGCCGCGTTCGGACGGCGCGGCGCGCGGCGCCGCGGGCTTCCCGGTGGATCAGGCGGTTCATGGAAGGGGCTGCGCGCCGAGGGGCCCGCGGCGGCTCGGCGCCGGCGAACGAGCCCTGGCGAGGATACCACGGCGACCGTCCGCCCGCGCGCCCCGCGGGTCGGGCCGGGCGTTCCCCCCGGTCGCGGGACCCCGACGCGCCGGCCGTCGCCGCGGTGCCGCCCCGGGCGTTCCGCCGTCGCGGAGCGCCTACCGCGCGCGCCCGTGGCGCAGCGCCGCGAGGAGCTCGCCGACCAGGAAGATGGAGCCGGTGGCGCAGACGGTGCCGGCCGCGCGCCAGGCCGTCTCCAGCGCCCGCCGGGGGTCGTCCTCGGCGGTCACGGGAAGGGCCGGCGCCCGCCG
>CAXXTG010000093.1:0-24283 GCA_963666855.2 Vicinamibacterales bacterium
CGATGACCGCCCGCGTCACGGTGGTGCCCCGTTCCCTGGCGAGCTCCCTGGCCAGCCGTTCGGCCTCGACGTTCTTGATGCTCAGCGCCACGAATTCCACCTACAGCCAGAAGAGGTGGATTCTACCACGGCTTAGCGGACTCGCCGGGCCGCCGGCGGACGATGGCGTGACTTGCTCATGACGGCCGGAGGCGGAAGCCCTGCCGCGCGAAGTCGGCGTCCAGGGAGAGCGCATGGGTGATGCCGCGGCGCCGCATGAGTTCGAAGCTCGTGCAGTCGACCAGCGACAGCCTCCGGTACCCCGCCGTGAAAAGCGCGGTCGTCGCCGCGGCGTGGAGCTCCTGGTCGACCCACAGCGTCTCCATGAGCGGGAGGAGGTCGCCGGCCAGGGCGCGTAACGCATCGACGCCGAGCCGCCGCTGGACGAGGGCGAAGACCTCGACCAGCACGTAGTTGGAGGTGACGAGCCGGTCGCGGTCGTCGATCGCCTGGCGCCAGGCCTCGACGGTGTCGGCGTGGCGGGGCTGGTCGGCGTCGAGGAAGGCGAGCAGGGCGGACGTGTCCACGAAGAGGGTCACGAGCCGAAGGCCTCGTCGAGATGAGCGTCGTGGTCCTCGGCCAGATCGCGGCATCCGGACCGGTACCGTCCGGCCAGGGCCAGTGCGCGGCGGGCGAGTTCGCCGCGGTCCACGGCATGACGACGGGCGAGGTACTCGGAGACGCTCTCGCGCACCAGGTCGGCCATCGAGCGTTCCTCCAGGCGCGCTTGCGTCCTCAACGCCCGGGCCTGGGCTTCGGTCAGTTGGACCTGCGTCCGTATCATGATGGCATGATAACTGAACTGATGGCATGCCGCCAAGATGTGCAGCGTCGGCCAGCCCCCCTTAGCCGAATAGCCGCAACGAGACGACGAGCAGGCCGAGTGCAGCCAGCCCCCACGCGATCATGGTGCGGAGGGTGTCGATCTTGGATTCCAGCTTGGACTCCAGGGCATCGACGCGGGCTTGCACGTCGCGGCCGGTCGTGTCGCCCGTACTCTACCGCGCCGTCACGTCGGCGGGGTGACATAATCGGTCAGGACTCGAACCCAGAGGAGGCGTCATGCCCGCATCCGGTTGGCCGTCGTTCCGGTTCCGTCCCGCGCTCGTCGCGTGCGCGGCCCTCGCCGCCGTCCTGGGGGCCGCGGGCGCGCCTCCGGCCCTCGCGCAGGAGGGCCGCCCCGACCGCATCCGCCCCGTCACCGACGCCGAGCTCGAGAACCCCAGCCCCGACGAATGGCTCATGTGGCGCCGCACCCTGAACGGCTGGGGCTACAGCCCCCTCGACCAGATCGACCGCGGCAACGTCGGCGGCCTCCGCATGGTGTGGAGCCGCGCGCTGGCCAGCGAGGGCCGGCAGCAGGGGACGCCGCTCGTCCGCGGCGGGGTGATGTTCATGCCGAACCCGCGGGACGTCATCCAGGCCATCGACGCGGTGACCGGCGACCTCGTCTGGGAGTACCGCCGCGACCGGCCCGACGACCTCGGCGACTACATGATCGGCAGCCTCATCGACACCAACCGCAACATCGCCATCCACGGCGAGCTGATCCTCGACACCACCATGGACGACCACATCGTCGCCCTCGACGCCGAGACCGGCGACGTGGTGTGGGACACCGAGATCCTCGACTACCGGGTGAACCCCGCCAACCAGACCTCGGGGCCGATCACCGCGGGCGGCAAGGCGTTCTCGGGGCGGAGCTGCGACCCCCGCGGGGGGCCCGAGACCTGCGTCATCACCGCCCACGACGCGACGACGGGCGAGGAGCTGTGGCGGCGGCGGCTCATCCCCGGGCCGGGCGAGCCCGGGAACGAGACGTGGGGCGCCGTGCCCTTCGAGGAGCGCGGCCACGTCGGCTCGTGGATGGTGCCGAGCTACGACCCCGAGCTGAACCTCGTCTATGTAGGCACCTCGGTGACCTCGCCCGCGCCGAAGTTCATGCTCGGCGGGGCCGACCTGACCCACCTCTACCACAATTCGACGCTGGCCCTCGACGGCGACACCGGCGAGATCGTCTGGTTCTACCAGCACATGAACGACCACTGGGACCTCGACCACCCCTTCGAGCGCCTCCTCGTCGACACCGCGGTGCGGCCCGACCCCTCGGCCGTGGCGTGGATCAACCCGCGCATCCAGCCCGGCGAGGAGCGGCGCGTGCTGACCGGCATCCCCGGCAAGACGGGCATCGTCTACACCCTCGACCGCGAGACCGGCGAGTTCCTGTGGGCGCGGCCGACGATCACCCAGAACGTGGTCAGCGGCATCGACGGGGCCACCGGCGCGGTGACCGAGAACGCCGAGCTCATCTTCACCGCCGTCGGCCAGCAGGTGCTGGCGTGCCCCCACGCGACCGGCGGCAAGGACTGGGAGGCGGGCGCGTACTCGCCGCTGACCAACACCATGTACATGCCCCTGCGCAACGTCTGCGCCCGCATGATGGCCGAGGACCCCGACACCCGCACCAACCGGCTCTACGCCATCGCGTGGCGCTCCGAGCTGGCCCCCGGCTACGACGATGTGGGCAGCGTGCAGGCGATCTCGGCCGAGACCGGCGAGGTGGTCTGGAACCACCAGCAGCGGGCCGCCACCATGGCCCTCGCCGCCACCGGCGGCGGGCTCGTCTTCGGCGGCGACGTCAACGGCCGCTTCCGCGCGTTCGACGACCGGACGGGGGAGGTCCTCTGGGAGATCAACCTCGGCTCGCCCGTCTCGGGCTTCCCCATCACCTACGCGGTCGCCGGCCGGCAGTACGTGGCCGTCAGCACCGGCTACGGCCGCTTCCTCGACCTGACCCCCGAGCTGCGCCCGAGCAGCGGCAACAACTTGTTCGTCTTCGCGCTGCCGGAGTGACCGATGGGTTCCGCTGCGAGGTGGAAGTGCCAAGACCGCCAAGAAAGTTGACGAAGCCAGGGTGCCGCGAAGGTCGACCGTGAGGATGCACGCCGTTCGGCGGTTCGTCCTGCCGGTCGCATTCGGCTTCGCGGCGGTGTCGACGGCGCCGGCCCAGCCGTCGGCCGCGACCGGCGCCGGAGTGCCGGAAGGGCCGTTCGCCGCCGCCGCCCCTCGGGGAGCCGGGGGCGCGCCGGCGGAGGGGCCGGCCGGCGACTTCCAGGATCTTCTCGAGACGCGCGTGGTCGAGTTGCGGGACGACACCGGATTCACCGCGGTGGCCGTCGCCGTGACGATCGACGGAGACCTCGCCGGGGCGGCCGTCGGCGGCGAGCGCAGGCGGGATTCCGGCATCCCGGTGACCGTCGGCGACCGCTGGCACGTGGGATCGATTACCAAGTCGATGACGGCCACGCTGCTCGCGGTGCTGGAGGAGGACGGACTGCTCTCGGCCGACGACGCGCTGTCTGCATTGCTGCCCGACGTCGAGATGGCGGACGGCAGGAGCGCCTGCACGCCGGAACACCTGATGACCCATACCGCGGGCGTTCCCGCCAACTTTCCCCGCGAGTCCCAGGACGTCTGGCCCGAGACCGCGGAGGAGCTGGTCGCCGAACGGCGGCGCTTCACCGCCGACGCGCTCGCCGGGGAACCCGCGTCTCCCTGCGGCGGGCGTTTCCTGTATTCCAACGTCGGCTACACCATCGCCGGCCACATCGCCGAGACCGTCGCCCGCGAGCCTTACGAGACCCTGCTTCAGGACCGCGTGTTCGCGCCGCTCGGGCTGACGAGCGGCGGTTTCGGCGCGCCGAAGGGCGGGCGCCCGGATGAGGAACCACTGGGACACCTGGTCTTCCCCAACGGCAGGCGGGTTCCCGTCGATCCCTTCGAGACACGCGCCGACAATACCCCGCTCATCGCACCCGCCGGAACGGTGCACATGACGATAGGCGACTTGGCGCGCTACGGCGCCGTCCACCTCGACGGCGAGTACGGGAACGACGCGATCCTGCTTTCCCGATCGAGCTGGCGGCGGTTGCACGCCCCGTTTCTGAACGACTACGCCCGCGGCTGGGTCCGCCACGAGCGCACCTGGGCGGGCGGCCCCGTGATCTGGCACAACGGCACCAACACGCTCTGGTACGCGCTGCTGATGTTGTTGCCGGCCAAGAACATGACCCTGGCGTTCGTGACCAACGACGGCGCGATCGAGGCGGCCGACACCGCATTCTGGGAGCTGGCGCGGGAGCTGACCGCGTTGCGCGATCGGCTGGACCCGCCCAACCGGCCGCCGGAGGCGGTGGGGACGCTGCCGGCGGTTCGTTTGTCGGAGCCGGGGGCGACGCTGGAGGTGGACGTCTCGGCGGCGTTCGGCGACCCCGACGGCGACCCGCTGACTTACACCGCGTCGTCGTCGGCGCCGCGGGCGGTGACGGCGCGCGTGGCGGGCGCCCGCGTGGCCCTGACGGCGGTGGACATCGGCTTGGCGACGATCGAGGTGACGGCGACCGATCCGGAGGGCCTGAGCGCGAGGCAGACGTTCCCGGCGGAGGTGACGGCGCCGTTGCCCGGCGGTCCGATCCGGCCCGGGGTGACGCGGGTCAGGGCCGCGCACTTCACGGAGCTGCGGACGCGGATAGACGCGGCGAGAAGAGCGGCGGGGCTGCCGGCGTTCCCCTGGACCGACCCGGTCCTGACCCCGGGGAGGACGCCGGTCAGGCTCGTGCATCTACTGGAGCTGCGGCGGGCGCTCGGCGCGGCGTACGCCGCAGGCGGGCGACCCGCGCCGGCCTGGACCGACGCGGCGCCGGCGGCGGGGACGACCCCGATCAGGGCGGCGCACGTGATTGAACTCCGAGCCGCGGTGCAGGCGCTCGAGTGAGGCGGGTCGGCGCGGGAGCCGACGGGGTCGACACCGGGAACGCGCCTCGCGGGGGTGTTGACGCAGGATCGCGCCCCCATGGCGCACGGCAAACACCCTTCGCTCCCGCTTCCAGCGCGAGGCCGGTTCGCTCGCGTTCTTCGGGTGCAGGCCCGATGCGGCGCGGACTTCACGTCCGGATCGCGTCGGGACTTCCTCCAGGTAGGCGGCTCGCAGCCGGGCGTTGTCCAATTCCAGTTGCGCGCCGACCTTGCCGCGGGGCGCCGAAGGGGTAACATGGCCACCCGTGACTGATTCTCGACGGCGGGTTCGGGACCGTCGGCCGCCGCGGCGGGTCGCCGGCGCCGCGGCCCTCGCGATGGGACTGGCCTACGCTGCGGCTTCCGTTGCCGGTCAGCAGGCTCCGCCGCTGACGACGGCGGACGGCGGGTGGCCGAGCTACGGCGGCGACGCCGGGCATACGCGGTACTCGCCCCTCGACCGCATCGACGCGGGGAACTTCGGGGAACTGGAGATCGCCTGGCGCTTCCGCACCGACAACCTGGGGCCGGGGCCGGAGTTCAAGCTCTCGGGCACCCCGGTGATGGCGGGCGGGCGGCTGTTCGCCACCGGCGGCACGCGGCGCGCGGTGGTGGCCCTGGACCCCGTCACCGGCGAGCTGCTGTGGATGCACGCCGAGCGCGAGGGGGCGCGCGCGGCCGCGGCGCCCCGCCGGCTGTCGGGCCGCGGGCTGGCGTACTGGACCGACGGGACGGACGAGCGGGTCCTCTACGTGACGATCGGCTTCCGCCTCGTCGCCCTCGACGCGGCGACGGGCCGCCCCGTCCCCGGCTTCGGCGAGGGCGGCCGGGTGGACCTGAAGACGGCCGCGGTGGTCGGCGAGGGGCGGCCCATCGACCCCGTCACCGGCGGGATCGGGCTGCACGCCACCCCCACGGTGGCGCGCGACGTCGTCGTCGTGGGCGGCACCTTCGCCGACGCCCCCGCCCCCCGCACCCACAACAACACCAAGGGGCTGGTGCAGGCGTTCGACGTCCGCACGGGGCGGCGCCTGTGGACGTTCGACACCGTCCCCGGCCCCGGGGACGTCGGAGTCGAGACGTGGCTCAACGACTCGTGGGGCGTCAACGGGAACAACGGCGTGTGGACCCAGATATCCGCCGACGCCGAACTGGGCATCGCGTACCTGCCGGTGGAGACGCCGTCGGGCGACTACTACGGCGGCCACCGGCCGGGCGACAACCTGTTCGGCGAGAGCCTCGTCGCCGTCGACCTGATGACCGGCGAGCGGCTCTGGCACTTCCAGCTCGTGCACCACCCCCTCTGGGGCTTCGACATGGCGAGCCCCCCGATTCTCGCCGACATCACCGTGGACGGGCGGCCCGTCAAGGCGGTGGCGCAGCCGGGGAAGCAGGCGTTCCTCTACGTCTTCGACCGGGTGACGGGCGAGCCGGTGTGGCCCATCGAGGAGCGGCCGGTGCCCGCGGGCGACGTGCCCGGCGAGTGGTACTCGCCGACCCAGCCGTTCCCCACGAAGCCGCCGCCCTACGACCGGCAGGGGGCGTCCATCGACGATCTGATCGACTTCACCCCCGAGCTGCGGGCCGAGGCGGTCGAACTGGTGTCGCGCTACCGGCTCGGGCCCATCTTCACCCCGCCCGTCGTCAGCCGCCCGGAGGGGCCCGTCGCCACCCTCGGCCTGGGGGCCGGCAGCGGCGGCACCAACTGGCCCGGCGGCGGCTACGACCCCGAGACGCACGTGCTCTACGTGCCGTCGCGCACCGCGTTCTACTCGTGGGAGCTGATTCCCACCCCCGATCCGTCGGTCTCGGACATGCGCTACGTCAAGGGCACCGCGAAGTACGGCGTGGGCCACGGCGGCCTGCGCGACCTCCACGTGCGCGGGCTGCCCCTGGCGAAGCCGCCCTGGGGCCGGGTGTCGGCCATCGACCTCGACCGGGGCGAGATTCGCTGGCAGGTGCCGCACGGGGAGACCCCCGAGCGCGTGAAGAACCACCCCGCCCTCGCCGGCCTCGACATCCCGCCGACCGGCGAGGCGTGCATCCACCTCATCGGCCCCCTCGTCACCAAGACCCTGCTGGTGATGGGCGAGTGCGGCTACCACCCCGTCCCCGGGGGGCGGGGGGCGCGCCTGCGGGCCTACGACAAGGCCACCGGCCGCGAGGTCGGCGCCGTCGTCATGCCCGCCCCCCAGTCGGGGTCGCCGATGACCTACCTCGCCGCGGGCCGCCAGTACATCGCCCTCGCCGTCAGCGGGCGCACCCACCCCGGCGAGTACATCGCCTACCGCCTGCCGGAGTGAGGCGGTCCCGGCTCTCGGCCCCGGGCTCCGGCCCCGCGGGCGGAACGTCATCGATGTGCCTGTCCGTCGTCCTCCCGCGCCTCGGGCCGGCTCGACTTCCGCGAGGCGCCGCCGTCCCGCCGGCTGCCTGCCCCGGCCGACAGCGAAACGCCATCAACGATGGCATAATGCTCTCATGCCTGTGCAGATCACCATCCGCAACGTGCCGGAAGAGGTCCGCGACGTGCTCGCGATCCGGGCCGCGCGACAACGTCAGTCCATGCAGGGGTTTCTGCGCGGCGAGCTCGAGCGAATCGCCTCGCGGCCCACGGTGGACGAGTGGCTCCACGGCGTGCGTGACCGCAAGGCGGCCGCGGCGACCCGCGTCTCGACCGCGAGCATTCTGAATGCCCGCGATGCGGACCGAACGTGAGGGTCGTCGATGCGTCGGCGGTCGTCGCCGCCCTCGTGGACTCGGCCGGCGACGGGCCTTGGGCCGAGACGGAAATCGCCCGCGGGGCGCTGGCGGGTCCGGAGCTGGTGCTCGCCGAGGCCGGCAACATCCTGCGGCGGCTGGAACTCGCCGGCGACCTGTCGCGACTCGAGGCCGGAAGTGCGCGCCGGGACCTGTTGCGCCTGGATATCGACTTGTACCCCTTCGCGCCGTTCGCCGAGCGCGTATGGGCGCTTCGGTTCAACCTGACCTGCTACGACGCCTGGTACGTCGCGCTGGCCGAGATGCTCGCCTGTCCGCTGGTCACGCTTGACGAGCGGCTCAGTCGAGCTCCCGGCCCGCGGTGCCTCATCGCCACGCCGCCGCGAGGTCGGTAGACCCGCGAAGATCGTGAGCACCGCTCGGAACTGGACGGGAATCCCCGGCCAGCTCATGCGGGCTCGCCCGCGGCCGGCCGCTGCAGGGCGTCGATGCGGCGCAGCACCGGCGGGTGCGAGTAGTGCAGGAAGACGTCGAGGGGGTGGGGCGTCAGGTTGTTGAGGTTGTCGGCCGACAGCTTCTTCAGGGCGCTGACCAGCGGCGCCCCGCTGCCGGTGGTCTCGGCCGCGAAGCGGTCGGCCTCGAACTCGTGGCGGCGCGAGAACACCTGCATGATCACCGACAGCACCAGCTCGACGGGGGTGAAGAGCAGGCTGAAGAAGAGCAGCCCCGCGTAGACCGAGGGCTCGGCGACGTAGAACGCCGCGAACAGGCCCTCCTGCCCGAGGAAGAGCGACAGGACCCACAGCATCGCCCCGAGGTGGCCGATCGACAGGGCCGTCTGCAGCCACACGTGCCGCTTCTTGTAGTGGCCGATCTCGTGCGCGACGACCGCGACGAGCTCGGGGACGGTGTACTTGTCGACGAGGGTGTCGAAGAGCCCGATCCGCTTGTGCTTGCCGAAGCCGGCGAAGAAGGCGTTGGCCTTCGACGAGCGCCGCGAGCCGTCGACGACGAAGATGCCCCCCAGGGGGAACTTCGCGGAGCGGGCGTAGCCGAGGATGGCGTCGTGCAGCTCGCCGCCGTCGAGGGGGGTGAAGGTGTTGAAGAGCGGCATGATCCACGTCGGGGCGATGAACTGCACCGCGAGCGTGAACGCGGTCGCCGCCATCCAGCACCAGAGCCACGCCAGCGGCCCCGCCCACTCGAAGAACGCGAGGATGACGGCGAGCAGCGCGCCCCCGAGGACGACGGTGAGGCCCAGGCCCTTCACGAGGTCGGCGGCGAACGTCCCCGGGGTGGTGCGGTTGAACCCGTAGCGGGCCTCGATGACGAAGGTCGACCACGCCCGGAACGGGAGCCCGAGGAGGGTGCCGGCGAGCGTGAGGGCCCCGATGAACGCGAGCCCCGTCACCACCGGGCCCTGGCCGAGCCCGCGGACCGCGCCGTCGAGCCACGCGAAGCCCCCCGCGAACCAGAACGCGAGCAGCACCGCGAGGTCGAACGCCCCGCGGACGAGGCCGAAGCGGGTGCGGGTGGCGGTGTAGCGCCGCGCCCGGGCGTACTGCTCGTCGTCGAAGACGCCGGCGAACTCGGCCGGCACCGCGGGGCTGAACGAGCGGGCGCTGAGCAGTCCCGAGACCGCGCCCAGGAGGTACTCGCCCACGAGGGCGGCGAGGATGATGATGGCGAATGTGTTCATGGCTCAGGTGGTCACGGACTTCTCGACGCTCTTCATGAATTCGGCGTCGATGGACAGGCGGTCGTCGGCGAGGTCCCACAGCTCTTCGGCGTAGGTGAGCTGGGGGCCGTGCACCAGCCACACCAGCACCCCCTCCTGCTGCGCCGCCTCGACCGCGGGCAGGAGGTCGCCGTCGCCCGAGATGACCGCGGCGTGGTTGATCTGCCGCTTCGCGGCGAGGTTGGCGATGTCGAGGCCCACCATCAGGTCGACGCGCTTCTGCTGGAAGATGGGCTTGCCCTGGGCGTCGATGCCGCGGTGCATCAGCCGGCCCTCGCGCACCTTGTAGCGCGGAAGGCGCTGCAGCGCGTAGAAGAAGCGCTTCTTGCTGCTGAACCGCCGCTCCTCGTCCTCGGTCGGGGTGTTGCTCTGATAGGGGAGGCAGTCGTAGAAGTAGGTGCGCAGCAGGTCGAGCGGCTCGTTGGTGCGCCCGGAGATGGTGGTCTGCACCTCGTTGCTCAGCTTCCCGAAGTCGACCCACGTGCGGAAGTGATGTTCGGCGAGGTAGGAGAGATAGCCGCCGTCGACGAAAATCGCGAGCTTCGCCATCGATAACGTCCCATTTTCTCGCGTCGAATCACTCCCCGCGGCGGGCGGGCGCGCCCCGCCCCCGCCGCGGGTCGAAGCGGCGGCCCGGCCGGCCCCGCTTCGAAGGGCGATCATGAATACGGCGGAGCGCCGGTTTCCGCTTACCGCGCTGGCGGCCGCCGCCGCCGGCCTCTTCGGCCCGCGGGCCCGCCATCACGCTTCATCATGCCGCATCGCCGCGCTACTGGCCGCCGGCGGCGTCCTCGGCCCGCGAGCCCGCCATCATGTTCATCATGCCGTAGTTCCCCTCGTGGCACGCGAACTCGAACATCGGGCCCTCCGCCCGCGCGTAGGGCAGGGCCCCCGACCACGGCCGCGTCCACGTCTCGGGGTCGTCGACGGTGAACTCGTAGTGCAGCGTGTCGGGGCCGGTCCGCGTGAAGCGCTCCGTCACCCGCGCCGTCTCGCTGAGGTCGCCGCGCGACAGCGAGTGCTCGGGCCGCGCCCAGCGCCGGATGAACGGCTGGCGCAGGTTCGTGGTCTCGACCACCAGGGTGTCGCCGTCCCAGCGGCCGCGCGAGCTGCCCGCGAACTGCCGGACGCCGTCCGGCAGGTGCGGCCGGCCGTCGAGGAAGACGACCCGCAGGTCGTGGATGTGCTCCTGCAGGATGATCACCCGGTCGGGCGTCTGGAAGAAGTGGTAGTTGTTGTTGTAGCCGGTCGGCAGGGTCGGGATGCCGCGGTACCAGAGGCAGCGCTCGCTCAGGCCCATCTGCTCGGGCCCGTCGGCGGGGACCCGGCCCTCGCGGATGTCGGCGATGCGCACCGACTCGGGCGACGTGATGCGGGCCAGGGCCTCCGCGGTCAGGGTCGGCAGCCGGCCGTCGGGCGGGTCCGTGATCAGCGACGTGCGGGCCGTCCCCACCACCGACGTGCTCTGCTCGGTCCAGAAGCTGTTGTAGGCGCCGACGTTGCCGCCCACCGGCAGCGGCTCGGTCCTGACTTCGCTCGGCGCGTTCTGCTGGTCGACCCGCGCCTGGGCCTGCCGCTCGAGCGCGGCCACCTCCTCGGCGCTCAGGAACGCCTGGTCGGCGCGGTCGGCGGGGCGCTCGAGGGGGGTGATGGTGGCGTTGTTCCAGATGGCCTGCAGGTCGGGGTCGCCCCACGGGGTCCGCGGCACGTCGTAGTCGGCCGCCGGGGTCTGCGCGGAAGCGAGGGGGGCGGCGAACAGCGCGGCCGCGAGCGCCGCCGCCGGCAGCGTTGACAGTCGTCGGCTCATCTCGGAAACCTCCTTAGCCGTCCGATTCCCGCGGACGGTCGGAACCAGAATACTACCCCGGCCGGCCCTCCGCGAACCTCGGTGCCGCCCGGCGGCCGACGCGGCGGAGTTTCGCACCGGCGAAACCCGCCGACACGCGCCCGGTCGCGCCGGGGGCCGACCGCGCCGCGACCGCGGCGGCGCAGGCTTGCCCTCGGTGGGCAACGCTGCGATCATTGTTTCGATGTCCACCGCACTGACGACGCAGGATCGCCGGGGCGGGGCTCGTCCTCGCCGCGTGGCTGGGGCTCGCCCCCGTCCTCACCGGCAGCACCCAGCCGATACGGGCGCGGGAGGCGATGGTCGTCTCGCAGGACGCCGTCGCCTCGGCGGTCGGGGCCGACGTGATGCGCGGGGGCGGCAACGCCATCGACGCCGCCGTCGCCGCCGCCTTCGCGCTCGCGGTGACCTACCCGACCGCCGGCAACATCGGCGGGGGCGGCTTCCTCGTCTACCGCCCCGCCGAGGGCGGGCCCGCCGCCTACGACTTCCGCGAGACCGCGCCGGCGGGGTCGTCGCCGACCATGTTCCTGCGGGACGGCGAGTACGACCGGGTGCTGCACCACAACTCCCATCTCGCGGTGGGGGTGCCGGGCACGGTGGCGGGGCTGCACCTCGCGTGGACCGAGCACGGGAGCCTGCCGTGGGCGCGGCTCGTCGAGCCGGCGGTGCGGCTCGCCCGCGAGGGCTTCGCGGTGTCCGACGCCCTCGCCCGGTCGCTGGCCGGGGTGCTGCCGCGGATGGCCCCGTACCCGGCGTCGGTGGCCCAGTTCTCGAAGGACGGCGAGCCCTACGCGGCGGGCGAGGTGCTGCGCCAGCCCGACCTCGCGCGGACCCTCGAGCGCATCGCCGCCGAGGGGCCGGACGGCTTCTACCGGGGCGAGACCGCGGCCCTCGTCGAGCGCGAGATGGCCGCGAACGGCGGCATCATGACCCGCGCCGACCTCGCCGCCTACCGCGCCGTGCGGCGGGCGCCCATCCGGGGGACGTACCGCGGCTACGAGGTGCTCTCGATGCCCCCCATCAGCTCGGGGGGGACGGCGATCGTCCAGATGCTCAACATCCTGGAGCACGACGACCTCGCGGCGTCGGGGTTCGGGTCGGCCGCGACCGTCCACCTGATGATCGAGGCGATGCGGCGCGCCTACGCCGACCGCGCGCGCCACCTCGGCGACCCCGCGTTCAACCCCGCGATGCCCGTCGAACGCCTGACCTCGAAGGCCTACGCGGCGGCGCTGCGCGGGACCATCGACCCCGGCCGGGCGTCGGCGTCGTCGCCCGACTCGTTCGAGTGGCCGCGCGAGGGCGGCGAGACGACGCACCTGTCGGTGGTCGACGCGGCCCGCAACGCGGTGTCGCTGACCTACACCCTCGAGCAGGGCTACGGGTCGAAGATCACCGTGCCGGGGGCGGGGTTCCTGCTGAACAACGAGATGGGCGACTTCAACGCGGGCCCCGGCATCACCACCGACTCCGGGCTCATCGGGACCGAACCCAACCTCGCCGAACCCGGCAAGCGCATGCTGTCGAGCATGTCCCCGACCATCGTCACCCGGGACGGGCGCCTCGTGCTGGTGACGGGGAGCCCGGGCGGGCGGACCATCATCAACACCGTGCTGCAGACCATCCTGAACGTCGTCGACCACGGCATGAACGTGCAGGAGGCGGTGGACGCGCCCCGCATCCACCACCAGTGGCTCCCCGACGTGACCCGCTACGAGCGGTGGGGGCTGTCGCCCGACACCCTGGCCCTGCTGGAGCGGCGGGGCCACGCGATGGTCGAGACGCGGGTGCAGGGGGCGGTGTCGGCGATCTACTACGACGCGGAGGAGGACGTGCTGGAGGGCGCCGAGGACCGCCGCCGCACCAGCGCCGCCGTCGGCTTTTGAGGGACGGCCCGCAACACGGACAGGAGACGGAAATGGCGATTGCCGAGGCGTTGCTGCCGGAGTTCGACCAGGAGGCGGCGGGGGTGCGGAGGACGCTGGAGCGGGTGCCCGCCGACAAGTTCGAGTGGCGGCCCCACGAGAAGTCGGGGACCATGATCTGGCTCGCCGGGCACCTCGCGAACCTGCCGCAGTGGGCGGTGCTGACCATGGCGGAGGACGAGCTGGACCTCGCCCCCGGCGGCGAGCCGATGCCCCTGCCCCCGACGCCGGCCTCGGTCGACGATCTCGTGGCCGCCTTCGACCGCCACGCGGCCGCCGCGCGGGCGGCCCTCGCGGCCGCGGGCGACGCCGATTTCATGAAATCGTGGTCGCTGCTCAACAACGGCACGGTGCTGATGACCCTGCCCAAGGTCGCGGTCATCCGCAGCTTCGTGATGAACCACCTGATTCACCACCGCGCCCAGCTCGGCGTCTACCTGCGGATGAACGACGTCCCCGTGCCGTCGATCTACGGGCCGTCGGCCGACGAGGCCCCGCCGGGGTTCTGAGCCGCGGGCAGACGCGGGCGGCGCGTGGAGTACACCTACCATCCGCGGATCCTGGAGGAGCTGGCCGCGTTCGGCCTGCGCCCCCGCCCGTCGACGCCGCCGTCGCTCGCCAAGGAGTTCGTGAACGACCTCTACCGCCACGAGCTGCGGCGCCTGCGCCGGCGGCTCCGCTCGCGCGAGATCCCCAAGGAGGGCTACGCCGACCGCGTCGTGGCCCTGCGGAAGAAGTACTTCCTGCTGTCGATCCGGCTCGACCTCTGGGCGCGCCCCGAACGCGTGTGAAGCGGCCGGGGGCGGCGTCAGGCGACGGTGATCTCGGGCGACAGGTACACGTCCTGAATCGCGTTCAGCAGGGCGACGCCCTCGGCCATCGGGCGTTGGAACGCCTTGCGGCCCGAGATGAGCCCGGTGCCGCCCGCCCGCTTGTTGACGACCGCGGTCGTCACCGCCTCCTTCAGGTCGCTCCCGCCCGACGAGGCCCCGCCCGAGTTGATGAGCCCGGCCCGGCCGAGGTAGCAGTTGGCGACCTGATAGCGGGTGAGGTCGATGGGGTGGTCGGTGGTCAGCGCCCCGTAGACCCCCTGGTGGGTCTTGCCGAAGCCGAGGGCGGGGTAGCCGCCGTTGGTCTCGGGCAGCTTCTGCTTGATGACGTCGGCCTCGATGGTCACCCCGAGGTGGTTGGCCTGCCCGGTGAGGTCGGCCGCGGTGTGGTAGTCGGCCTCGGGGGTCTTGAACGCGGCGTTGCGCAGATAGCACCACAGCACCGTGAACATGCCCAGCTCGTGGGCTTGGTGGAAGAGCTCGGAGACCTCCTGAATCTGCCGCCTCGACTCTCCGGACCCGAAGTAGATGGTGGCCCCCACCCCCATCGCCCCCATGTCGAACGCCTGCTCGACGCTCGCGAACCGGATTTGGTCGTAGGCGTTGGGGTACGAGATGAACTCGTTGTGGTTGAACTTGAGGATGAACGGGATCTTGTGGGCGTAACGGCGCGACAGGGCCCCGAGCACCCCGAGGGTAGACGCGACCGCGTTGCAGCCGCCCTCGATGCCGAGCCGGACGATGTTCTCGGGGTCGAAGTAGGCCGGGTTCGGCGCGAACGAGGCCCCCGCGGAGTGCTCGATGCCCTGGTCGACGGGGAGGATCGAGACGTACCCGGTGCCCGCGAGCCGGCCCGCGCCGAACATCGCCTGCAGGCTCGTCAGCACCCGCGCCGGCCGGTCCGACAGCGCGCAGCAGCGGTCGACGAAGTCCGGACCCGGCAGGTGCAGGTCGGACGCCGGGATGGTCCGGCAGCGGTGCTCGAGCAGGGCCGCGTCGTCGCCGAGCAGCTCGACGATGGCGTCCAGCCCCGATGTTCCGCGTTCGAGGGTTCCAGTAGTCACGCGCGTATTTTCCGCCGCCGGGCGGGAGATTACAAGGCGGGGCGGTCCGCCGTGCCGCACCGCGGGACGCCCGGCCGCCGCCCGGGTCGGGTCGGCGCCGGGGGGTGTGCCGCAAGTGCGGCGCCGGCGCCGGCAACGGCGCGGCGGCGGGCCGCCGGCCGTCGTCGGGCGTGTGCGGCGGCGGGCCGTGGCTGTCGTCGAGCGTGTTTCGCGGCCGGGGTCCGGGTGGCGGTATACTGGGCGGCTGTTGTCGTCTCGAACATCCACCACGGGGAGCATCCGATGCGCGAGCACCTTCTCTTCACCTACAAGTTCAACCTCGGTCACCTGGAGTCGCTGGTCAAGGATCTGAGCGGCGAGCAGATGGTCCAACAGCCGCACGGGTTGGTGAACCACCCGGCGTGGACCCTGTGCCACCTCGCGTCGGCGGCGAACCACACCGGCGTGGCCCTCGGCCTCGAGTCGACCTTCCCCGCCGACTGGGAGGAGGCGGGCAAGACCGGCGGCGAGCCGACCGGCGACGCGTCCAAGTACCCGTCGAAGGACGCCCTGCTCGCCGAGCTGAAGAAGCAGCACGAGCGGGTGGCCGCGGCGGTGGCCGCCGCCGACCCCGCGATCTTCGCCAAGGAGTACCCGGACGAGAACACCCGCAAGTACTTCCCGACGATGGGCGACTTCGTCGACTACCTGCTGTCGGCCCACGAGGCCACCCACATCGGCCAGCTCGCCGCGTGGCGCCGCGCCATGGGGCTGGCGTCGCGGGCGGACTAGGCGTCTGCGCCGTAGAACGGTGCAGACGCCCCGCGGTGTTGGTTGGGCGGCCATCGGAGGACGCAGAGCGGCCTCCCGCCGCCGTCGGCTCCTATAGAATGGTCGCGGCTCACCGAGGGACAGACGCCATGACCGACAGAACCGACGCGCCGCCGGCCTCCGCCCCCGCCTCCGGCCGCCGCCCCGCGCCGGCCGCCTTCGTGCCCGACCTGCTGGAGCACGGCGCGCCGGTGCGGGGCGTTCCGCAGACGCTGGACCGGCGGCTGTTCGTGCAGCTCCACGTGTTCACCGCGTGCCGCAGCACGGGATCCGTCGTCGACCTGGTGCGCGACAGCGGTCTCGAGGCGGCGGTGTACGCCAACCTGAACGACCCGCGCGGGGTGGGCGTGGTGCTGATGTCCGAGGATCCGGCCCTCTTCGCCGAGGCGGCGCGGAGTCTGCTGGCCGGACCCTACTTCCAGACCCTGACCCCCCTGCCCGACTTCACCATGCTCGGCCGCACCTACTCGAGCGGGCGCGAGGCCGACCTCGAGGACTTCCTGCTGCACCGGGTCCGGCGCGCCGTCCTGAACCCCGGGCACCCGTGGGGCGTCTGGTACCCCCTGCGCCGCACCGGCGCGTTCAACCGGCTGCCGCGCGGCGACCAGGGCCGCATCCTCATGGAGCACGGCACGGTCGGGCGCGGCTACGGCGAGCTGGGGCTGGCCGTCGACGTGCGCCTCGAGTGCCACGGCCTCGACCGCGACGACAACGAGTTCGTGATCGGCCTGATCGGCCCCGAGCTCCACCCCCTGTCGAAGCTCGTCAAGGACATGCGCCCCACCGTCCAGACCTCGGAGTACATTCAGGACATGGGCCCGTTCTTCGTCGGCCGCGTCCTCTACCAGTCGCCGGTCCCCGAGTCGTCGCGGTCGGCGGGCGGCGGCTACTGACGCCCCGGCGGGGCGCTCAGCCCCCCGGCAACTCCTGATCGATGCAGCGGGCCGCGTAGCCGGAGCGGCGGCCCCGCGGATGCCCGCGGTGTCCGGGGGCGGGAGGGCGGCGGCCCCGGAAGTCAGGGCCAGAGGTCGCCGGACGCCGCGGCGGCGGCGAAGCGGGGGGCGGGCCAGACCTCGATGCCGTCTCGGGAGCGGAAGGCGCGGGGGCCGGTGTAGACGAGGACCCGCCGCACGAGCCCCGGCAGCGTCTCGATGGCGCGCAGGCCCTTGAGCAGTCCGGTGTGGTAGCGGCCCGCCGCCTTCACTTCGACGGCCAGCAGGTCGCGCCCCCGCCGCAGGAGCAGATCGACCTCGGTCTCGGTCTGGTGCGGCGCCCAGTACCACATTTCTTCGTAGAGGTCCCGCGCCTCCGCGTGGGCGCGGAGCGTGGTGACGACCCAGCTCTCGAGCAGGGGGCCGCGTTCTTCCGCCGCGACCTCGCCGAGTTGGCGCTTGACGGCGCGCACGACGCCGGGGTCGACCCAGTACAGCTTCGGCGACTTCCGCTCGCGCACGCGCAGCCGGGCGTCGTAGGCGGGCAGGCGGAAGACGAGCAGCGTGTCCTCGAGGATGTCGAGATAGCCCTGCACGGTGGTGCGGGCGACCCCGGCGTCGCGCGCGATGCCCGCGACGTTGACGACCTGGCCGTTGAACAGCGCCGCCACCGGCAGGAAGCGGACGAAGCCGGGCAGGTTGCGGACCAGGGCCTCGGCGCGGATCTCCTCGCGCAGATAGAGTTGCGCGTAGGTCTCGAGGACGGCGCGCGGGGCGTCGCTCGTCCAGACGAGGGGCACCGACCCGTGGCGCAGCACGCGCTCGAGGTCGAACTCGGCGCCCAGCTCGGCCGCGGTCAGGGGGAACATGGTCCGCTTGAGGGCGCGGCCCGCCAGCAGGTTGGTGCCCGCGGCCTTGAGCTTGCGGGCGCTCGACCCGAGCAGCGCGAAGCGCAGCCGGCGCGTCTCGATCAGCCGGTGGACCTCGTTCAGCAGGGCCGGCAGCCGCTGCACCTCGTCGACGACGACCCAGGCGCCCGGCGGGAGGTGGCCGACCGACTGGGCGAAGAGCGAGGGGTCGGCCAGCAGATCCTGGTAGAGCCGCTCGTCGAGCAGGTCGACGTACGCCGCGTCCGGGAACGTCGCGCGCGCCCAGGTGCTCTTGCCGACGCCGCGCATGCCGAACAGGAAGAAGCTCTGCCGGGCCGGTTCGGCCAGGCGGCGGTAGGTGGACATGGCACCGTCATTATTCGGTGAAAAATGACGACATCATAGTCTTTTTTCAAGTGCGGCATCGCGGCCGCCGGCGCTGGGGCGGGGTGGGCTGCCGGCCTCCGCCGCCGCCCGCGGGTGCACGCCAAGCAGAGTGCGGATTCCGCGGTCGGCCGCGACGCGATCCGCAGCCCGTCGCTTCCGCCAACCGCGCCCGAGGGGCCGTCTCACGGGCCTGTCGTGCACCCGACGCCCGCCGCACGACACCGGGGCCGGCCGGCGTCGGGGCGGCCCGCGCCGCGGGGCCGGTCCGACGGGAGCGGGGGCGGGCGGAGATCCGAGGATGGCGGATCTGTGAGATAATCCGCGGTCATCGTCGTGTACAGCGACGCCGGGCGGGGCCGGCCCCCGGGCGGGTTCCGGCCGGCGGACGTACGGTAGCGCGGTGGGCCGGCCGCGGGGATCGCGGCCGCCGCCGACCGCCGGGAGGATTGACGTGAGGACCACCACACTCGTCGCCGCGTTCGTGCTGAGTTCGGCCGTGCTGGCGCTGCCGGGCGCCGCCGCCGCCCAGGGGACGGAAGCCCCCACGTTCGCCAACGACGTCGCGCCGATTCTCTACCGGTCGTGCGTGAACTGCCACCGGCCCGGCGAGATCGCGCCGATGTCGCTGATCAGCTACCGCGACGTGCGGCCCTGGGCGCGGTCGATCCGCGAGAAGGTCGAGACCCGCGCCATGCCCCCCTGGCACATCGACCGGCGCCTGGGCATCCAGAGCTTCAAGAACGACCCGTCGCTGACCGACGGGGAGATCGGCACCATCCTCGCCTGGGTCGACGCCGGGGCGCCGCAGGGCAACCCCGCCGACACCCCCGCGCCGCCGGAGTTCGCGCCGGCCGACTCGTGGCAGATCGGCGACCCCGACCTCGTCGTGCGGTTCCCGACCTATGAGGTGCCGGCGGCCGGCCCCGACCTGTTCGGGAACCTGTTCGCCGAGATGGGGCTGGAAGAGGACCGCTACATCACCGCCATCCAGACCCGGCCCGTGGGCGACAAGGCCCGCCAGGTCGTGCACCACGCCCTGTCCTACGCGGTCGAGCCGAGCGCGGACGAGGCCGACATGAGCGGCGGGCTCTTCCTCGTCGAGTACGCCTCCGGGAAGCTGGCCGAGATCTATCCGCCCGACTCGGGGCTGCTGCTGCCCGGCGGGAGCCAGGCGCGGCTCAGCTACCACCTGCACTCGGTGGGCGAGCCGATCGACGCCGACGTCGAGCTGGGCATCAACTTCCTGCCGGCCGGCGAGACGCCCAAGTTCATCCGCTACTCGCGGCAGCTCGGGGGCTCGCAGAACGTGACCACCGGCATCCTCGACATCCCCGCCGGCGAGGTCTCGCGTTCTGACGGCTACGCCCGCTTCAACAACGCGGCGCGCATCACCATGTTCCAGCCGCACATGCACATGCTGGGCATCTACCAGTGCATCGAGTTCATCTACCCGACCCAGCCGGTCCGGGCCGAGACGGTGAACTGCGCGGGCTTCGACTACAACTGGCACATGAACTACAACTACGAGGACGACGTCGCGCCGCTGATTCCGGCCGGGACCATCCTGCACGTGTCGAGCTGGTTCGACAACTCGGCCGCCAACCGGGGCAACGTCGACCCGAGCAACTGGGTGGGCAACGGCGGGCGCACCATCGACGAGATGGGCTTCGCGTGGATCGGGTGGCACGACCTGACCGACGAGGAGTACGAGGCGGCGGTGGCCGATCGGCAGGCGGCGCGCGAACGCACCGACGATGAGTGATCGCGCGGCCCCGGGGCATCGGGCGGCGCGCGGGCGCACCGACGGCGAGTGACCGCGCCGCTCGCGGCATCGGGCGGCGCGCGGGCGCACCGACGACGGTGGCCGCTCGCGGCATCGGTTGTGCCGGCGGCCGCCGGACGGAGGGCGCCCGTTGAAGCCGCCGGACGGAGCGTGCCCGTTGAAGTAGAAGCCGGCGCGGGGGCGGGGGATGTCCCGCCCCCGCGCCGGCGTGTTTCGAGACAGCCATGTTCAACCGGTCAAGACGACCTCACGCCGCTGCTGGCCCTGGCCGTGGTCCTCGGCGCGGCCGCCGAGGGGCGGGCCCAGGCCGATCCGCAGAACTTCCTGTTCAACTCGGGACAGTCGATTCAGCCGTTCTTCGACGGCTGGTCGCACCATCCCGACGGCGGCTTCGACTTCCATTTCGGGTACCTGAACCGGAACTACGTCGAAGAGCTGCACATTCCCGTCGGGGCCGCCAACCGGATGTCGCCGGGCGACCCCGACCAGGGGCAGCCGACCTACTTCTACCCGCGCACCAACCGCCGGATGTTCAGCGTGCGGGTGCCGGCCGACTGGGGCGACCGGCGCCTCGAGTGGCAGGTCACGGTGGGCGACGAGACCTACCGCGCCCTCGGCTGGCTGCAGCCCGAGTGGGAGATCTTCGCGAACGCGGCCGCCGCGCGGGCCGGCGGCCAGGGGGACAACCAGCCCCCGACGCTCGCCGTCGCCGCGCCCGCGGGCGCGGCCGCCGGCGAGCCGGTGACCCTGAGCGCGGCGGTGACCGACGACGGCCTGCCCCCGCCGCGGCGCCGGGGCGGGGGCGGACGCGGGACCCTCGACACGTTCCAACCGCGGTCCGGCGACCCGACCCTGCCCGTCAACGTGCCGCAGATCCAGACGTCGGCCCGCAAGCGTCCCCTCCGCACTCCGGTGGAGCGGGTCACGGTCACGTGGACGCAGTTGCGGGGGGCCGCCGGGGTGACCCTGGCGTCCGACGACGACGCCCCGGACGGCTCGGCCGTCGTGACCGCGGTCTTCCCGTCCCCCGGCGAGTACCTGTTCCGGGTGCAGGCGTCGGACACCCTGGCCAACGTGACCGAGGACGTGTCGATCTCCGTGCGGTAGGACTCGGTCGCGGGGCGGCCGGCCGTCCCGTCCACTCGGCCGTTCACGATGTCCTTCCCCGACCTGCGCGCGTTCCTCGACCGGCTCCGGCGCGATCGCGACCTGGTGCGGATCGACGTCCCCGTCGAGCGTTCGCTCGAGGCGGCCGAGATCCACCGCCGGGTGATCGCCGCGGGCGGCCCCGCCCTGCTGTTCACCAACGTCGCCGACGCCGACTTCCCGGTCGTCACCAACCTCTTCGGCACCGCGCGCCGGGCCGAGCTGGCGTTCGGCGAGCGGCCGGGGCGCCTGATCCGGCGGCTCGTCGAGCTGGTCGAGACCCTGATGCCCCCCACGCCGTCGAAGCTGTGGGGCGCCCGCGACGTCGGGGCCGAGCTGCTGCGGATCGGGATGCGGCGCGGCCGGGGCGGGCCCGTGACCGACGTGGTGACGGACGACGTGCGCCTCGACCGCCTGCCCGCGCTGACGACGTGGCCCGACGACGGCGGCCCGTTCATCACCCTGCCGACGGTGTACACCGAGCATCCCGACCGGCCCGGCCACAACCTCGGGATGTACCGCCTGCAGATCCACGACGCCCGCACCACCGGCATGCACTGGCAGATCGGCAAGGGCGGCGGCTTCCACCACGCCGTCGCCGAGGGCCGGGGCGGGGCCCTGCCCGTCACCGTGTTCCTGGGCGGGCCGCCGGCCCTGATTCTCGCCGCGGTGGCCCCGCTGCCCGAGAACGTGCCCGAGCTCATGCTGGCGTCGCTGATCGCGGGCGGCCGCCTCCCCCTGGTCGAGGGCCTGGGGCCGCACCCGGTGCCGGCCGGCGCCGAGTTCGCTCTGATCGGGTCGGTGCCGCCCGGGGTCCGCCGGCCCGAGGGGCCGTTCGGCGACCACTACGGGTACTACTCGCTGCGCCACGACTACCCGGTGTTCCAGGTCGATCGGATCGCGCGCCGGCAGGACGCCATCTTCCCCGCCACGGTCGTCGGCAAGCCCCGGCAGGAGGACTTCTACATCGGCGACCTCCTGCAGGACCTGCTGTCGCCGCTGTTCCCCGTCGTGATGCCCGCCGTCGAGCAGCTCTGGTCGTACGGCGAGACCGGCTACCACTCGCTGTCGGCGGCCGTCGTCAAGCAGCGCTACGCCCGCGAGGCGATGGCCAGCGCGTTCCGCATCCTCGGCGAGGGGCAGCTCTCGCTCACGAAGTTCCTGCTCGTCACCGATCAGCCCGTCGACCTGCGCGACTTCCGGGCCACGCTCGAGCACGTCCTCGCCAGGACGAACCCCGAGACCGACCTGTACGTGTTCCCGAACCTGTCGATGGACACCCTCGACTACACCGGACCGGCCGTGAACCGCGGCTCGAAGGGGGTGTGGCTGGGGCTCGGCGACCCCGTCCGCGAGCTCCCCGGCGCGTTCTCGGCGGCCGGGCTGCCCGCGGGCGTCGACGACGTGCGGGTGTTCTGCCGCGGATGCCTGGTGGCGGGCGGGCCGCCCGCGGCCGACGACCCGGACCTGCCGGCGCGGGTCGCGCCCCACCCCGCGTTCCGCG
The DNA here is from genome assembly GCA_963666855.2 of Vicinamibacterales bacterium. GTDB lineage: Bacteria > Acidobacteriota > Vicinamibacteria > Vicinamibacterales > UBA8438 > JAJEEA01. Next base: position 22,389 of record CAXXTG010000093.1, read on the forward strand.
GCTGGCCCCTGGTGGTCCTGACCGACGACGCGGAACGCGCCGCCCGCAGCGCCATGAACTTCCTGTGGACGACGTTCACCCGCTTCGAGCCCGCCGCCGACGTGCACGCCGCGTCGACCCGCGTGGTGCGGAACCACCTCGCGCGCACCGCCCCCATCGTCATCGACGCGCGGCTCGCGCCGTCGTTCCCCGACGAGCTGACGTGCCGCCCCGACGTGGCCGCGACCGTCACCCGCCGCTGGCGCGAGTACTTCCCCGACGGCAACGTCGAGATGGGCGACGCCGAGCGCGGCCACCTCGACTGAAGGGACGTCGGGACTGGTCAGGCGCGGGACTGGCGCACCGCGTCAATCTCCGCGTTGATCTCGTCCAGCGCCAGGCGATCCGTCCCGGCGCCGCGCGACGCCTGCTGGACGGCGGCGACCGATGCCTGGGCGCGGGCGCGGCGGACGGCGGCGAGCGATTCCTCCAGGCGCTCTTCGGATGTCGCGGAGAGCACCGCGATCGGCTTGCCCTTCGACGTGACGACGAGATCCTTCTCGTCGGCCAGGGTCCTCCAGACCGACCGGTCCCGCAACTCGCGAACGCTGACGAAGCGCATCTTCCTGGAACCCCTCCGGATGATGGTGTGGTAGCGTACTCGATTGTGATGCGATTGGAATGCGTGCGGCGCGGATTGGCGGCGTCGGCGGGCTTCGGTGCGCTCCTCGCGCTGGCCGCGCCGGCGGCGGGGCAGCAGGACGTCGAGCGCGAGAACCTCGCCGGGATCCGCGACGTGAACGTCGTGGTCGCCGACATCGCCGACGACGTCGAGAGGGCCGGACTCACGCGGCGCGGCCTGCTCGACGCGGTCGAGCGGCGCCTCGAGGAGCGCGGCGTACGCCTCGGGAGCTCGCGGCAGGCGGCCGACCTCTACGTCAACGTCACCACCCACCGCGGATCGACCGGGCTCTACGCCTACTACGCCCGCGTCTCCGTCCAGCAGCTCGCCACCATCGAGGGGAACCAGCTCCGCGCCTACGTCGACACCTGGGATATGGCGAGTCTGGGCGCCACCGGCGGCGCCAACCTGCCGCGGGTCGAAGAGATCGTGCTGCAGATCGTGGACCTGTTCTGCGACGACTACTTCGACGTGAACGACCGGCGGCGGTGACCCGCCCGCCTCGTCAGACACCGGTCGCCCAGTCGTGGTAGCGGTCGGTCCGGTTGGCGAACGCCACGAGGGAAACCGGTGTCGGCGACCCTGGTCACGGCTTGGAGAATCCGCTGCGGGCCGACAGATCGGGGGCGCCGCGCACGGTGCCGGCCAGCTTCATGAACGTGCGGACATCGCCTTGTCTGCGCGCTCTCTCCAGTTGCTCCCGGACGATCGCCTCTTGGGCCATGCCGGTCCGGGCCGAGGTCTCCTTGAGCCACGCGGCGAGTTCGGGCGTCAGGCGTACGGTGAGGGTATGGCTCATGTGCGCAATAGCGTAATACGGCCCATGCGGTCTCGGCGCGCGGTTCCGCGGTTCGTGAAGGTCCGACTTGCCCCCGGTCCATCCACGACGCCGGAATAACCCCGCCGTTCCGGCGGTCACTGTAGACAGCAACCGGCGAGCCGCGGACGGGCCGCCGGGCCGGGTCGCCGGCGTGGGCCGGCGGGGCATGCCGCCCGGTTTACTTCGTGACCGCATGACGGGTCGGGCGCGCGCGGCGCGGCCGGCGGACATCGAGTGGGGGACGACGATGAAGGCGCTGTTTCTTCGGCGGACGACGTGGCTGGTGGCGGCCGGCGTGCTGGTGACGGCGGGGACGCTCGTGGTGGCGGACATGGCGTGGAGCCAGCCCGACGGCGGCCGGCGCGGATGGATGGGCCGGCGTGGACCGGGCGGGCCGGGCGGACCCGGTGGGCC
>CAXXTG010000094.1:0-6375 GCA_963666855.2 Vicinamibacterales bacterium
CCCCTCAACAGTTGGCCCGACAACGGGAACCTCGACAAGGCGCGCCGGCTGCTGTGGCCGGTCAAGCAGAAGTACGGCCGGAAGCTCTCGTGGGCCGACCTGATGATTCTCGCCGGCAACTGCGCCATCGAGTCGATGGGCCTGAAGACGTTCGGCTTCGCCGGCGGGCGCGAGGACGTCTGGGAGCCCGAGGAGGACATCGACTGGGGTTCCGAGACCGAGTGGCTCGGCGACGAGCGCTACAGCGGCGACCGCGACCTCGCCAAGCCGTTCGGCGCGGTGCAGATGGGCCTGATCTACGTGAATCCCGAGGGCCCCAACGGCGAGCCCGACCCGGTGGCCGCGGGCCGGGACATCCGCGAGACGTTCAGCCGGATGGCGATGAACGACGAGGAGACCGTGGCCCTCATCGCCGGGGGGCACACGTTCGGCAAGACCCACGGCGCCGCCCCCGACACCCACGTCGGCCCCGAGCCCGAGGGCGCGGCTCTCGCCGAGCAGGGCCTCGGCTGGAAGAACAGCTTCGGCAGCGGCAAGGCCGGCGACGCGATCACGAGCGGGCTGGAGGGCACCTGGACGCCCACCCCGACCGCCTGGGACAACAGCTTCTTCGAGACCCTGTTCGGCTACGAGTGGGAGCTGACGAAGAGCCCCGCGGGGGCCCACCAGTGGGTGCCGTCGAACGGCGGGGGCGCGGGCACGGTGCCGGACGCCCACGACGCGTCGAAGAAGCACCCCCCCGTCATGCTGACGACCGACCTCGCGCTGCGGATGGACCCCATCTACGCGCCGATCTCGAAGCGCTTCCACGAGAACCCCGACGCGTTCGCCGACGCGTTCGCCCGCGCGTGGTTCAAGCTGACCCACCGCGACATGGGGCCGGTCTCGCGCTACCTCGGCCCCGAGGTGCCCGACGAGCAGCTCCTGTGGCAGGACCCCGTGCCCGCCGTCGACCACGCGCTGATCGACGCCGGGGACGCCGCCGCCCTCAAGGACCGGATCCTCGACTCGGGCCTGTCCGTTTCCGAACTGGTCTCGACCGCCTGGGCGTCCGCGTCGACGTTCCGCGGGAGCGACAAGCGCGGCGGGGCGAACGGCGCGCGCATCCGCCTCGAGCCGCAGAAGGGCTGGGAAGTGAACCAGCCGGCGCAGTTGTCAATCGTGCTGGAAGTCCTGGACGGAATCCGGGGCGACTTCAACCGCGCGCAGTCCGGCGGGAAGCGGGTCTCGCTCGCGGACGTGATCGTGCTGGGCGGCTGCGCGGCCGTCGAGCGGGCCGCGAAGAGCGCCGGGCACGACATCGAGGTCCCCTTCTCGCCGGGGCGCACCGACGCCGCGCAGGAGCAGACCGACGTGGAGTCGTTCGCGGTGCTCGAGCCGACCGCCGACGGGTTCCGCAACTACCTCGGGAACGGAAACGGCCGCCCGGCCGAAGAGCTGCTGGTGGACCGGGCGCAGTTGCTCACCCTGACCGCGCCCGAGATGACCGCCCTCGTCGGCGGCCTGCGCGTCCTCGACGCGAACGCCGGGCAGTCGGACCGCGGCGTCTTCACGGAGCGGCCCGGCACGCTGACCAACGACTTCTTCGTCAACCTGCTCGACATGAACACGGAATGGCGGACGGCGGCCGACGACGAGGGCGTGTTCGAGGGCCGCGACCGCGGGACCGGCGAGCTCAAGTGGACAGGCACCGCCGTCGACCTCGTCTTCGGGTCGAATTCCCAGCTCCGCGCCGTCGCGGAGGTCTACGGCTGCGACGACGGCCAGCCGGCCTTCGTGCGCGACTTCGTGGCCGCCTGGGACAAGGTGATGAACCTCGACCGCTTCGACCTGGCCTGATTCCGTCGGGCTTCCAGGGCCCCTCCCCTCGGCGCTACGGGTGCCCGGTGAGCCGGTTCACCGGGCATCGGCGCATTCTCCTGTGCAGACGGGGGGGAGGGCGCTGGTGCATCGTGCCGGCGGCCTGGAAAACGCGCGGCCCGTCCCCCCCAGTACCGTCCTACCATGTGCAACGCGTTTCCACACACGGCCTTGGACGGCCGCCCCCGCCCGACGACAGACTCCACAGGCAGCGTCGTCTCGACCCCATCAACCGAACGGAAGGAGTGTGTCGCGGCTCCGCCGCGCTGAGAAGCCGAGCAGTTGTTGGGCCGCGGCTCCGTCGTGGGTCCTATGAGCGATCTGAGCAGGAGGACGCGCTGTGCGCGCTTTCCTTTGCGGGGCTGAGCGCGGCAAGGGACGTCCGGCCCCGCTCGATTCACCAGCACCGGTGGCCGGTGCCCCGAGGCCCAGCAGCCCGGCTGGAGCTATCGCGACAAAAACCTGTCGACTTGGCCGCACCGCATCGGATCGGTGAGGGCCGAACCGGTCCCTCGGAAGCCTGGCCGGCCTCAACTGGTGAGACCTGGACGGAAAGGGTCACGTGGTTCGGGCCGCTCGTTCAGCAATTCTTCAGGAACGCGTCAGCCACTCTTAAGGGGCGGTTCCCACTGTTTCTGGCAAATTGGGGAGTTTGGCGCGTCGACTCCTCGCCTGCATAGGGCATGCGAGCGGCGTTGGCGCCGGGAGACGCCGTGTTTCTGAACCTGAGCGGGTGGTGCAGTGTGGAAGGTCGCCGGCGTGCGTGCGCGATTGCGCCGGCTTTCGTCATGGTGTTGGTGTTGGCGGCGGTGCCCGGACTCGCGCAGGCGCAGGGGGTCGTCACCGGCCTAGTGACCGACGACACCGCGGGGGTGCTGCCCGGGGCGGCGGTGGCGGTCGAGACCGCGGATGGGGACCTGTTCACGGTGACCGACGAGGCCGGCCGGTACACTGTCCAGGACGTGCCGTCGGGCCCGGCGACGGTGGTGGTGCGGCTGGTGAACTTCTCGACCGGCCGCGTCGACTTCACGGCGACGGCGGGCGAGCCGGTCACCGTCGACGTGCAGCTCGCCCTCGCGATCACCGCCGACGTCGTCGTCACCGGGAGCCGCACCTTCCGGAACATCGCCGACCTCGACAACCCGCGCGAGAACCTCGTGGGGGTGGCGAGCTCGGCCAGCGTCGGGGCCGTCACCGCCGCCCAGCTCGAGGCGCGGCCGATCATGCGGCCGGGCGAGGTCCTCGAGTCGGTGCCCGGGTTCATCGTCAGCCAGCACAGCGGCGAGGGCAAGGCCAACCAGTACTACCTGCGCGGCTTCAACCTCGACCACGGCTCCGACTTCGCGACCACCCTCGCCGGCGTGCCCCTCAACGAGTCGTCCGGGGCGCACGCGCACGGCTACACCGACGTCAACCAGCTCATCCCCGAGCTGGTGAGCGGCGTGCAGTACACCAAGGGCCCGTACTTCGCCGAGCACGGCGACTTCTCGGCTGCCGGCTCCGCGAACATCAGCTACGTCAACCGCCTCGACCGGCCGCTGTTCAGCCTCAGCACCGGCGGACAGGGCTGGGGCCGGGTCCTCGGCGCGGTGTCGCCACAGGTGGCCGGCGGCGACCTCCTGATGGCCCTCGAGCTCGGCAGGAACGACGGCCCGTGGGAGCTCAAGGACAACATGCGGAAGGCGAACGGGGTGATCCGGTACAGCCGGGGCGACCGCCAGAACGCCTTCTCGCTGACCGCGATGGGCTACGACGGCCACTGGAACGCGACCGACCAGATTCCGCGGCGCGCGGTCGAGCAGGGGGTGATCACGCGGTTCGGCAACATCGACCCCACCGACGCGGGCAACGCCTTCCGCTACTCGCTGACGTTCGACGGCCTGCGTTCCCGCGCGAACCAGTCGACGCGGGTGACCGCCTACGCGCTACGCGGCGGGTTGAACCTGTTCCAGAACTTCACCTACTTCCTGGAGAACCCGGTGGACGGCGACCAGGTCGAGCAGGAGGGGCAGCGCTGGAGCTCGGGGGCCAGGGTCGTGCACCGGCGCCTGGGGCGGGTCATGAACCGGCCCGCCGAGTCGTCGGTGGGAGCGGCGGTTCGCAACGACGCGGTCAGCACCGTCGGTCTCTACAACACCATCGCGAGGCGACGCACCAACACCATCCGCGACGACGCGGTCGGGCAGACCACGGTCGGCCTCTTCGCCCAGAGCGAGATCGAGTGGAACCGCGTGTTCCGGACCACCCTGGGGATGCGCGGCGACCTCTACCGCTACGAGGTCATCGCGCAGAACCCCCTGAACTCAGGAAGCGGCGACACCGCGCTCGTGAGCCCGAAGCTCACCGCGGTGCTGGGGCCGTGGAGCGGCAGCGAGATCTACCTGAACTACGGCCGGGGGTTCCACAGCAACGACCCCCGGGCCGCGACCGTGCGCGTCGATCCCGTCAGCGGCGAGCCCGTCGGCCGCGAGGATCCCCTGGTCCCCGCCCGCGGCGGCGAGGTGGGCTTCCGCACCGTGGCCCTGCCCGGGCTGCAGTCGACGGTCGCCCTGTGGTATCTCTCGTTCGACTCCGAGCTCCTGTTCGTGGGCGACGCGGGCATCACCGAGGCGAGCCGGCCCAGCCACCGGTGGGGCGTCGAGTGGACCAACTACGCGCGCTTTACGCCTTGGATGACCGGCGAGGTCGACCTGTCGTTCTCCCGGGCGCGGTTCTCGGACGTCGACCCCGCCGGCAACTTCATTCCCGGCGCCCTCGACCGGGTGCTCGGCGGCGCCCTCACCGTCGAGCCCACCCGCCGCGTGTTCGGTAGCGTCCGGCTGCGGCACTTCGGCCCCCGCCCCCTGATCGAGGACGGCTCTATCCTCTCGGCGTCGACCACCATCTGGAACGGCGAGGTCGGCTTCCGCGTGAACGAGCGCATGGACATCACCGTCGAGGGCTTCAACCTGCTGAATAGCGACGTGTCAGACATCGACTACTACTATCTGTCGCGGCTGCCCGGCGAGCCGCTCGAGGGGATCGAGGACATCCACTTCCACCCCTCGCTGCCACGCACCGCGCGGGTCCTGCTGAACCTGACATTGTGACGCGCGCGGGGAGTACCGGAACGACGACCGGAAGCCGTGGGCAATGGCGGCGGTCTCGTTCTGCGCGTGCCACCGGCCGCGCCAACCGCCGCGCTTCCGCTCTCGAGCACGCGCTCGGCGGCCTCGGTGAAGGTGGGCACGCCGTCGGCGCGGCGCTTCTCCGATAGGGGGGGCCCGGAGCGGGCGAGCTTGCGGTGCTTGCGGTTGGCCAGGGCCAGCTCGCGCGCCTCGGCGAGTGGGGCGGGCGCGGCGGCGCCGAGTCCGAGTTCGCGGCGTCGGCCGCGGATGACGAGCCGCTGGACCCAGCTTCGCGTTCCGGTGGGCTGGACGAACAGATACAGGCCGTTGCCGTCGGCGTGCCGCCCTGGCGGTGCGCAAACGGACGAAAGCGGCCGAGAGCGCCTTGTCGGGGTGGCGCCCCCGGCGTTTGGTTCGGCGGGGTCTGACGGCGGTAGTGACTTACTCGGGTGTCGTCATCTCCCTGGACGTTGACGGAAACCTATTGGTCACTCAGGCAGCGCGAACACGAACAGGTTGTTGCCGGCGCTGGGGCGCAGTTCCGGCGTCAGCCCAAGGAAGCCCGAGGCGGTACCGGCCGAACCGGTGCCGACCGCCACGTACTGGCGCCCGTCAACGGCGTAGCTGATCGGGAAGCTCGTCACCGCCGAGCCCAGGTTGATCTCCCACAACACGTCGCCGGTCTCCTGATCGAAGGCGCGGAACCGCCCGTTCACGTCGCCCCCGAACACCAGCCCGCCGCCGGTCGCGACCAGCGACATGGTGGCCGAGCGCTGCGAGTGGAGCCAGCGGGTCTCCCCCGTCTCGGCCGAGATCGCCTGCACGGTGCCGACCTGGTCCATGCCCGGCGCGATCTGGTTGCGGACGGCGAGGGCGTAGTGGCTGCCGGCGTCGGTCGAGGCGAGCATGCGGGCGCAGACGTTGCGCAGGGGCATGTACATCGTGTTGGTCAGGGGGCTGTAGGCGCCCGCCTCCCAGTCCTTGCCCCCGAACCAGCTCGGGCACGCCAGCACCTCCTGGCCCTCGGCGGTGAACACGATCTCGCCGTTGGGGGTGACCGCCCCGGTGGCGCCGTCGATGTCGGTGATGACGTTCTGGGGCACGGTCGGGGTCGCCCAGAGGAATTCGCCGGTCTCGCGGTCGAGGGTGTAGACGACGCCGGTCTTGCCGGGGATGCCGGTCACCACCCGCCGCGTCTCGCCGGCCGTGAGGCCCGGGTTGATCCAGCTCACGGCGGCGGGGTCGGGGGCCACCGCGGTGTCGACGAGCAGGCGCTCGAACGGGTGGTCGAGGTCCCAGTGGTCGTTGAGATGCTGGTAGTACCAGACGATCTCGCCGGTGTCGGCGTCGAGGGCGAGGGTGGAGTTGTGGTACAGGTGCGTGTTCTCGATGCCGCCCCGCAGGAACT
>CAXXTG010000095.1:0-8181 GCA_963666855.2 Vicinamibacterales bacterium
GCGTCGAGCCGAACTGGGTTCACTGCACGGTGAGGGCCCGCGCGTGATGACACCCGTACTGACGTTCTTCAGCAACAAGGGCGGCGTGGGGAAGACCTCCCTGGTCTACCACGCGGCCTGGATGTTGTCCGCGTTGGACCACACGGTGCTGGTAGTCGACCTCGATCCGCAGGCCAATCTTACGGCCGCGTTCCTCGACGAGGATACGCTGGCCGACCTCTGGAACGACCGGGCGTCCTCCTCCGCCAAGACGATCCACCAGTGCGTAGCGCCGCTCACCCGGGTTGGGGATGTCAGGAATCCCGAGCTGCGACGGGCCTCGGACCGACTCTACCTTCTGCCGGGCGATCTGGCTCTCTCCGGCTTCGAGGACCTGCTGTCCGCGGAATGGCCGAATTGCCTGGGGAGCACCAACCTGCACCGCGCGTTTCGTGTGATCACGGCTTTCTGGCAGGTCGTCCAAAAGGGCGTCGGGGAGTCACGCGCCGACATCGTGCTCGTCGATGTCGGCCCGAGCCTGGGGGCCATCAACCGTTCGGCCCTGATCGCGACGGACTTCGTCGCGGTGCCGCTTGCCCCCGACCTGTTCTCCTGGCAGGGGCTGCGAGACCTGGGGCCGACCCTGCGCCGCTGGCGGGCCGACTGGAGGAGGTGCCTCGACAACCGGGCCGAGCCCGACTTCGACCTGCCGGCGGGCAACATGCAGCCAATCGGGTACCTGATTCAGCAGCACGGCGTCCGACTGAGCCGGCCGGTCAAGGCCTACGACCGGTGGGCGAGGCGGATGCCGGCCGAGTACTCCCGCAGCGTGCTGAACGAAGAGGCCGCCGCAGCCGCGTCGGATCCGCAGGCTGACGAGCATTGCATCGCCACCGTGAAACACTACCGCAGCCTCATTCCGCTTGCGCAGGACGCGCGAAAGCCCATCTTCTCCCTATCTGCAGGAGACGGCGCCCTCGGGAGCCATGCGGTCGCCGCCCGCGACGCGTTCCGGGACTTCAAGGCGCTCGTCGAGACCTTGCTTCAACGGACACACGCCGCCGCGGCCGGGGCGGAACAGCCGCTGTCCCGGCGTCAAGGCGCTCGCGACGCTACGCGGAAAGGGCGCTCGTGAGCGACCATCATATGCTTACGTTGAGCGGCAGTTACGACGACGCGTTCCGCCGGTTGTGTCGGAGACACTCGTCGTAGAAGGCAGAATAGCTGGGATCCAGTCCGTCGAGCAGTTCTTCCCACGACAGCACTCCGAGGCCGATCTCGTCCAGCACCGGGGTGAACCAGCGGTCGAACCACTCGTTGCGCTCCCCCCGATACTCATCCACCCGTCTCTTTACGCGCGACCGAATGCTCTCCTTGGTCACGATGTCACCGAATGCGCTGCTGTCGATGTGATCCAGGGGCGCGACAACCAGGAACGCGAGACGCTCCATTTTCCTGGGCTCGATGTCGGCCTGCTTCAGTGTCTCTGCGATACACGCCACGGTCCGGGCCGCTTGGTTGTAGTCCGGCGGGGAATTCTTGGTATTCGGCGAGAACTTGGAGAACATCTTTGCTTCCACGACGACGAGTTGCGTGGCACTTGGTCGCAGCGTCAGTCCTCCCTTGCTCCTTTTGCCGACGTTGAAGTGACCGACGACTCCGTCAGCGCTCGTCCGTCTCTCAGCCAATGGGTCGCCACGTCGCCTCGCCAGAAACGGCGACGGCAACAGCGGCTCCGAGTACCATCGTGCAGCAGCGAGAAAGGCTAGCGGATGGCTCCCGTGAGCGTGTTCTTGAGCCCGGTCAAGAACCAGCCGGAGCATCCAGCTCTCGTTGTATAGCTCTGTTGGACGTATCGCCGCAGTTGGCTTTCCGGCCGATGCAAGAATGTCGATGATCCTTGGATGCATGGTCCGTCGGCCACTTGCCGGCTCGTGCCGCCCCGTGGTTGTCGCCGGCTCTTCGGCCCGCTAGTGGGCCAGGGGGTCCGGCCGGACCTGGAACTTGAAGACCGGCGCCACGCGCTCCGTCCCCCCCTCGGCGTGGAACGGGGTGCGGCTGCCCGACGTCGTCCAGATGCCCCGCCCCTTCCAGCCGGCGTCGGGGTCGTCGATGCGCCCGTCGAGGCCCTTGCCGAAGAAACTCCCGAGCGGGTAGGGCACGCGGAAGTTGTGGAACTCGCCGTCCACCAGCGCGAGCACGCCCTCGGACAGGTTGCCCGTCGCCAGGGGGATGTTCTCGCCGAGCCCCAGCAGGTCGAACCGGTCGGTGAAGTTGTAGTACGCCGACTCGGCGGCCCCGGAATCGACCGCGCCCTTGAAGTTCGGCCCCGGGAACTGGTAGAGCGACCAGCCCTCCGGGCAGTGCCGGCCGGTGGCCGTCGGCCCGTTCAGCGGACCCGCGCACTTCGTCCGGTCGAAGCTCGCGAAGTGACCGCTCGCCAGCACCGTCCACACCACGCCGTCGCTGTCGACGTCCATGCCCCGCGGCGAGAACCCCTGCGCCGCCGCGTCCGACTCGTTCCACGGCACCTCGTAGAACTCGGCCAGCGCGGTGTCGACGGGATCGTCGCCCGGCACGAGCCTCACGAGGCCGCCCGGGAACCCGAGGGTCGAGCCCCAGATGGACCCGTCGAGGGGGCTGGGGGCGACGCCGTAGAAGCCGCGCTCGATGCGCGCGTCCTTCGCGGGGTCGATGGGCTCGCCCGGCTCGACGTACTCGTCGCGCCGGCCGTTGCCGTTGGTGTCGAGCACCTGCACCGTCCACCCCTGGGCCAGCTCCTCGTCGCCGGTCTCGTCGAACACTTTGGTGTCGAACCACGCGACGACCGGCCCCGCTGCCGCAGAACCACAGCTTGTCGTCGTAGGCGAAGTTCAGGTGGTGGGTGCCGAAGCAGGTGTTGACGGTGGTGACCTCCCCCGTCTCGGGGTCGTACATCTGGACCTGCCGGTTGCTGCGCTCGATGGGGAACGCCTGCGCGGACGGATGGTCGGACCCCGGCTGGCAGAACGCGGGGGTCTCGGCCGCGCGAACGCGGGCCGCGATCCACACCCGCGCCCGGCTGTCCATGGCGAAGCTGTGGGCGACGCTGCGGCTGTGCCAGATGACCTCGTCGTCCCAGTACGGCGACGGCATCTTCGGCGGGGTGTCCGCCGAGTTCGGCGTGTCGGCGTCGCGGACCTGGAGCGGCACCACGCTGGCGACGTGCGTGTTGGGGTCGACGAGGGGCATGTCGTCGGTGCTGTTCTCGGGGGCGCCGTAGACGGGGCCGTTCGCGTTGACGTTGGGGTCGCGCTTGTCGGCCGAGATCAGGTCGTGCATGTACGCCTCGGGGTCGGACCAGTCCCACATGGTCACGACGGCGTTGCGCTCCACGCCCCGGGGGCGGGCCGGCGCGTCGGTGGGGTACTCGCCGGCCTGGATGCGGTCCGTCCAGTCGGCGTACATCGCCAGCGCCCGGTCGCGGCCGACCACGGCCAGCCGCGCGTCCATGGTGGCGCCCCGCCTGCCCGGACTGCACGCGGCGGTCCCAGGCCGCGAAGTGCGAGTCGAAGTCGCCGAGGGCCTCGGGAATCTCCCGCGTGGCCTTGTTGCCCAGGGCGTGGCAGCCGGTGCAGCCGTCGGTGTTGACCACCGAGCGGATCCACTCGCCCTGGCTCTCGATGTCGGGCGAGATGCCGTTCCCGTCGGTCCCCGTGCCCGGGAACTCGTCCGGCGCCGGGACCTCGAGCAGGGCGAACCAGTCCTGCGCCGGGTAGTACTCGGCCGCCGCCATCGCGTCGGGGGCGGCGACCGCGGCGAGATCGAGCGCGTCGCCCGGCTCCGCCCGCACCTTCTCGGAGTCGACCAGCCCGTAGCCGCGCACCCACACGTCGTAGGCGGCCTGCGGCAGATCGGGGAGGAGGTAGCGCCCCTCGTCGTCCGTCACCACGATCCGGACGAAGCGGGTGGGCAGGTCGCGCGTCTCCGCGATCACCCAGACCCCGGCCTCGGGGCCGTCGGGGCCGGTGACCACCCCCGCGATGTCGTCGGCGTCCATCGGAATCGCCCCGCCGGGCGCCTGGGCCGCGAGGACCGCGGCGAGCGAGAGGGCGACGGCAACCGCACCCGCGACCAGCATTCGGCTCGAAGACAGCACACGGCTCGTCATGTCCAACCTCCTCGTTGCCCGGAGATCCGCATCCGCTGGCCTGACGGCCCAAGGCGGGTCGGTCATCCTCGATCGTGCCCGCCATCATGTCACCCGCCCCGCCGTCGATGCAACGCCGCAGGACGGGTTCAGGCCAGTGGTCCGCGTCGACGTGCGCGTATTCCTGGAGGGTCGAGTCGGGCGGCGAGGGAAGCCGCAGGCGCCGCTCACCGGGCAGGAGCCTGCGCCGTGGAACGGCGCGGACCGCTGGAGGGCTGATTGGGCGGCGAGCGTCGCCGCAGGCGCCGCTCGCGGGGCAGTTGTCTGCGCCGTGGAACGGCGTGGACTCCTGAAGGGTTGGTTGGGCGGCGAGCGGGGCCGCAGGCGCCGCTCACCGGGCTACGACATGCCGGTGATGGCCCCCGGGACGGCGCGGGGGTCGCGGGGGCCCCACGCCCCGGCCGCGACCCGGCCCAGGAAGTCGGCGATGAACGCGTTCACGAGGTCGGGCTCCTCGATGTTCAGGGTGTGGCCGGATTTCGGCAGGACGGCCAGACCGCTCCGGGGAATGACACGCTTCAGCCACAGGCTGGTCTCGAGGCAGCCGTCGTCCTCGTCTCCCGCGAGGATCAGCACCGGCGCCGCGATCTCGCGTAGCTCCGCCTCCAGCGCGTACAGCGATGGGCGCTGCCGTTGCACGCCGAGCATCGTGCGCGCCGCGCCGTCCGCGTCGTGCTCGCCGAGCTGGTCCACGAGCTGCTCCCATCCCCGCGGATCCTTGTTCTGGAACTGCACCCGCGCCGGCCCGGACAGGTATCGACGGGCGAACGACGCCATCCCCGACTCCTCGATCACGCGGGCGATGGCTTCGCACTCGCCGCGGAAGCGCGGCGTTTCCGCGGGACGGGCCCCGTAGCCGGTGCCGGCGACGACCAGCGAGCGGACGCGCGCGGGGTGCCGCATCGCCAGGTGCAGCCCCGCGAAGCCGCCCATCGAGATGCCGACGGCGTCCGCCGCCTCGACGCCGAGCCCGTCCAGCACCGCGACGGCATCGTCGACGGCGTGCTGTTGCGAGTACGCGCCTACGTCGGCGGGTACCTGCGACGGCGGGTAGCCCCGCGCCGCGTAGGTGATGCAGCGATGGCTCCGGGAGAACCGCCGGACCTGGGGCTCCCAGCTCCGGTGATCGCCGGCGTACTCGTGAACGAAGACGATGGCGTCGCCGCGGCCCACGCACTCGGTGTGGAGCTTCACGCCGTCCGACGTGACGATTGTCTGTGCCGGCATGGTTCTCCGCGCTCATTGCCCTGCCGCGAGGGTGTGACGACCGCTCGCGCCGGCATGGTCCCCCGCCCTCATCTCCCGGCCGCGAACATTGTGACGACTGCTCGTGCCGGTCGTTTCCACGTTCATTGCCCGGCTGCGATCGTCAGCGCCGGGTTCCGCGTGAAGAAGTTGTACGGCACGATGTGAATCGTCTTCCAGTCGGTCGACATCACCGGCCAGTCCTCGGCCCGCGGCAGGTGGTGGAACCCGGCCGTGAACCACGTCACCACGTCGGCCCCCTGCAGCGGCCGGTCCGCCTTGACCCACTCGGCCAGCGTGTCCGAGCCGTCGCTCTGCATCGGGAACTCGCCGCCGGCGTAGCGCTGCGCCGGGTCGTGGACGGTGTTCCAGACCGCGTGCTCGATATAGGCGTTACGCTTCATCGGGGGATCGGTCGCGAAGTCGAACGGGCCGTAGGCGACGCTGCCGTGGTGGAGCATGTAGGCGGGGTGATGGCCCAGCCCCGTCCGCTTGGCCCGGTTCGCGACGAGGAAGTACTTGGGGGCCATGGCGCTCAGTTTGTAGCGCGCCTCGAGCTCGGAGACCGGCATCGACTGCTCGATCGTCCAGAACGAGCGTCGCGGGCTGTCGGGCGCGGGCTCGCCGGCCACCACCTCGAGGACGGCGGGGTGGTTGACCGGGCCGTCGACGTCGAAGTCGAGGCGGAAGTTGAAGTAGTGGTCGTGGAACGGCGCCACCAGGTTGGGCGCCACCAGGACGCCGTGGGCGGTGTCGGCCGCGGCGGTCGCGTCGGCCATCGAGGTCGAGGCCACGCCCTTGACCGCGTCCTGCCCGGTCGAGCCGATCTCGATGGACATCGCGCCGTTCCGCCGGAAGCGGTAGTCGATCAGGTAGTCGTAGTTGCCGACGACCGAGGCGGTCCGCACCACCAGCTCGGAGTCGGGCCGGCCCTCGGCCGGCACGAAGGTGGTCCCGCTCTGGGCGAACACCTCGAAGTGGCGCCACGCCGGATCGCCGACGTAGCGCTCGAACAGGCAGATCGCGTCCGGAATCTCCAGCGGCCCGCCCCGGTCGTCGTTGACGAGGGCGGGCAGGAAGGTGGCGTGGCCCGGGCAGTCGACGCCGGCCGTCAACGGGCTGAGGAAGAGGCCGAAGCCGTACTCGCCGCTGTCCATGTAGGTGCGGAAGTACCAGCCCGGGGACGGGTCCATGTAGGGGACGAACACCTCCGACAGGTGGGCCTGGTAGAGCACCGAGCGCCAGCGCCCGCCGTCGCGCACGTCGATGTTCGAGAGCACGATGCCGGGGCGCTTGTCGACGCGCAGGCGGAAGCGCCAGATGTCCCACTCGACGCGCGAGCCCGTGAGGGTGTAACCGGGCCCGCCGGCCTGGGTCAGACGGACGGGGCTGGACGCCGGGCGCGACGGCGCGCGGGCGGCGACCTCGTCGGGCGTGTAGCCCCAGTCGTCCTCCGGCAGCGGCACGACGCCCTCGTCGACCACGCTGATCGCCTCGTTCCGCAGCAGGTCGACGACCGCGAACAGGCCTTCGATGGGCTTGGCGTAGTAGTTCGAGCCGGCCGGGTTCAGGTAGCAGGGCACCTTCATCAGGCGCGTGCCCTCGTACTCCGGCGTCGGGTAGTTGCCGGCGGTCAGCGGCAGGCAGAACACGTCGCCGGGGGTCAGGCCGCGCCGCGCCAGCCCGGCGACCATCTCCGGATGCGCGAGGGCGGCGTCCATGGCGCCCGTGAACTCCTCGAACAGCACCATCGGCTGGCCCGCGGCGGGGCCGGCGGTTTCGACGGCGCCGCCCGTGATGTCGACGACGGCGGTGCGGAAGCCGGCCTCGCCGGCGAGGTGCACGAGGGCGCGGCGCGGCTCGGGATCGCCCTCCGACCAGGCGAGCACGTCGGCCTTCGGCGGCTCGATCAGCTCGATCAGCGGGTATCTCGTCGCGTCGTCCGCTTCGCCCGCCGCGCGCAGGATCTCGGTGACGCGCAGCATCTCCGCCGCCGTCAGCCCGTCGAGCGGGTGGCCGATTGCCAACGCTGGCGCGAGCGCGAGGGCGGCGAGGGCGGGGGCGAGGCGAGTGGTGGTCATGGAAGCCTCCATCAAGGATCGTGTCACGAACCATGCGGACGGTTACGTCAGTCCGTGAAGAACGCCCGCCGCAACTCGACGGACGGCACGAAACGCGCCGCCTTTCGATAGATGGCGTGCAGGGTGCCGGTTGCGAGGCTCCCGTGCACGGGGACGATCAGGATCTGTCGCTCGCCGCCGGGGGAGATTCGCACCAGCTTGGCGTGGCTCCCCTTCTGTCCGGAAACCGCGAAGCCGAACCGGTGGAGGATGCGCAGCACCTCGCCGGGCGAGAGCCGCCGCAGGCGCGGCATCACGCCCCGAGGGCGGCGGCCTCGTAGCTCACGAGCAACCGCGGGGCGGGCGACAGGCCCAGCCAGGCGGGGTCCTCGCCCTCCATGTGCAGGGCCAGGGCCTCGCGGAGGTTCGCGAGCAGATCGTCGAACGACCGCGCCTGGGTGACGACGGCCAGCTCCAGGCACTCCGCCACGTACCACCCCTCGCTCTCGGTCACCACGGCATGAACCGTGTCGCGAATCTCGGCGCCCTCCCGGCCGTAGGCGGGAGCGGTCTCCGCCACCTTGGGGACGCTGGCGCGTGCCGGGCCGGCGTACGAAGCCACGGCCTCCGCCGGGGATTCCCGGAACGCGGGTTCGATCTGGTAGAGGCCGCGGCGCACGCGGCGGAAGTACGGCCAGCGCCGGGCAT